>CAYVFW010000114.1:8921-10346 GCA_964450325.1 uncultured Phycisphaeraceae bacterium | reverse complement strand
GGGTTGGGGTGGGGGTATTTTGAGGCGGTGCCTGGTCTTGCGGACCGGCGACCCAGGGCCGAAAGTAGCGGTAGCGAGGTGGTATAGTGAAGGCCGGACTGCTTCTGCCGCAAATGAGTAGACAGAGGCGGTGCTTTGTGCGGCGGTCAAGCGCGGAGAGTAGTGCAAAACGCCCGCTGAGAAGCCCCGCCCGCCGCACCCTCTGCTCGGCCAAAATAGGGTGAGACGCCGTCCACCCCGCGGGTTAAATCGTTTCGCTATTCGATGTTCTGAGCCTGCTCCTTAATTCGGTCGATCGCACCCTTGATTTCTACTGCATGCCGCGCGATCGCCGCGTCGGGGCTTTTGCTGGCGATCGTGTTGGCCTCTCGCAGCATCTCTTGTGCAAGGAAGTCAAGCGTCCGGCCCAGCGGCTTTCCGTCGCGGCGAGACAACATATCTTTAAACTGATCCAGGTGCGCGCTGAGCCGCTTGATTTCTTCCGCGATGTCTGTGCGCTCTGCGTAGATCGCGACTTCTCGAACCAGGTCACCCGGTTCAATCGAAAGCTGCGCTTCACGAATCGCCGATTCCACACGGAGCTTCAGGCGTGACTGATATTCAAGCACCACTCCCGGTGCCCGCTCTGCGACGTCGGCTAACCGCTCCGCGATAACCTGCCGGTTTGATTCAAGATCGGCGACCAAGACTGTTCCCTCGCGCTCACGCATCGCGAGTAGCGTTTGCACCGCCACGTCAAGCAACTTCGCAAACGCATCACGCACCCGCTTTACCCGGGCATCCTCGTTGGGAGGGGGCTGCATCACCCCAGGCAAAGATAACAACGATGCCGCATCTAACGTAAGTAAACCGCTCTGCACATCAGGTAGTTGCTTCAAAGCCGAAAGGTAACTCTGCAGCGCACCAAGATTAATCGCATACGCCGCCGCAGCAGAGTCTTGTGAGCAGCGAGCCGTGACCGTCACCGTGCCCCGGCTGAGCCGCTCGCGAAGCTTTGCCTCGAACTCCGCTTCCATGCCCTGAAACTCTTCCGCGAGCCTTATGTTAGCCTTGAAGTACTTATTATTGAGCGAGCGTACCTCAACGAAGTAGTGGCACCCATCAATGTGGGCACTCGCATCGCCATAACCTGTCATGCTTCGGATCATGCGGACTTCAATCTTAAGTCAACCTGCGGGGAAAAAAGTAAGCAAAAGGGCGGGACCTCTAGTTGGCCCGCTGAGGCAGCCCAAGCGTGCTACCGCGGCTGCGTCGGGGCCGGTTGCACCGGATTCGCAGGCGTAACCCCAGGCTGAGCAGGTGAAGAAGGCGGATTCGCCGGATTCGCCGGTGCGACCGGGATCACGCCGGGGTCCGCCGCCGGGGTAGTGACCGGAGGCGTAACCGGAGGCGTAACCGCAGGGGTAGTTAATGGTGTCGTGGCTG
>CAYVFW010000114.1:0-8821 GCA_964450325.1 uncultured Phycisphaeraceae bacterium | reverse complement strand
ACCGGAGGCGTAACCGGAGGCGTAACCGCAGGGGTAGTTAATGGTGTCGTGGCTGGTGGAGTTGCCAACGGATCAACCGAGGGCGGAATCACCGGCGCGATCACGGGAGGAACGGAATCAGCTGGCGAAATCGGAGCAGGATTCACCGCCGGAACGGGTAGGGGTGTTGCACCAGGCTGCCCAGCGGGCATTACACCATCCGGATTGATCCCAGATGGAATCTCTCCGGCCGGATTGGTCACACCGCCTCCGTTGGCGGGATTGCTATCCAGCGGAGCCTCAACTGTTCCGCCCGGAGGAGCGGGAGCCACCTGAGGAGCCGCGGCGTAGTTCAAAACGATTGCAAACAGCAGATATAAGACAAATACCGTGATGGTGAACACGGTCAGCGCATCGCCAGTCTTCGTTCCGAACGCCGTTTGACCCGAGCTGACTCCACCGCCGAAAGCACTCGCCAACCCGCCGCCTTGCGGCTTTTGGATGAGCACCGTCAGCACCATAATGGAGCAGATAGCGATGAAGAACATCACCAACAGCATGGTCACCCAGGGTGGCCAAACAATTGCGAGAAACGTGGGAATGAGCGCAAATTGCGAAAAGTCAACCATGATCGTATACTGGTAGGTGCTTACAGATTATGAACACAACGGCGATGCCGCAGTTTGGTGCGCGCATCGATTCCTCCTATGGTAGGGAGGTTGGCGGACATGATAGCCTCGAAGCGTCTAAGTGCCCCGAGTGTGGCCAAAGAGCTCGATATGCAGGCGATGGCAGTAGCGCCAGTTGCGTTTAAGACACTCCCTGACAACCCACGCCGACTGCTCGCCAGAAGGGCTTTGGGTGCCCTCTGGCATGAGCATGATTTGGGCAGGAACCCAGCCGGAGAGGCTATTGAGCAGGAGCTCGATCTCCGCAAGATCCGTAGGCGACGAGACCACGAACTTAACTTGCCTGTTTGGATAGGTATCGATGAGACTCTGAAGCACCGGTAAGTTAATTCGCCGCTGCTCGTGCAGGATGTGCCACGTGCCCTTGGGGTCGCGAGGATCGCTGGCGCTGGGTCGAGAGTTACTTAACTTGGGGCTGAGGCTGAGCAGGTCGCACGCAAGTGCAGGGGCCGAGCGATGAATGGTCCCCGCAGTTTCGATGGTGATGTGCATCCCGCAATCGCGCAGCATCCGGGTCAGCGGCTCTATGTTCGGGAAAAGCATCGGCTCTCCACCGGTAAGCACGGCGTGCGTCACGCCCGATGCCCTCGCCATTTCAGTGAGTTCTGCAAGCGACAAGACAGTCGTAGATTCGCCCGGATTCCAACTGGCGTGAGGTGTGTCGCACCAGGTGCAACGTAAGTTACAGCCCGCCACGCGGATAAAATACGAAGGAATACCCGTGAGGCTTCCCTCGCCTTGGACTGAAAGGAACGCCTCGGCGATTGGCAGTGTGGGGGTGTTCAAGCGACACAACGACCGTCTTAGCTCATGAAACAGACCCCGCAACGCGGCCGTCGCAGCCGCGAGCCAGCCGCCCGCCGCGTGCTCGGGAACGCCGCAATCATAAGCACCCGGTGGCGACCAGCCCGCCCCGCGTGCCGCTTATTCTCTGCGGAAGGTCGTCAGCGTCATCGATTGGTTGTGCAACTGCGCACCCTTGGTCAGATGCACGGCGATCTCACCATAGGAATAGAAGCCAACCTGCACACTACCGCGGGGAAGCCTCGTGAGGCTGGCCGCGAGTTCTTGAGGGTTAGCTTCTGCAAATTTGCGTGTTGACATAAGTACGCCTTTGCCTCCAAAGAGGCCTCTCGTGCCGTACTAATTGGAGACCTCCAACCCCGCTCGGCCCGCCTCGCACTATCGGCCCTTTGCCCACGCCACCCGCACGAATGCTGGGCGCACCGCCCACCTCCGCTTCCATAACTCTCGCTTCAACCGTTCTCGCCAAACATGCCTAAGCCGTGTGCGGGCAACTCTTGCAATCCCACACCGCTACATCTTCTGCTTGCGCAGCACCACACTATGAGGTGGTTTCGCCTCCGAACTAAACTTACGCTCGTAGTTCGTCCCCACCACCTCGCCCTCGCCTACCCATGATGGAGGGGTGAACGCCGCCACCGCAAACGGAGCCATCCCCGCGCCCAATCGGGGCAACGCGGCAGTAGGGATTCCTTGGTGCTCGGGCTTCGCAACCACCGACCCTGCCGACCACGCGGCGTAGACCGCCGCGTCCGTCCAAACTGCAAAGTGCTCCTGGTCCCACGCCCAAAGCTCATCGTGATCTGTTACGATCCGCAGTTGCCCACCCGGCGCGAGCACTCGCCACGCCTCCGCCAAAAAGCGGTGCTGCACCACGCGATTCTTATGATGCTTGCGCTTAGGCCACGGGTCCGAAAAATAGAGATGAATTACATCAACAATTGCATCGATGCACCGCCACCTTAAAAAATCACCCGCATCCGTCCGCATCATTCGAACATTACTCAACTGAGCCCGCCTCACCCGGTCGGCGGTGTACAGATAAAACTCACGCGCCCATTCGATCCCAAGAAAATTAACCTCGGGGCACGCCCTCGCTGTCTCAAGGAGAAATGTTCCCTTACCGCACCCGATCTCAACTTCAAACCGCTTCTCGCTGCCCGCGAACCACCGCCGCGGGTCCAAAAACCCCGCCCTCGCATCCACGCCCGCCTCGTCTGGCAGCGGGGGAAGCTCTTGGTCGGTCACCCCAATGGTTCCCAGTGCGTCGTCAAGTTCACGTCCATGTCCTAAGCCAAAGCCCATGCGAATAGCGTACGGACTCACTCCCGCCCCCGTCGCCGCTCATCGCGCTCCAACGCACCACCGCAACGCAGAGAGGCCGATGCTCGTACCCTTGTAACGCTCATGCTGTGGCAACCCTCACTCCCTGAAAAGTACCTTTCGATGTCCTCCGCGGACCTGTGCGCCAGCATTACAGCGCGGCGCGCCACTTTGGGTACTTCCCTCGTGATTCTCGGGCATCATTATCAAACCGACGAAGTGATCCGCCACGCCGATTTCACCGGAGATTCGCTCAAACTCTCGCAGCTCGCCGCAGAGATCGCAAACGGCGACGCCATCACCCGCCAAAATCCCGCGCCAAATCTCTCCGATGCGGGTCCCGTCGAATACGTAATTTTCTGCGGCGTCCATTTCATGGCCGAAACAGCGGACATGCTGACAGGTGGCCAACTCGCGGTTATCCTCCCCGACCTCTCCGCAGGCTGCAGCATGGCCGATATGGCTTCTTACGACGATACCTTGGTCGCGTGGGAAACAATTCACTCCTGCCTGAATGTCGCCGCAGGGCCCACGGGCAAATGGGCCGGGCGAGTCATCCCGATCACTTACGTAAACTCATCCGCCGCAATCAAGGCGTTCGTAGGGCAAAACGGCGGCGCATGCTGCACCAGTTCAAACGCCGCGGCGGTCTTCAAATGGGCAATGTCTCAAGGTGGCCCTGGCGAAGAGGTGAAGATCCTCTTCCTGCCCGATCAGCACTTGGGCCGCAACACAGCCGCGGCGTTCGGAATCGATGTCGCCCGACACTCCTGTGTCTACGACCCGCGACTGGCACGGCGCGGCGAGGAACTGGGTGGTGCGACCCAAGAGCAAATCATCGATAGCAAAGTAATCCTTTGGGCCGGTCATTGTTCGGTCCACAAGTTATTCAGACCCGAGCACTGTGAGCAGATTCGCGCGGCCGAAGCTTCGCTCCCTTCCACCGACCGAACCCAGATTCTTGTTCATCCCGAGTGCAGCAAGGAGGTTGTTGACCTTGCAGATCTGACGGGTTCTACCGAGTTCATCATCCAGACTATCAATAAGGCGCCCGCAGGTTCGAAATGGTCAGTGGGAACAGAGGTGCATCTGGTGAACCGGCTGGCGAACGTCGCAAAGGCCAAGGGTGTGAGTGTCCGCATTCTGAGCGACTGCCAATGTTTGTGTACAACTATGTTTCGGATTGATGAGCCGCATATTTTATGGGTTCTCGATAATCTTTGTGGCGTCTTCGAGAAGCCATCGAGTGCCCTCAGCCAAACGCCAATGCCGCTCGCCGCCCCTCACGAACCTGCACGCGGCAGAGCGAAAATCGTGAATCAGGTCAGCGTGTTGCCCGAAGTGAGGGCGGGCGCGATGCTCGCGCTTCAGCGCATGTTGCAGCTTTCGAATCGCGCAGGGGTGGCGGTTGAGTAGACGGCCGCAACGAGAGGTGCTTCTGACGCTCACGGCAGGTTGCCCCCGTCGAACTTACGAGTAGATATTGTCGTAACAGAGTCGCATGATCGACCGCCACCAAGAGAACTCCGCGATGTCGATTATGTCGCCCTTTTCATGAACTGGTCACAATACAACCAATCTCTCGCGCGAAGGTCTGCGAGGGACAGCTGGCGCTCGCTTCACAGTGGGCCGGTGCTTACGCTTTACGCAAAGTCCAGGCACCAGCGGGTTTGATCAGGCGGGCTAACCCCCTCCGCCCGATGAAAAACAACATAACAAAAACAAATCGTAATCAAAACAAAACTTATGAATAACGACCAAGCCACACAGCCCCAAGCCGCGACAGAGGCTACCACCCAAGCCCACCCGAGTGCCGACGCAAAGAGCACCAGAACGCAGCGTGCCACCACCGAAGGTTCCGCCAGCCGATCCGCGATTCGACACCATGGTCACACCGCAGTAGGCGTACTTATCGCCGCAGTCCTCGGTGCCGCCGGCGGCGTCGCTGCTGTCATGCTGTCATCGCGCACGTGCTGCGCAACTTCCGCTAACGTAAGCACCCTTTCGCCCGATCTAGACACTGCCAAAGTAAATGAGCCGCCCAACGGCATGACGCCGACGCGCTCTCAGCCCGCGCTCTTAACACCTGCAAACTTTCTCAAAAGTCCCGCTGAACAGCCCGGCGCGCAGGTCGCCGCAACGAGTCCCGCTTTACCATCGGCCGTAATCAATCAGCCCGCTACTGCTCCGCCCATTCCGCCCCCGGCGCAGACCGCCGAGCAGCTCGAAGATGTGGCCTTCGCCAGGCGCCTCTCCAACGCCTTTAAGTCGGTAGCAAGCACCGTCGAGCCAAGCGTAATTCATATTACCGCGCTCCAGAAGGTTGTCCCCGTGCGCTACGATTTCTTCGGCCGCGCAGTAGCGCAAGGCCGAGAAGAGCTGCGTCCCGCGGGCCTGGGCTCAGGTGTTGTTGTAACCAGCGATGGTATCGCCGTGACTAACAATCACGTCGTGCGAGGGGCCGATTCCCTCCGAGTAAAGCTCAACGATGGGGCCGAATACTCCGCCAAATTGCTCGGCCGCGATGAACTCACCGATTTAGCCGTCATTAAAATCGAGCTCCCCCAGGATAACTCGGTCAAGCTTACCCCGGTCGGCTTCGCCGACTCTGATCTCATTGAGGTGGGCGAGTGGGTCGTGGCAATCGGCAGCCCCTTCGGGCTTTCCCGGACCGTGACCGCAGGCATCGTAAGTGCAAAGGGCAGGAGCGTTACGCCGCGTGAAACGGGCCGTACTCAGGAAGACTTCATCCAGACCGACGCCGCGATTAATCCGGGCAACAGCGGCGGTCCACTCCTGAATCTCGAGCGTCAGATCGTTGGAATTAACTCGGCGATTGCCAGCCGCACCGGTGGCTACGAGGGGATCGGCTTCGCCATTCCCGGCAACACGGTCAAGGCCGTGATGGAAAACATAATCAAGAACGGGCGGGTTGTCCGTGGCTGGCTTGGTGTCGCCTTCGAAGAGGCACGCCCAGCGCAGACCTCGGGTCGGGGGCCCGGTGTTACCATCACTCAGGTTGTCAAAGATAGCCCCGCCGAGCAAGGCGGCCTCCTGCCGGGAGATATTATATTAAAGTTCAAGGGCGCATCGGTCAATGAGAACCGCCTGCGGACCGCCATCGCTATTTCACCGCCAGCGACGCAGGCGCAGATCGAAGTGCTTCGCGCGGGTGAAGTAAAAGTTCTCTCCGTCACCCTCGCCGACCAAGACAAAGCACTCGGTAATGTCTTCGTTGAGGTCCTGGGAATGACGGTCCAAAGCTTGACCGCAGCGCAAGCCCGAAGGTTGGGATTCAACGCCCCTGTCGGCGTGCGAGTACTCGCAGTCGAACCCAAGGGTCGCGCGGGCAAGGCAACTCCCTCTCCCTTCCAAGAGGGTGACATCATCGTTGGAATAAAGGGCGAGGACGTGAAGGATGCCGAAGAGTTCGCGCGGCTCGTCAAGGACCTCGATTACAACCGCGGCGTCTCAGTCCAAGTCATCCGCGATGGCGACCGTGGCCAGTTAATTATTCGCGATTAACGCTTTGGAGGTTAGCCACGCTCTCTGCACGCAATGTAATAATACCCGCACGCCCTTCCCGGCCCTAGCCCCCGGTCTAGAACTTACTTCTCGCGATTTTCTCGCGCCATCTCAGCTTCGCCCAGCATGGCTAAGCCTCGCGAAGTCGGTGCGGCCTTCTCTTCCGCGCCTAAAGTTGTGCCTGATTACTTATAACCAGGCAGCCGTAAGAGCGGCACGCGCCTTCCAGAGGCGGGGAAGCAAGGTTTAATGGCAAAGCAAGAACTAAACTCACATCAAGCCCTCGCCTCGTGCCGATCTGCATGAGTACGCTTGTTTGTGCCAGCCCGATCTCAATATCCATCTCCGTACCCACCCCGCAAGCTTTCTCGCTCCACCGCTCAAGCCCCCGTCGTAATGTTGGCCGCACTGCTTTCCGCACTCTGCGGATGCAAGTCTGCGAGCACGCCGGTGCCTTACGCCCGCGAATATCCCGTCGATGTAACACGAGTTCCTAAGACCCTCGACATTCAGGTCTTCCGTAGAACCTACACGATTGATTTTACCAACACGACCGCCCGCGAGTTTGGTCCTTCCACACTCTGGCTTAACCGCCGCTTCTCCTACCCAATCACCGGCGTCGCGCTCGCCGAACAGGTCGAAATTCCACTCAAACAGTTCAAAGATGAGTTCAGCGATCAGTTCCGCGGCGGGGGATTTTTCGCCAGCGAAGCTCCAGACACACTCGTCATGGCGGAACTTGAAACCGCCGATGAAAACGGCGCGACAGTCATGTATGGCTTTACAGTCATCCGCGGCACTCCAGAGAACTAATCCGCAGCACGAACGTAATGAATCCAGCCCGCGACCCCGGCCCGCCCCAACTCCGCGCTCTCGTCTTTGACTTTGACGGCGTCGTCGTCGATAGCGAGCCGATGCACGAGCGAGCCTTGCGCTTCGCGGCGGGTAAACTGGGAATGAGCTTCACACCGGAAATGAGCACCCAGCGCTACGTCGGGCTAGCCGATCGCGATGCATACAAACTCATCTGCCAAGACAACCAACAAGCGCCATCCGTCGAAGGATTTGATGAGCTCTCAGCCCACAAATGGGAGTTTGCCCAGGCCGCCATCGCCAAGGGCGAGGTACCCGCGTACCCCGGCACCATCGCGCTCATGCGCGAAGCGCACGCCGCGTCGATCCCGATGGCGATCTGTTCAGGGGCGCGTGGCCACGAAATCATGCTGATGTTGGAACGCCTCAACGTGCGGTCACTGATGAAATATATCGTCTCGGCCGACGATGTGAAAGACTCCAAGCCACACCCAGAGCCCTACCTCCTCACAGCCTCGCGGCTCAAAGTGCCGCCCGCTTGCTGTGTTACAATAGAAGATACCGATAAGGGAGTCGCGAGCGCAAAAGCCGCCGGATATTTCGTAATAGCCGTCGGCCACACACTCCCCCAATCCCGCTTACTCCAAGCCGATCGGTTTGTTGAGACAAGCCAGTTGCTTACCCTAGCGACCATCACTCCGCCTCCAAGCTAAGCCCGAAAGCAACACCGCCGAAAGTGCCACCACCCTCCCAGCCGGTGTCCCAAAGTGCCACCACCCTCCCAGCCGGTGTCCCAAAGTGCCACCACTCTCCCAGCCGGTGTCCCAAAGTGGCACCGCCCTTCCGGGCGGTGTCCCAAAGTGGCACCGCCCTTCCGGGCGGTGTCGGCGCTTTCGCCAGCCCTACCGCAATCAACGTCGCAGACAAAACACCCAGCAAAAACCATCTGCCAAGCAACACCGCCCTTGCAGGCGTTGAACCTACCGGGAGAAACGAGAATGCGCAAGAACACGGACAATCAGGAATCTGAAATCCCCCGTAACACCGCCATCCCAGCCGGTGAACCCAGCGCTCCCCCGCGCACCCCCAACGCACCACCACTTATCATCCGGCACGGCGCGAACCTGCCGCACTGGCGCAGAGACGGCGCGACCTACGCCGTGACCTTCCGGCTTGCCGATAGTCTCCCGCAAGATGTATTACAACGCTGGAAAGCGGAGCGCGAGTACACGGTTCGCAGGGCCGAGCAGATGGGTCGGCCGTTGTCAGAGATTGAGCTGTGCCGCCTGAATGAACTGCACAGCGAGCGGGTGGAAAAGTGGTTAGATCAGGGGCACGGCTCGTGCATCCTACGCGATGGCCGCGTCGCCCGACTAGTCCGAGATGCGATGATGCACTTCAACGGCGAGCGTTACGACCTGCTGGCGTGGTGTGTGATGCCCAACCACGTCCACGCCGTGCTGCGAACGTACCCGGGGCGCGACCTTTCCAAGATCCTGCTCTCTTGGAAAGGCTTTACAGGGAAGAAGGCGCGCGAGACCCTTGGAACCGTCGGTGACGGGGACTTCTGGCAAAAAGAGCCCTACGACCATCTTGTGCGCGATGAGCAGGACCTCTCGCACCACATCGCGTACGTTCTGCAAAACCCGCTCGCGGCGGGCCTGATAGACTGGCCATGGGTCGGCCGC
>CAYVFW010000113.1:0-10386 GCA_964450325.1 uncultured Phycisphaeraceae bacterium | reverse complement strand
CCGTTGCCCCACCACCGCCGCGTTGCTCGCCGCGGCGGTGGTGGGGCAACGGGACGCGGATGTCCGTGAGCGGCTGCGAAGTTATCGCGATGCGCAGACCAGAGCGGTTCACGCGTCGCGCGATCCGCGAACGGCCAAGTAAAAAGCCCCATCGCTTTTTGCGAAGGGGCCTGGTGATAAGTTGAAGATTACCAACTGACCCGACTGGCGAAACTATTTGGACCAGTGGTCAGACATGGCGGAGACAAGCGAGCCGGTCGTCTGGGCTACCAGCTCGTCGATAGACTCGTTGAATGTAAGCAAAGATCCCGCAAGCTCACGCTGGACGCTGGTGGAAGCCAGCAGCGTTTGCGATTGGGTGTCATAAGCTTTTACTGTGAAAATGACGCGTGTGGGCTGCCCGCTGGCGCGGTCTCTCACCAGCTTGCCGACCCCTGAAATTACGACACGAGCGTTGGCGGCTTTGGCAAGTTCGAAGGCCAGCGATTGCTCAGTGCGCCGGATTGAGAGGGCCTCGGGGCTGCTTAATACTTTAGACTGTGCGGCGGAGAGGTCCACCACGTTGAGCCGAAGCTGCAAGAGGCGCTCGACCAGCTTGGCTTCAAAATAACTTACATCAAGTTGACCATCTTCGCGACGCTCAACGCGGCGTTCCTTAAACTCATCGGTGATGCCCTTGGCCACGAGGTCTTCAAGTGATCCGGGTTTGCTTAAGTCAATTCGATTGCCCACAATAATGTTGGGCGTGATGGCGGGGTCGGTGGTGACGGTCCGCGCGGGTTCGGGGATCGAACCCGAGGAAGGGGCGGAGTTTTCTGCGAACTCGTCGGCGACGGAAAGTCGATTGATCGTAACGGCAATGGTTGGTGATCCCGCCTTCTCGTAGGCGATAGCGAGGGCGTCGCGGTTTGACCGATTACGTTCGGTGACGCCGCCACCCGCGACTGCTCGCTCCTTAGGAGATAGCGAAAGCGGAGTCAGCCTGATCGAGATAGTTCCCTCGCCCGCGCTAGTAATGGCGGCCTCCATGAAAAGTTCGTTGATGGCGGCCTTGCGGAGATCAGAACGTAAGTCAATCAAGTCGCCGCTGTAGAAGAAGCTAAAGACCGAGATTTTTTGCGAAGTAGTGGCGTCCTCACGTTCCAGCCGCACGGAATCGCCCTTGGCACCGGGGAGCGAGCGGAGCGCATCGCGAAAACTCTTAAGATCGTCATCGGCATAATCGCCCACGAGTTGGACCGTGAATGAACGCATCCCTGCGACCGCGCCGCCAAGGGGGAATGAGTCGACGAAGTCATAAGACATTCGAGTAGCAATCACCGAGGCATACTGGCCCATCCGGTAGGCATCGAGCTCGCCGCTGTTGGGATCCTGATAAACATCCCAAGCGAATGAACCCAAGGATTGGCCCCGACGCAGGTCGGCAACTGTGTACGAGCCGGTGTAGCGCACGCCATCCACTCGCCCGGTCTGCTCAATGAGCCGAACGTACATAACCACTTGGGCGTCGGTGCTCGCCGAGAGTGCTTTGGCCGCAGCGAAGCCCTCAATCCGGGTCAACGCCGCGTCGTTCTCGGCGCGCCTAAGTTGGCTGGCGCCGCCGGAGACGATAAAAATCTCCGCGTTACGGAAGGCATCCTGCATGCGGGATGACAAGCGGGCGGCGAGCGCTTGATTATTAAGTGTCTTGGAGGAATCACCGGCCACGCCGAAGACCTCGCACGCGATGAGCAACTTCGGGCTGCCCGCTTGCTTGTATGACTCGATGAACTGAACCAGGTTGGGGATGCGGAACGGCCCGGTCTCCTGGACAGGTACGGGTGGGTCGGGCAACTGCTGGGCAGTAGCACTGGCCACAATTCCAGCACACACGAGTAAAGCGGCCGCCGAGGCCACCTTTGAGAAGCGGGGAGAAAGCAGGCGAAACAAGGTGGAGCGTGTAAACATAACCTTAATCCAACTATCCATGTGTGAACGAAGATGTCCTTCTAACAAGCCAGCCGCGATACAACCGAGCTCAAGCTAAACGCATTGCGACAGTCTGGCGATTCTCACCGCCCGGACTGAATCTCGCAGCGCCAGTCAACAGCGGTCGTGTCGATGGCGTTCCCCTGCAAAAACACCTGATTGCGGGGCTCGAGCCGGAGGTAACGCCAGTCTGATTGGCTGCGTAGAGGAAGCCCCGCGGCATCTAGAAAGATGAAACGATACTGGACCCGCGCGAACTGATCGGGCGTCACGCTCAGCAGACGCAGGGGAACACTTACCGTCAAAGGTCCGGCGTTAGCCGACCGTGCAACGACGGGTTCGGAGATCACAAGCCAGCGTGAAAGCGCCGCCTCGACCACAACCCGTGGGTATGAGGCCTTCAGGAGTTGGTCGCTACCGGGCGTAAAAGGGGCTTTTACGGTATCTCTTTTGCAGCCGCCCAATCCCAACGCGAGCGAAACAATGGCACATGTAAATAGAGTGGCAGTTTTCATGAGTGTGACTTTCGAAAGCATTGGCGCGGGCGGTGGGTAAGAATCTGCGAACTGGTTTGTGGATGAAGCTTCTTAATTCGGGAGTAGCGTCAAGGCGGAAGTGTGGTACGGGCGGTTGCAGAATGGCGCTCGATGTAATCGCGCAGTGCCGCCGAGCGCGGCTGGTAGGGGGGGTGAATCTGACCGAACAGGCGCTTGTAGCCGGTGGTACCTGCGAGGGGGCACAGCAGCGAATCACCGCCTTCGAGGATGTGTTTACGAGAACCGCCGCGTTGGTCCTCCGCCGTGAAGGTAATCCCTTCTTCACGGTAAAGCGTTGCAAGGTCAGACGCGGTTAAGTCGGTTAAGTTCCCCTGCGAGTGGTAGTAGCCCATCGTGCGGGCGTCGGGGTAGCGCACGCACCGGCCTCCCATCAGAAAAGGCATCTCATCGCCGGGCACCCGTCCCGAGGAACGGTCGTTGGCATAGACGGTGAACTGCGAGAGAGCCCAGGCGGGCGCGGGCGTGGCCTGCACCATCCGAACATAACGCAACTGAAGAGGTAAGGTGCCAGCGTTTGCTGGCGGAGGGGCAAGATCGGTGAGCGTAACCTGCGAGGCGCCAGCTGAAAGTGTCACGAGTGACCCGGCACTGGGGATCATCACAGGGACGATGTACACCGACTGCGGAAGAAACTCGCAGTAGCGGGTGTCGGCCGATGATGATGCCTTCAGTAAAAGCCCGAGTCCCAGTCCGATCAGACCCGCCATGCGTGCTTCATCGTCGTCGCTTGCCACGGCGACACCCGCGCCCCCACCAACGAGCGCGGTGCCAAGTAAGCTTTTGACCGATCGAAAATTTTCAAGATTGTTCCAGGTCGCACTCGCGGCCATCTGGTTCACATCTGTAATCGGGGAGTACCCCACCGGGGCTGAGGTCGAGGAAGTGCCAGCGGGAGAAATAACTTGCGCTGTCACCGTTTGAGGGGAAGAATATTGGCGAGGCTCGAACCGCGCGAGCGAGTTATCTGGACCATAAGTTACCTTCGCCGGACCAGGGCCGACATCGATCACAAAGACTGTGTTATAATTATTTTCAGCCAAGGCCAGGGCCACCGGCCTGGCGGAGGGATTTATGGCGGCAGCGGCGTTGAGATGCTCAGTTGCCTCGTCATCTCGACCGAGCGCGCGGGCCGCGATGGCGGCGAGCAGATGGCCGAGACCGAAGTTGCTTTCTATAGCCGCGTATGCGGCACCAACAGCAGGTTCTCGCCCGTTCATACTACGGGAACTGGCCGCCGTGGGCCTACGACTTACATCCCCGGTTCTGCGACCGCGCAGCTGCGCCCCGCTGGTCCGGGCGGGTCGGGTGTCGGCGCGTTCGTTGTCCGAAAAGTCTTTGAGCAGGAAGAGCGAGTTGTTAGCGGCGGCGCGGGCGTTATCCCACTCACCAAGCATCGCTTTCTGAATGCTTATGTACGAGTAACCGAAGGCCTGCTCGAAAGGCTCACCCTTCCAAATCTTCACGCTTTCATTAATCACCGCCGATGAAACGGTGCGGTCGGAGTTGATCCCCTGCGTTGACAACAAGCGGAATGTTTCACCCACAACCACTTCGGCGGCTTGCGGTTGTCCATCGGCAAGTGTCAGAATAAGCAAACGAAGCCTGCCCAAGATATAATTACGATCGCTTGTATCTTGATCGAGGTTTTCCTGCAGTGCAACGCGCGCACCGCCGTACCGACCTACTTCGGTGGCGCTGATCAGGTTTCGATCAAGTGAGCTTTGGCACCCCAGCATACTTACCCCTGCTGCGAGGCTGGCGACCAAGTACGTCGAGTTTAAGCCGATCTGAGGGAGGTTGGCCCCAGCGATAACACCCGCGATCCCAGCCGACCAGGATCGAAGTAACTTTACGTAGCGGCCAGCACTCGATGCCGCGGATGCGCAAGTCCTTCGCTGATGATTACTGAGGGAATAGCGCACGTGAAGGAGCTCTGCGATTGCGGGGTGAGGCGTTGCGTAAACCTGGATTGGAGTTGCTTTGGGAGAAACTAACGTGTCAACGGTCGAAATGAGTCTGGGCGAAGGGATTCGTTTTAACTAGAGGGGGGCGTACCCGGAAAGAGGCGCAGGATTAGCGTTCAGGTGTCAATCGTAACTGCGGCCGTAACCCGTACGCTTGAAACCCACCGTGTCCACAAACGCGAGTTCGCCGGAGGTGAGGTCGGTAATTCTAAACTCGCAGTCGTACCCCTCGGTGCGGTTCAGACCCGCGGCACGCCGCGACGAGCGGAACGTGGCGGTCATTTCGTGCGTAGGACGCCGACCGCCCGGGGTTACCAACGCCCGCGATTCGGTCGCGGACGGGTCGACATTCTGCAGCTGTTCGGCGGGGATCACGAACGAAATATTACGATCAGTGCGGAGGGCGGAGATGGGCAGCGAATCGCGGACGCGAGTGATCAAATACCACTGCTCGCCCTTGGAGATCAGGTCGTTGGATAGGTTCTGCACGCTCGCCACCGCGATAACGACGGGCGTTGAATCGTTGGTGCGATTGCGAAGCCACTCCGAAGATTTCAGTTTCTCCGCCAGCTCAGCCGAGGTTGACTGTAAGTCATCCGTGGTGAGCGCCGTAGAGCCGCCAGCACGCACAGCGCAACCGGAGGCAACTCCCAGCCACCCAACGAACAACAGAGCATAAGTTAGGAGTGAGGTTAAGATTGCCGCGTAACTGACCATAGAGGACTTACGCCCAACCATCCGCACACTGGCGTTTGCGACACCCGTTACCACGTTACTTCGGTGCAGTGCCATTGCCTTTTCCTCCCGCGCCTCGCGTAAGCAGGCCCCTCCAGTCCTTTTGGTCTAGTTACGAATCTGCTTGATCTCGTACGGGCTGCTGGACCAGACGATCTCGCCGGTAGACATACTTGTTAAGTTATAAGTCATGCTGTAAAGGTTGATAGTGCTGTTTCCCCGGTCTACCCGGTACATCTCACCGTTGAGAAAATAAGTATACTGATCGTTGAGAGGCTGTACCCCACGAGCACCGCTCCCATCCTGCAGCAGGTCCTGCCCTGACGAAGCACCCTCGCGGGCGCGAAGTTGTTCTACGCGTGAGCGGTTTTCAACCCACCGGACTTTTTCACGAAGCATCTGGCTCTGCATGAGCCGCGCCCGAATCTTGGTGCGAAACGCCTCAAAGTCGCTGGTGGGCACAATCTGTGTCTTGTTCACGATGTCGCCAAAGACAACCGTTGACCGAAAGCCTGTATTGAGCGCGGGAAGCGAGTTGAGATCAGCCGCGAGCTGCTCAGCGGTGAGGTCGGACTGTTCGGTCAGTCCCGTAAGGGAAATCTGCGGGCTGTTGCGCTCGGCGGGTGTCGTATCCGTGGGTGGAACGCGCCCGGTCCCTTCGCCTTTCGGAGGCGAGCAGGCACCAACAACGAGGGGGAGAGCAGCGAGTAGCGAGAACTGAATGTGGCGTGCGTTCATGGAAGGCGGTTCCTTGGCTAGCTAATTGGGTACAACACAAGTTAGTGTCTACAAAGGGTAGACGGTTGCGCGGCTCGTTGGTTCCAACTTTCAGGGCATAGCTGTGGGTTGCAAGGCAGGGCGTAAACTAGCCGTGTGCCTACGTGAAGCATCGCTCATACTGAGCTTTGCCCAGACCGAAAATCCAGCCCACCCGGTGGCCGAGCTTCACGGCGGCTCTGCGCGAAACTGGTCCAAATCGCTTCTCTGTCCACTTTGGCGTAAAAGAGCCCAGCATATCTCCAAGAACTGAGCGGCCCAGGCAGAAAACTGGACAGACCCAAGTTTGGACGCGGCTCGCGGCCTTAGCGGGCCGGGCGATATTGCTCGGCTTGCCTTCGGCTGAGATGCGTTTTTTTTCCGCACCGATAACATACTACTTAATGCCTCTTGCCGTAGTTTGGCTTTACGCATTGTTCGGAATCGCGTACACTTCGCGCGCAGTGGAGGCGCAAGTAGCGCGCCCTCCCAGAAGGTCCGAGAGAGAGAGTTCGCCCAATTAAGCTATTCGGGGTCGCCTTGAGCGATCTGGTGGTTTTCTCGTGGGCGTTTTACAGAGAGAGACAAAACATGATCAAGACCATTATTTCAGCACTTTTATTAACTGGGGCGGCCGGGTCTGCGCTTGCAGCGCAGTTCAGTATGGGAAACCTGGTGGTCGTTCGCGTTGGCGCGAACGGCAGTACCACCACTCTCAACAACGCCGCGTTTGCAACGTTTCTGGATGAATACACACCAACTGGAACACTGGTCCAGTCGATCGCGATGCCCAGCTCGGTGAACGGGGCTAACCGCCGCTTCGTTCTCGGTGGGAGTGCTGTGAGCGAGGGTCAACTCGCGCTGAGCGCCAGCGGGGACTACTTAACCCTTGGCGGTTACGACGCCGACGCGGCTACTGCCGCGATTGGGACGACCTCTTCAGCGAACGTAAACCGCGTCGTGGCCCGCGTCGGGTTTAACGGCACGGTTGATACTACGACCACGACCACCGCGTTCAGCGCTCAGTCTATTCGCGGTGCCGTAAGCAACGATGGTGGTCAGTTCTGGATGACGGGCGGCACGGGAGGCGTGCAGTATGCATCAGCCCTTGGTGCATCGTCCTCCATTCAGATCAACACGGGTGCGGGAAGCCCCACGAACAATCGTAACGTTAACATCTTTGCCGGACAGTTGTATATCTCGAGCGCGTCCGGTGCTAACCGCGGCGTGCTGAGCGTTGGCACCGGGTTGCCCACAACCGCGGGTCAGAGCTCTGTTCTCCTGCCCGGCACCGGCAGCGTAACCGGTACCTCCCCCTACGATTTCGCTCTGGTCAGCAGCACGATGCTCTACATCGCCGACGATACGGCGACCGCAGGCGTCGGCGGCTTGCAGCGTTGGGAGTTAAGCAGCGGCACGTGGAGCCGGGTGCAGACGTGGGCGCCGGCTAATAGCGGTCGCATTCGTCAGCTTACGAATACGATTAACGCCGCGGGACAGAACGTACTTTACTTTACAGTCGTTGATTCCACCGGGGTTGCGACCATTCAATCGCTCACGGATATCGGCGCTCCCAGCGTCTTCAGCACCATCGCTACCGCGTCGGCAAACACCGTCTTCCGCGGCATTGACTTTGCTCCGATTCCCGCTCCGGGCGCACTCGGGCTGCTCGGGCTGAGTGCGCTGGTCGTCGGTCGTCGCCGCCGCTAAGCACACCCAGCCGGGGTGCAGAGCTTGCACGATGATAGTTTATTAACTGGATTTTAACTCGCAGTGAAAGGCCCCGATGCTCGGGGCCTTTTGTTTTGTTCTACTTTCAGTAAACTAACGCTGAATGCAGGGTGCCGGTTTCATTTTCGCCACGCGTGCTTGCGGCGCGAGGATGACCGCGGATGCTGCTCGGCGTCGGCGTTGTGTAAAGGTTTTCTTAGAGCGGACGCAATACATCGTGGGCGGCTACCCTCTCGCCCCGCAGCATGAAGACCGTTCACGAACAAATTAGTCCTTCGCGTGAACTGCTGCGTCTGGCAACACCCAGCGTTATCTCCATGACGTCCTTCACGCTCATGCAGTTTGTTGATAAGTGGATGGTAAGCAAAATCGGGCCGGACCCTATTTATGTTGGAAGCCAGGGGAGTGGGGGGCTAGCGGCCTGGATACCAATCTCCTTCATCTTTGGCACGCTGTCCATCATTAATACCTTCGTCTCGCAGAACCTTGGGGCAGGCACCCCGCGCAACGGGCCAAAGTACGCCTGGAACGCGCTCTGGCTCGCGATCATCGCATGGCTGCTTCTGATTCCTTACGGTCTGTGCCTTCCCGCGCTCTTCCGCGCCATGGGTTACGAACCGCTGCGTGTTGAACTTGCCTGCCAGTACGGCCAAACCTTAATTTTCGGTTCGGTGATTACGATGAGCACCCGAGCCTTCGCGCAGTTCTTTTACGGGCTGCATCGCCCGGCTGTGGTCACGGTGGGGGTGATCAGTGGTAATATTGTACATTTGGCGATCAACTACGTTCTGATTTACGGTAACTTTGGCGCGCCCGCGATGGGCGTTCGAGGGGCCGCGATCTCTACGCTCATCGGGACCTGCGTTGAGGTATTGGTGCCCATCTGCTTATTCTTGGGCCCTAAGCTGAACACCTCGTTGGGTAGCCGCAGCCAGTGGCGGCCCAGCTGGGCAACGATGAAAGAAATTCTGCGGGTTGGGTGGCCCGCCGGAGCGATGTTCGGCAGCGAGATGGTCTGCTGGGGTTTCTTTATGTTATATCTGGTTGGGGGCTTCAGTAAAGAGGCTAACACCGCCGGCTTTATCGCGCAGCAATGGATGGCGCTCTCCTTTATGCCCGCCGTGGGAATCTCCAACGCGCTCGCTTCCATCGTGGGAAAGTACATCGGGATGAAGCGACCGGATCTCGCAGCGCAGCGGGCCGCGCTGGGCATCCGCACCGCGATGATTTACATGGGCACATGCGCGGTCCTCTTCCTTCTCTTCAGGCATCCGATGGTTGATGTCTTCATCCCGTCCAATACGCTGCCCTCCGAACGCGACACATTGCTTAAGTTGGGCGGTCAGTTTCTCGTTGCCTGCGCGGCATTCCAAATCTTCGATGCCGTCGCGATGACCATCTCCGGAGCGTTACGAGGCGCGGGCGATACTCACTTCATCGGGGTAGCCACCGTGGTTGCTTCTTGGACGGTGATGGTTGGTGGCGGGTGGGCAATGACAGCCGCGTTTCCGCAGTGGGGGCCGGTTGCCGCGTGGGTCGCGGCGGCGGCTTATATCGTTGTGCTCTCGGTACTCTGCGCATGGCGTTACCGATCCGGGCAGTGGAAGAGCATGACGGTGCTCAAAGAGCCATAGTTGGAGCAGGCTCTGCCCGCGTAAATAACGTAAGCTCCCCCCGGGCGCACAAAAAAGCACCGGGCAGTTGGCCCGATGCTTTGTGCATACATAGTTAACCTATAACGCCCGCGGCCTAAACGCCGCAGGTGAAATTACTTCTTCGACTTCATCGCTTCATCGGCTTGGGCCTTGGTGACGACCTTGACCTGCTCGATGACGATCGGAACCAAGGGCACATCGCCGTGCGGGTTCTTGCTGCCGGTCTTCACCTTCTCGATTGCGTCTACTACTTCCATCCCGCCTATGACCTTGCCGAACACCGCATACGCCGCGCCATCGCCCTGCGGCCGGTCGAGAGAATCGTTATCTTTCGTGTTTACGTAGAACTGGCTCGTGGCGGAGTTGGCACTGTCGGGGCCTGCTCCCTTGCGGGCCATCGCCACCGTGCCGCGCGTGTTCTTAAGCCCGTTCTGCCATTCATTCTTGATCGGGGCGTCCGTGGGCTTTTCGCTCATGTTGGGCAACATGCCCCCACACTGGATCATAAACCGGGGTATAACTCGATGGAAGATCGTTCCATCATAGAACCCCTTATCCGCATACTTCTGAAAGTTTGCGGTGCTGATCGGGGCCTTCACCGAGTCAAGCTCGAGGAAGATGTCACCCATCGATGTCTTCATCTGAATGTACACTCTGTTCTCCTTGGCCGCCGCGGCAGGCGCGGTCGGGGTTGCTCCTGCACCTGATGATCCTGGCACTTCCTTCTTCGGTTCTGTGTTCTCTGGCTGCTTTGGCTCACTCTTCACGGGTGGCACCGTCTCAGGTTGCCCCGCCGCTGATGCGAGCGTTCCACTCACGACCTTGGCGAGTGCTGGCGATGCAAGCGCAACGCACATTCCCACCATCAAAACCAACGAAGAAACTCTTTGATATGACTTCATGACAAACTCCCAATCGTTACTTCCGATGCTCTACGCACGCCCGGCCCACCTCCCCGCAAATCTCCAGGCCAGGCACACACTACTTACGCATTCATTTTACCCGCCCACAACCTACCCC
>CAYVFW010000112.1:0-10393 GCA_964450325.1 uncultured Phycisphaeraceae bacterium | reverse complement strand
TACGAGAGAGGCGTTCAGTTGGAGTAAGGTCGTGGCTCGATTCGATTTCTATGAGTCTGCTCGGCCCGTCCATTCCGACCCTCTACTAGGCTCTACGGCAGTTCCGCTGCAGGAGCCAGATCGCGTCTCTGACTTGTCGATAGACAGGCTACACCCGCTCGACTGTGTGATTCTAAGGCTCTCGAAGACCATCGCTGAATCTGCACCGAGCCAAGAAGACCCACAACGCGGGTTCTTGAGGCATGCCAGCCGGGCGCCGGAAATTGGCGAGGCGATTGTCGTTGTCCAGCACCCAGCTGGACGGGTAATGGAGATCGGCGTGAACACGGTTGAGACAGTGGATGCTCGAGACCTGACCTATAAAGTCAACACCGAGGGGGGCAGCTCTGGTTCGCCATGCTTATCTATGGACTGGAAAGTCATCGGGCTTCACAAGTCGGGAGGTGAAAGCTCAAATGTTGGAACTCGGGCCGACATCATCGCCAAAGCCCTCGGGCAAGTGCCAAACATGAGGGACATCATTGGTTGGGACTTGAGCTGAACGCGAGACGAGCGGACAGGTTGTGTCTTTGCGTCGCTGAGAGCCGTGCGATGTGGGAGGGGATCATCGTGTGCTGCCCAGGCGAGTCGGTGTTGACCACGCGCGGCCTTAAAGACGACGCCGTCTGGCCAGCGGCGGGCCGATGGGCGAAGGGGCCTGCGCGACAGTGATGCCCAGCGATACCTTCTCCGGCCGCTCCAACTGCTGCCTTCTTTGGTTCGTCAGCTGGTGCCGCGTTATCGGAGGGTCAGCGCCTGCCGCCCGGGTAGCGATCAGGTTAACGTCAGGTCCAAAATCGGGCGTAAGGGCAGCCACGCCTGCGGGGCAAGTCAGGCGTACGCGACCAGTCATCACTCTCGGCAAAACTTGGGGCGCGTTAGGCAGCGCGCTGTGGGGGAGTTTCGGCCTTGGGCTTGGTCAGCAGCAGAATGATCAGCCCGATGAAGACCACCACTGCACTGAGCAGCCACATGGGCGGCAAGTAGGCGTGGCTGGCATTGATGTTGAGGCCGCGTGAGTAGCCGAGTGCCAGCAGGTGCGTTTGCAAGCAGAGCATCGCGGCTAGTGAGAGCTGCCATCGCTGCAGGGCGGTAAACAATGACCGTGTCAGCAGGTAAAGCGTCGCCGCGGCGAGGCCGCCAAAGCAAAAGATCAGCTCACCGGCGAAGCTCATGCGGCCGCTGGCAGTTTCGCTCGCTACAGCGGGCAAGAAAAATTCTGGGAAGTAGGCGGGCCGCAGGACGACGAGCGACATGGGAATGTGCCAGATCGCGCCGAAGACCCCGGCCCGGAACCAAAATGCGGGCACGGTCGAAGTGCCGGGTGCGGCTGGCGATGTCGGTGCAGCGCCCGACCCCAACTGCCTCGACCGCCGCAACTGGCGGAGCTGGGCGGCAAAGGCGAGGCCAAAGCAGATGACCGCGGCCATCGAGACGCCTTTGTTGACGATGAAGACTGGCAGGTGCTCAAGGTTTTTGGGCGCGAAGACGATGTAACGCACGATGGAGTAGACAACGCACGCGACAAAGACGCTGACAACGGCTATCACGTAAGTCCTTCTGTGGGAAAAAGTCGCGGCCTGGCGTATCGCACCGGCCGAACGGTAGTCATCTTGCTGGACATCGCGACGAAATAATCGCCTCAGCTTAAGCGCCGCATGACGGTGCCGTGGTGATCTCCGACCACGACCCTTTTTCGCCGCGTGTGTTGATTTAGCGGGCTGTGTAGAGGGCGTTTATACATTTTGTTTGGTGCCCCGGCGGAGTCAGAAGTTATGTTTCATCGCCGGTTTGCGTTGCGGGCGAGGGCAGTGCGGGGTCGATCCAAGCGGGAGCGTTGCCCAGACCGTGTTCTTTGAGGATGATCTGCTCTAGACATAAGCCTGTGGGGGGGAGGGTTGATCCTGCCGCGCGGCGGTCTTTGGCGGCGATGATTTCGGGAATTTGAGCGGGGGTGATGCGACCGATGCCGACGCGGAGGAGGGTGCCCGCAAGAATGCGGACCATGTTCCAGAGAAAGCCGTTGCCGCTTACATCGATTCGAATACGTTGGCCGGGGCACCGGTTTTGGAGGCCCTCGATGGCGGTACTGGTGACCTTGCAGGAGAAGATTCGACGGACGGTGCTCATCCGGCCGTGGCCTGTCGCGGCGAAGGAGGTGAAGTCGTGCTCGCCTTCCAATGCGGCGGCGGCGGCGGACATCGCCGCGACGTCGAGCGGTTGGTAGGTGTAATGGACGAAGTGGCGATCCCAGAGCGGGCGCATCTGCGAGGAGTGGATGGTGTAGGAGTAACTTTTGGAGGTTACATCCATCGTCGGGTTAAAGCTGGCGTGGGTTGGTGTTATGTTGAGGATGCGGACATCTTGGGGGAGGCGACCGTTGACGGCGAGCAACAGGCGATCCACGCCGCGTTGTGCTGGCCAGCCGCCTTCGCGGCCCTTGGTTTCTGGGCTTTTATCTTCACAGGAGCAGGAGAAGGCGCCGATCTGACCGCGGGCGTGCACGCCGGAATCGGTGCGGCTGGAACCGCTTAACATCACTGGCTGGCGCACCACTGCGCGGAGTGCTTGCTCTACCATGTGTTGCACGCTGCGAAGCTGGTAGCGGGCGGGCTTTTCTTCAGTGGCTTCTGACTCTCCCACGACTAAGCGTCGGAGCGAGGACTTGATGCGGGCACCTGCGGCGTCGAGCACGATCGGCGGCTCTTGCTTTTGCCACCCGCAGAAGGCTGTTCCATCGTAAGCGATCAGAAGTTGGTAGCGTTGTTGTAACAAATTAGAAGCGCCCCCCCACTGCCCGACTGGCTAATCGCCTCACAGATCAATGTTCCACTATTTTATTGGTCCGCTGGCCCACCGGCTTGCTGGGCCCGACGGTTTTGGCCTCAACCGTTTTGGATCGTATTCACGAAACCGTCATGACTAGCAGAGTGCGGTCGTCATTGGGGTCGGCGTTATTGGTGAAGTTATTTACATCATCGCTGATTGCCTTGAGCAATGATGCGGCGTTTCCGTTGGCAGCGCTGAAGACCTCGGCCAATCGCTGCTCGCCGTAGAGCGGCCCGACTCCATCGCGGGCCTCGGTGATTCCGTCGGTGTAAAAGGCGATCGCCTCGCCGCTTGCGAGGGTGTGGGAAGAGTTAATAAATGAGACTTCGGAAGCAATCCCCAGCGGGATGCCACTTTCGGCGTTGGAGATTGCGACGGATGGACCGCCGCGGGCGGCGCGGATGAGGGGCGAGGGGTGACCGGCGTTGGCGTAGACGAGTTCACGGGTCGCGGCGTTGTAGATGCCGTAAAAGGCGGTGACGAACATAACAGGTTCGTTGGTGTAACTAATGCAGAGTTCGCGGTTGATGTGCTCGAGGACTCGGCCCGGCGGCTGGGCAGGGCCGGGAAACTGGTGGGCGATTGCGTGCAGGATGGCCATGAGAACTGCCGCGGGCGTGCCGTGTCCGGAGACATCGGCGACGAGGATGCCGTAACGGCCATCGCGCATGTTGAAGAAATCATAATAATCGCCGCCGGCCCACTTGCTGGTTTGGTAAGAGGCGGCGACCTCGACGCCTTCCATGACTGGCAGGGCGCGGGGGAGGAGCGATCGCTGAATATCTGAGACGATTCGTAATTCGCGGTCGAGCGTATCGAGCGCTTCGCGCAGTCGTCGCGACAAAACTAAACTATTGGTTGCTCTGCCGAAGAGATTTGAGAGCCAAACGGCATCGGGAAATCGCTCTTCGTCAAAGCCGTTGGGACGGCTGGACATCTGCACCATCATGTTGAGGGCGACGCCGCCGTCGTAGTGGGGAATCGCGGAGAACGAACGCATTCCGCCGATGTATTCGAAGCCGGGATCAGTGGGCAGGGGGCAGAAATCGGTGACGAGTCTGGGTTGACCTTCGTACAGGAGCGAGCCGAGCAGGCCGCCTTGAAGAAGAGGTAATTTATGGGCATCGCGCCAAGGATCGATCTCATCTTTAAACCTGGTTGATCGGGTGATGCGGTAGAAGGGATACTCGAGGCCTCGGCGTGAGAGACTAACAAAACCATCAGAGGGGAAGAGGGTGCGCATGCGCGCGGCGTAACGCTTGACCATCTCTTGAGGATCAGTCTGCGAGCTCATCTCTTTCATAAGCTCGACGATATCGTCGAGGCGGGCGCGCCAGGTCACGGGCGCGTGGGCTGGGGCAGAAGCTTGAGATTCAGGAGGTTGGGTGTCACTCGCCATACCTCGATTCTTGGCGCGATCAACCCCTGAGCCGTGCGAAGATTCACAATTTTGGTGTGATGTGCAAGGAGTGCGGGGGCGGGGAACATATTGAGATGTCAAGGATGCGGCGGTGAGATGGGTGAAGGACCAAGAAGTTGTGTGGTATTGCACCTTGCGGTGTGGAACGGCACGACGAGCTGAGGACCGGGGTGGGGAGCTTGACCGGGGCCGACACGAGCGGGGCTTGCGTCTATCCGGCTTGATAGCTTAACTATTTGTACCTATCTGCTTGGTATCGCAGGGTGGTATCGCAGGGTGGAATCGGCCTTCGCTTGCCTGTTCACCACTTTACATCGCTTGTGGCTGCGGACGCGGCGACCCTGGGTGAAGATTATGTTTATCGCACGCGGCCTGCGGATGGCGAGCGGCGATCGGTTTGTCTTACGTATTACTTATGGCTGTCGCTCTTGTGGCGGGAATAAGCACAGCTTGGTTGTTCACTTTTTTTCGTAACCCTTTTAGCAGGAGACAAGATCATGTTCACGTTTACAACGCACCGTAACTTTACCATCCGCACACTTACCAGCGCGGGTATCCTTTCACTTACGTCATTGGCCTCCGCCGCCCCGGTTGATTTTGTTGCTTCTGGCGGATCTTCTGCGGACCTGCTTTTAACGGTGACGGCGTTTAACTCCGCCATTAGTTTGGGCGGCGGGAACAATGGCGTCGCCGGGGGTCCGCACGTGGTGGGACGCCGCGAGGTGAACTGGGACGCCGCGGGGCTTGATGCGTTTCAGAGCCCCAACGCGATGCCGGACAACTTCTTCAATAATAACAGCAAGCGGGGCGTGAATCTGACGGCGGAGTCCGGCAGGCTGTTGGTGAGCCGGCGCGTGGCTGATGGCTCGGCGCGGTTCGGCGATGTTGATTCTTCATATAACACTTCATTCCAGACATTTTCGCCGCTGCGGCTGTTTGGAGTGGAGAACGGGACGACTGTAAACTCTACATTTTTCGTGCCTAACGCGCCTACGCAAGCCGCGACGATCAACGGATTTGGGGCGGTGTTCACGGATGTTGATCGCACGGACAGCACCGCCATCGAGTTCTTTACAGAGCTCAATGGAGCGAATGTTTTGCTTCGCCGACTGATGGTGCCGGCAAGCTCGAATGGAGGGGTCTCGTTTGCGGGAACTTTCTTTGGCGATGGCGAACGGATCAGTCTCGTGCGGGTGATCTCGGGCAACATCGGGCTGGGCGCGGGCGTGGTGGATAGTAATATTAACGATGTGGTCGCGATGGATGACTTTTTCTACAGCGAACCGCTCGCCGTTCCTGCACCTGCATCGCTCGCGGCGCTGCTCCCGCTGCTCACGGGTCGTCGGCGGCGATAATGTTCAGGGGGCTAATAGCGGGGTGAATGAGTTACATTAACATAATATGGCCGGTCGCCCAAGCCTGCGTGGGCGGCTGCTTTTCATTATGTTGGGAAGGGGGGGGTAGGGGGCATTTGACGCATCGAGCGATTGGTTACATCGCGGCCCGAGCTTTTACAGCGCGGCCAAGGCGTCGAGTGAGTCGCCGCTTACTCGCATGATTGTCCAGTCATCCATCGGGACCGCGCCGAGCTTCTGGTAGAACCCGATTGCCGGGGCGTTCCAGTCAAGGACGGACCATTCAAAGCGGGCGCAGCCGCGGGCTACGGCGAGTTTGGCGAGGTGGATGAGGAGGGCCTTTCCCAGCCCTGCCCCGCGTGCCGCGGGCCTTACGTAGAGGTCTTCGAGATAGATGCCGGGCTTGCATTTGAAGGTGGAGAAGTTGGTGAAAAAGAGTGCTACGCCCTGCACAACTTCGTTCAGCTCTCCCATGAGCGCCTCGGCGCACGGCTTGACTCCGAACATGGCGGCGGCGAGGTCTTCAGTATTAATGCTACATTCGTGGAGGAGCTTTTCGTACGCCGCGAGATCGCGGATTAAGGCGACGATCTCGCCAAGGTCGGCGGGCGTTGCGGGACGAATCGTGATGTTAGGTTTTGATAGCATACGTAAGCTCGTTTTTTGCCGCGACCGGCCGCTAGGGACATGGCACCCACCCAACCAACACGCCCACCGCTACCGGGCAAGCTCGATACTGTCCGCGGAGCGGGGAAAGAGGCACGCAGTGGGCGCGGCGCCCGCGGTTATTCACCCACGGTGCCGCAGAGTTTATATAACATTCGCGCCCCTACGTTGGCGTCCCACTCGGGTCCGCTTTCACCGGGGGCCACTTCCACGAGGTCAAAGCCGATCACGCTCTTGCCGCTCTTTTTGAGCGTTTCGAGTATCAGCACGACCTGATTGAACGTGAGCCCGCCGGGCACGGGAGTGCCGGTGTGCGGGCAGAGCGAGGGGTGCAGGCAGTCGATATCGACGCTTATGTAGACCTTATCGGGGAGGCGATCAATGATTTCTTTCACGATGCCGCTGAACTTATCGCCCTCCATCAGGCGCTGCTCGATGACATCATCATAAAAGACCGCGACGCCCCGCCCCTTGCCAAACGTAAGCTCACGCTCGCCAAAGTCGCGGATACCCACTTGAACCAGGGCGTTGACGCCACCGATGCGAGACATAACATTATGCATGATGGAGGCGTGGCTCCATGCGAATCCCTCGAAGGCATCGCGCAGATCCATATGGGCATCGAAGTGTAATATTCCAAGCCCACCACCACCCCCGGCGCTCGCGTGCTCAGCGCATGCCTTGATGGCGCCGAAGGGGGTCGAATGATCACCGCCAATTAAGCCGGGAATCTTGCCTTCTGCGAGCACACCTTTGGTGTGGTTGTACGTGAACGTGTTCACCGCTTCGCAGGCCTGCGCCACCTCTTTTAACAACCGATCCGCTGCGGCTTTGTCGTCCATGTTGTCGCGTCCGGCCGCGGCGATGATGGGGTCGGCGGCTTTGCACGCCCGGCCGTTCAGATCGGAGATGGTTCCGTCCTCATCCTCCATGAAGATCCCTTTTTCATAGATCTTGCCGAAGCGGCGATCGTATAAATCAACTTGCGTTGAGGCGTCGAAGATCGCGGCGGGGCCGTTGCTGGTTCCCCTGGCGTACGAGGTTGTCGCATCAAAGGGGACTGGCAACAAAATTACACTGCTCTCGGAACGGCCGAAGGGAAGTCCGAAGATGCCGGTTCCGGGTGCTGCCGCCGCGTCGGGGTCGAATGCCATAGTGCTGAGCGTACGCGGCAGTTTGGCGACCGGGCGGGATGATCGGCGTTCGCGAACGGGCGCAGACGTGGCGCGAAGGGACTTAAGCCCTGTGGGGGGTTCGCTCACGGTGGGACAACATAATAGAGCTCGCAGCGGCGAACCTCGCGCGGGCCCGAGAGCTGAGTTCGGGCGATCGAGCATAATTTTTGACCCGGCCCGCACCCTAGGGCGGGCAGCGAAACTGCTCCCCCATGCAAGCGAGGGTGTGTGGTTTTTCCCGCGGGGCGTGAACGTTTATTACGACTCACGGTGGGACGTGGCTCGACGAAGAGGTGATCGCAGCGTTTTGCGTAGGCTAACTCTCATGAAGACTTCCAGGTTTGCTCAACCGGCTCATCGCGCTGCCCGATAATCGATCAGACCTTTAACGTCATGCTATAGCGCGGGTTGGAGATTCAAATGAAAAGTGCCGCGAACACTACTTCCCTACTGATTGGAGTTGTCTGTGCGATTGCCCTGGTCGAGACGGGGACGTACTTTACTCTACCGCTTCTAGACCTTAACGTAAGTAGCGCGGCCTATGCGCTGATTCACCTCGCGGTGGTGACCCTGTTCACCGTTCCCGCCATTCTCTGGCGCGTTCGCGCGACGCTTGCGGTGCTCAAGACCGCGGAGGTGGCGCCGGCTACCGCGGCAACCAAGACGGCTCTGCGCGAGGCGGAGGCGTTGAGAAGCATCCTGGATCGCTACGCCATTATCTCAATCGCTGATGCGAGCGGCCGCGTTATTGAAGTTAATCAGTACTTTTGCACCATCAGCGGTTACAGGCGAGAGGAGGTGATTGGGCAAGATCACCAGATGGTTAACTCGGGCACGCACCCTAAAGCTTTCTGGGACGAGATCTGGGCAACTCTCGCGAGCGGCAAGCCCTGGCAGGGCGAAATCTGCAAACGCACCAAAGATGGGTCTCTCTACTGGGTTGATAACATCATCGCGCCGTTTACGTCGTTGAACGGCAAGATCGAAAAGTATGTTTCGATTGGGCACGACATTACCGCCAGCAAGCGTGCGCAAGCAACGGCCTCCGATGGTGAGACTTTTGTCAAGAACGCGCTTGACTCGCTTAACTCGAACACGGTTGTCATCGGCAGCGATGGAAGAATTACTTCCTTTAACCGTGGTTGGGAAGAGTTCGCGGGCACCAACGGCGCTGAGAGCTCTGGAGTTCTTAAAGGTGCTGACTACCTCGGAGTCTGCGATAGAGCCGCGTCCAAGTGTAAAGAAGCCGGGGCGGTCGCGGCGGCGATCAGAGCGGTGCTTGCTGGAGAGGCCCGGCCGCCTTCAATTGAGTATCCCTGTCACGCGCCCCACGAGAGGCGTTGGTTTGTCTGTTCGATTCGGGGATTCTCGCTCCGGGAAGAGCGCTTCGCGGTTATCTCGCATATTAATTTTACAGCCGAGAGGGAAGCCGAGAGACGGCTACAAACAACTAATACCGAACTGATCGACGCTCGCTGCAAAGCGGATCAGGCCAGCCAAGCCAAGAGCGAGTTCCTGGCGAATATGAGCCACGAGATCCGTACGCCGCTCACGGCCATCCTGGGGTTTGCGGATTTGTTGCTGGAGGACGACGACGCGGAGGGTGGGACTGCGCGGCGGTTACAGGCGATTGATACGATTAAGAGTGCGGGTCGACATTTGCTTACGGTCATCAACGACATCCTGGATCTTTCCAAGATCGAGTCTGGTCGGATGACAGTCGAGCACATCGAGACGCCGATGCTTGAGATTTTGCGGGAGGTGGAGAGCCTGATGCGTCCCCGGGCTGTGGGCAAGGGAGTTGCGCTGCGATGCTCGCTCGCCACGGCCTTCCCAGAACGCATTTTCAGCGATTCGACTCGGCTGCGGCAGATACTGATGAATCTCGCGGGTAACGCTATCAAGTTCACGGAAAAGGGGAACGTCACGCTGACTGTGAGCGTGGAGAACATCGGTGGATCAGCCAATATCGTGATTGATATCGACGATACCGGCTCGGGCATGAGTGAAGAACAAGCGGGGCGGCTCTTCAAGGCCTTTGGCCAAGCGGATACAACCGTTACCCGCAAGCACGGGGGTTCTGGACTCGGACTTACAATCAGCCGGCGCTTAGCCAACCTGATGGGAGGCGACGTAACTCTACTCCGATCAAAGCCGGACGTAGGTTCGTGCTTCCGCCTCTCTTTGCCGCTTGCCGCAGTGGAAGGATGCGCGATGGTGCTGAGTTTGAACGAAGCCTCATCCGCCACCGCCCTTCCGCCGCTATCGGCAGGGATAACGCTGCGCGGCCGTATTCTTTTGGCTGAAGATGGCGTTGATAATCAGCGACTTATCTCGTTCCATCTTCGCAAGGCTGGAGCGGAGGTTGAGATCGCTGAGAACGGAGTGGTGGCGCTCAGCAAGATTAATAGTGCTTGTGAAGCGGGCCGTCCTTTCGATTTATTGTTGACTGATATGCAGATGCCCGAGATGGATGGTTACACACTGGCGCGAACGCTGAGGCAGCAGGGGAGCACGCTTGCGATCGTGGCACTCACTGCTCACGCTATGGCCGAGGACCGTGGAAAATGCACGCGGGCCGGGTGCGATGATTATGCATCCAAACCGATTGATCGCGCTACGCTGCTGGCCACCTGTTCACAGTGGATGGGAAAGCAGATTACGAGGCGGATGCCACCGTTGCAGCGTGAGGCGGGCCACCTATGCCACCTCGCGCGGGATCACGAATAAGTTATCTAAGGTGATTGAAGGGAACTTACACTCAGGATTCACACACCTACATTGGCGTTTATGCGAGGGCGACCTGACTGGGGGAATCTCGCACTGATGAGACATAGTCCTGCATCGCCGCCACACCCCACCCACCTTCGCTTAAGCTCATCGCCTCGATCGCCTTGGCTGCGGCGATC
>CAYVFW010000111.1:0-10475 GCA_964450325.1 uncultured Phycisphaeraceae bacterium | reverse complement strand
ACTCGGTCACGGCCTCGTCCAGCTCGTCGATCATGCACAGGGCGGCGAACTCCTCAAAAAGATAACCGCCGTTCGCTTACAACTCGCCCTCGACACCGGCACCGTCATGCCCCCCGTCCGCATCCGCGATAACGCCCAGCTGCCTCACCTCGAATACCGAGTAAAAGTGCGCGGCAACCCTGTCGCCACGGGCCAGACCAAGCCCGGCAAACTCCTCGCCATGGATTCAGGTATCACCACCGGCAAGATCGATGGCGATCAGACCCGCGAGCCCGCCTTCGGCCTTGATGCCTGGTGGATTGATCCCAAACTCCGCTCTCGCGCTGAACTACTAAACTACACCGTCGTAGAACCCGTCGATGTTCTCTCAACCCACCTCGCCGAGATCGTAAAGAAACACGCCGACGAACTGCTCACTCGCGATGAAGTAAATAATCTCCTTGAGCAGCTTAAGCAAAAAGCACCCAAGCTCGTCGAAGAGACCATCCCCGGTGTCCTCAAGCCCGGCGAACTACAAAAGATACTCCAGAATCTCCTCCGCGAACGCGTCAGCGTCCGCGACCTCGAAACCATTCTCGAAACCGTCGCCGAGTGGGGACCCAAAACCAAAGACCTAGAAGTCCTCACCGAATATGTCCGTAACGCCCTCCGCCGCGGCATCTGCCAGCAGTACGCCTCCCCCTCCCCAACCGGCCTCCCCAAGCTCGTTTGTGTCACACTAGATCCCGCCTTCGAAGATCAGATCAGCGGCTTCATTGATCGGGGCCCCGCAGGCACAACTCTCACGATGCCCGCCCGCCTGGCCAGCCGCATCGCCGAACACATCGTTCGCGGCTTGACTCCCGTCACCAACGCGGGTCATCCCGCTGTGGTAATCGCGTCTCCCCCCGTCCGGGCGGTCGTGCGTCAACTCGTTGAGCCGCATCTCTCTTCAATCGTTGTCCTTGGATACAACGAAATTGTTTCGGGCATCGATGTTGAATCAATGGGCCTTATCATGCCTCCGCAAGAGGCCGTCCCCGCGTAAACCGAGCGACTCTGCAACAAATCCTGTTTTCGCCCCCGCGCTTGGCCAGCCATTCGCGTCACCCACTTCCGCGTGCCGCACCGTCTCCAAATTCCCTACTCGGACACAACTCTCCCCCCGCCCACGCCACACAGCCCTCACGCACAGCGCTCCCGTTACCCCACTTGCAAAAATCGACTTTAGCCGCAAAAGACCCCCCCGCATTGTGACGATTCTTCTCAGCACAGCTCGCCCGCCCCTGCACGAGGCGTGATCGTGCTTTCGACTCCCCCTCGTGCCAGCCTACCGAAAGACAGCGCGCACACGTGTACGAACAAGCAAAAGTCATCGCGACCGCCTTCGCCCTCTGCGGCTTTGCGGTCTCCGTCGTAAGCGGCCTGATCGCTGGCGAGACTGCCGTAGTCGCGATCTTAAGAGCCATTCTTGCGATGCTCGTCTGTTACTGCGTCGGCTGGCTCGGCGCCACGTGCATGTTTCACGCCATCAGGGAACACCTTGAACGATACGTAACCGATCGCCCAATCCCGCCGATTGCCGCAGCCGCGCAACATGTGGATAACTACGTAGATTATAATGAAACATTAACTGCGCCGCTACCGATCGCTACCGCCGTTGCGGCCGTTGCTCGGGCTAATCAACAATCTGTAGGGGTCGATTCTTAAGCGGTGACCAAGCTGTGGGCAACCTGCGTGAAAGATGCTCCCCTCGGTCCGGCTCGTCAGCTGAGTAAAAAAATTTTGAAGAAAATCGTCAATAGGGGATATGCATTCGCAACTTTTCATGTATACTCATGGCGCAACTCAAGGAAGAGTGGCACAGCGATTGGAGTGTTGAGGATAAGAGCTAGACGTGGAATGTGAAGATGGCATGAGTGCAGGCCATCGAAGTCCGGAACGATTCTGTTGGTTGGAACGGAGCCCACTAGCGTGATCTCAAAACGCGTGCGAGTCAAGTAGCCCGTGAAGCTATCTACCCAAGCAATTTAGCCTACTTCTTAACTCCAGTTCTTTGAGTTTCTTTAAGGGCAGTCGTTCAGCTTAAGATAACCGGCAGTCAGAAGTGCTACAAAGCACTCAACGGCGGCAAGCAACGATTCTTCAAAGCTTACCCGTCGAGATTAGTGAACGGCGTTAGCAGAAGCAGAAGTTGGCAGCCTTTCTCGTAGCAGATTCTCGTAAGCAGTCGCCCAGCATTTGGGCCGTCGGGCATGAAGCCGTCGATATCGCAACCAAGGTCATGGAGTAGACCGAAATGTCAATCAGCAATAATGTATCAAGTGGTTCTTCCGCGTCCTCAGCCCCAAGCGCAGGTGGGGGTGGGGTTAGCGGGGGTGCTCGCGTTCCCGCTCGTTCAACCGCCGCCCGCTCTTCCAGCCGCGGCACAGGCCGCTTCGCCGGGCGTTTCTCCGCCCGTCACGCTGAGGCCTCTAATATCCCGACTCGCTTTGACTCCATCGAGATGAACACCATCTGGGAGATCTATGCAGCGGGCCCCAGCGAAGAGCTCCGCAACTTCCTGATGGAGAAGTTTCTCCCTCTAGTACGTTACAACGCCGAGCGAATTTACTCAAGGCTTCCCGACGAAGTTGACATCGAGGACCTCATGTCCGCCGGTCTCTTCGGCCTGATGGATGCCATCGATGCTTTCGATCTGGGCCGCAAAGTTAAGTTCGAAACCTACTGCGCCCCTCGTATTCGTGGCGCAATCCTGGATGAGCTCCGCAGCATGGACTGGGTTCCTCGCCTGGTCCGCAGCCGCACCAACAAGGTGGAGCAGGCGCGCCAATCGATCGAGAAGTCGACCGGCGTTCCCGCCACCGACGATCAAGTCGCCAAGATGTTAAACGTTGAGGGCGAAGAGTTTGACAAGCTCAAGCGTGATAGTTATGCAGTTGCCACCCGCAGCCTCACTCAGCGGGCCTTCAACGGTAACGAAGGCGGTGGCCGCGAACTCCGCGACCTTGATGTTGTCAAGGATGATGGCGAATGCAACCCAGTCAGCGACATCCAACGCCGCGACCTCAAAGACCTCATCACCCGTGGCCTCTCCCGCGCTGAGCGCCTCATCGTTGTATTATATTACTACGAAGGTATGACAATGAAAGAGATCGGAGCGACCCTCGCACTCTCCGAAAGCCGCGTCAGCCAGATGCACTCCTCCATCTTGGGCCGCCTCAAAAGCCAGATGCAGCACCGCGAGAAGGAACTTGAGCCCGTTGGCTAAACCCGCTCCGCCGGTATCCTCCTCGCTAACGTAATATAACTCGCTCCGCACTTCCCGCAGAGCCTAATATAACAAACCGGGTGTGCAGGTCCGCTCCAGACCTTCACACCCGGCTTTCGTTATAACCCCGCGATCAACCCTACCCAACGGGTTGCCCAACAAGCCACCCCCTCCGCTCAATATATATCATAAAACACCCTTCCTAGCGGTCGCCGCAAGAGAGGGTGCTGGTTCAAAGATGGAAAGAACTCCGTGCACCCGGCCAGCCCGGCCGCTCCGAAGCCAACCCCGCAGAGGCCGCCAGAAGTTTTTTGCAGCGGCGTTACCCTTCGGATACTTCCGTGCAGGCGACTTTCGTTGACGGGTTACATTGACTGCCGTTGTCTTTTACTTATGCCACGCGAGAGCGCATTAACCAGGCGCCCCACGCGCCCCGCCCGCCTCGCACTCCGCCCACTGAGCCGGATCCTGCTGGAAGTAGTCGCTAAACCGCGCGTAAAGATCCCCGTGGTGAGCCTTCATCTCCCGGGGACGCTCGAAAAAAAGCTCCGTGCAAACCGCAAAGAACTCCGCAGGGTTCTGCGCGCCGTACGGGTTGATCAGCGCGGGCCGCTCCCCACCGGCCAACCCTCGGACCAATGAGTCATACTCCGCCCCCAGCACTCGCGCCCAAGGCAGGAAATGGCTGCGCAGTTCCAGCGCCGGCGCCCCGTCCATCCCCCCGGATTCGCCGTCTAACTGGTGGGCAAACTCGTGGAAAACTACGTTGTGCCCGTCATTGCCGCAGTGCGCGCCCCGCCGCACGCTCCGCCAACTTAATATAACCGGGCCGCCGCTCGCCGGCGCATAAGCATTGTGCCAGCTCTCACCCGCGCGCCGCTCCACCTGTTCAGTTACAATCCCCATCGCCCCCAGGCGCTTTCCCGTGGCGATATACTCTTGGGGATACACCAGAACAGTCTTGCAGTTGGGGTAATAATCCGCTTCGCGGTGGAGCAGCAAAACACACGCGTTCGCGGCGATAGTCACCTTAATTTCGTCGGTCACTTCCAGCCCCGCGCACCCCTCGATGTATTTCTCCGCCAGGAACACCAGAATGTGCCCGCGCAGCTCCGCCCGGTCATCCTCGTTCACGCGCTGATAGACCGAAACTCCATCCAATACCGCCAGCCACGCCGCGGGAAACGGCCGGGCCTTAATCCGATTTCGCCGCCAAGTGGTAATTCCAAACATCGTTTCCCAACCTACAAGGGCTTATCTCAGAACCGCGGGACGCACCCACCAACCTAAGCGTGTATAACCCGCCCCTCCGACGCCAGCGCCGCCTCATGAATAGCCTCGTGCATCGTCGGGTGCGCGTGCATCGTACAGATCAGTTCCTCGGTGGTGGCTTCCAACCGGCGAGCCAGCGTCATTTCAGCAATTAATTCGGTCGCCTGATCGCCCATAATGTGCGCGCCCAGAATCTCGCCCCGCGGCAGCCCCCGCAGAATCTTAACAAAGCCTTCCGTGTGCGCCGACGCGATCGCCTTCCCATGGCTCGTAAATGCGTACTTTCCCAGTTCGTAATCCTTCCCCTTCACCTTGCCCATCTCAATCAGCCGCTGCTCGGTAAACCCGACGCTCGCAACCTGCGGTATGCAGTAGGTGCAGCCCGGAATAGTGGTGTAATCAATGGGGTAAGGCTCGTGCGAGGTCTTCTTCTCCTTCCACGCGATCCGCTCAACGCACAGCACCGCCTCTTCGCTCGCTACGTGCGCGAGCCACGGTGGCCCGATCACATCGCCAACCGCATACACGCCGGGCAAGTTCGTCTTGTAATCCACCGCTTCGTTGCGCGTCGTGCCCGCAACATAATCGGTCTTGATATGCCCCTTCTCGATCACCAAGCCCAGCGAAGCATCGCATAACCCGTCGGTGCGGCCCACCACGCCAACAGCCAGCAGCACGCGGTCCGCCTCGATGGTCTGCTTCTTGCTCTCATCAGCCTTGCCATCCGCCGAGGGCGCAAACGTAATCTTCACGCCACTCGCCGTCTTCTCCACCCCCGTCGTCATCGTCGAAGTCAAGATCGTCATCCCGTGCTTCTTGTAGAGCTTGCCCATCGCGTCCCCGATATCTTTGTCTTCTACCGGCAGCACCCGGTCCATCATCTCGATAATCGTGACTTCGGTTCCCATCGAGCGATAAAAATAAGCAAACTCCATGCCAATCGCCCCCGCCCCGATCACCACCAGCCGCTTGGGTCGCTCCTTATTAAACATCGCCTCACGAGCACCCCAGATGCGATCGCCATCAAACCTCGCAAATGGCAGGTCCCTCGCCACGCTCCCCGTCGCCACAATCACTTTGTCCGCCGTGATCGTCTGCACCGTCTTGCCCGGAGTCGCCGGAGCACTCGTAAGCTCCTCCTTCACCGCGCACTCCTGCAGCTCGATAGTTACCTTGCCCCCGTTGGCTGGCGTGCCCGCTTTAGTTATCTTCGCGTTCCCCACAAAATGTGTAATCTTGTTCTTCTTGAACAAAAACCCAATCCCCCCGCACAGCTTCGCTGCGACTTCGCGGCTGCGCCCGATGATCCGGTCCCAATCCAGCTCCACCGCACCCGTAATCTTCAGCCCCCAAAAGGCCTGCTCACTCGCCTTCCCCATCTTCTCTACCAGCTCAGCATTCGCCAGCAGGCTCTTGCTGGGAATGCACCCCCAGTTCAAACACACCCCGCCGAGCTTGGCCCGCTCAATGCAAGCCACCTTATACCCAAGCTGCGCGGCTCGAATCGCCCCGACATACCCCGCCGGCCCACCACCAATAACAACAAAATCGAAATGTGTTTCTGCCATGGAATTATTTCCTTGCGATCGTCTTTCTGTCACCCGTACAAAACCAGATCCTCATCCCGCCGCGTGCCTCCCAGTGTAGGGAATCGACTGCTCCGATGGCAAACGTCTTCTCGATACCGGCAATTACCCGCATTGGCCGCCCCCAAGCACACTCTCCCGCTCAAACCCGCAACATACCCAGAGTATTCCCTGAGTATGGTACTCCAGTACCTTCCACGGTCAATAAAAAAATCTATCAAAATCCATACAAATCTATTGACACGCACCAGATAAATGGGTACGCTATCTGTATGGAAACTCTAACTACAGCTCTTAACATCCTCTCCCCGTCCCAGCATAAGTTCCTGATCCGCTTCCAGGCTTGCCGCTTTAACATCTACGCCTTTTCCTGTGCGGCCCACATCACCCCCATCGAAGCCGCCACCTTCCTTGCTGAACCAGATATCCAAGCCGAGCTCGACGTGTTCGACCTCATCGTGGCACAAAATACCGAGCGCGCTGCGACCCAAGCCCGACTCCTGACGCTCGAAACCATCGCCGACGCCAACGTCGCCTCTAAGGATCTCGTGGAGGCGCGCCGCCTCGCCCAGATCCTCCTCCGCATCACAGGTGCGCGCCCCAAAGCCTCAACGAAAGATCAAATATCACCCCCGGTCCAGCCACAAGCCGAGCCGCCACCGCCTGAGAATCACACCACCTCTCCCTCACCTCACGCTGGTCTCGCGCCAACCGCACCCCAATCGCCCTTCACCTCCACCCCTGTTCAATTGAAAGCACTGCGCATCCTTCGCGACGGTCCGCCAAGTCTCGCTGCCACGGTCATGGCCGCCACAGGCGCCGCGCCTCCAGCCATCACATCTCCCACGGCCGTTTTGCCGCTCGAATTACCCACTCCCTTCAAATCAACATAGACTCACCCTTGAAGCCTTCCGCCGAATCCTCTCTTCGCCGCGACCTCCCCCGCACCGTCGGGCTTTGGTCCGCCGCAGGCATCATGGTCGGCGTCACCGTCGGGAGCGGAATCTATCGCACTCCCGCCGAAATCGCCCGCTATGTCGATGCGCCTTGGCAGATCATCGCCGCCTGGCTCGTCGGTGGCTTACTTTCACTCTTCGGCGCACTCACCTACGCCGAGCTTGCCGTCCGCTTCCCTCGCTCGGGAGGTCTGTATAACTTTCTCTATCAAGGCTTGGGCCCCCGTGTCAGTTTCATCTTCGGATGGACTTACATGCTCATCACCAAGCCCCTCGCCGCGGCGGGCATCGCCATCGTCTTCGCCGAGTATGTGGCCGCGCTCGCCGGGCCCGGCTACTCCGCGTGGCTCGTAAGCAATGTGCCCGGCGCGGGCGCACTCGAATCCATTCTCGGCGACCAATGGCACAACGTCACGCTCGTCTGCATCGTCCTCGCCGTTCTTACCTATATTAACTATCTCGGTATGCGGCTGGGCAGCGGTGTGAATCTCGTTCTCACCATCATTAAGCTCCTCTGCCTCGCCTCGATCGTCTTCTGTGCGTTCGCCTTCGCCACCGCTTTCCCCGCCGCTCCATTAGCGGTGGATCAAACACCTCCGGCCCCCTCCGCGCGCCCGTTCATGCTTTCCCTCGCCCCCCTCCTCGCCGCAGTCCTTTGGACTTACGACGGCTGGTCGGACATCGGATCCATCGCCGGCGAAGTCAAAGAGCCTAGCCGCAACCTCCCGCGTATCTATATATTGGGCACAATGGCCCTCGTTGTCCTGTACGTCGTTGTCAACCTTGCGTATTTACACGTACTCCCGCTCGAAGAAATGCGCGCCAGCAAAGCCGTGGCGAGCGATGTCATGCTCCGCGCTGTGGGTCCGATCGGCGCATCCCTAGTGACCATCTTTGTACTGATCTCCACCCTCGGCGCGACGCACGCATCAGTGCTCACGGGCGCACGAGTTACCTTTGCTCAGGCTCAAGATGGTCTGCTCTTCCGAGTCCTGGGGCGCATCGATGAGCGACGTCAGACCCCGGCCATCGCCCTCTGGTCTCAGTTATTCTTAAGCTGCCTCTGTGCCATCTCCTTCCAACAGTTTAATAATCTTGCCAGCGGCTTTGTCTTCACCATGTGGATTTTCTACGGCCTTGGCGGAATCGCCATGCTCCGGCTCAGGAAGTCTCTCCCCGCCAATGCCTCCTACCGCTGCTGGGGCTTCCCGGTCATTCCGCTTCTATTCGTGCTCTCCGCCGCCGCGATGACGATTCTCCACATCCTTAATTCCTTCAGGGCTCCGATTGTCCCCGGCGAATTGTCCCCTTGGCTGCAGACCTGCATCTTCTTGGGCATACTCGCGATCGGCTGGCCCGCATACGACATCTGGAGATACCTTACCAGATCTTCGCTGCCGCGCGTCTGAATCCTCCTCGCACAGATCTATTATGTTAACCGCCCCTTCTCCAGCTTGCGTCCCGACCACTGCCGATGTCGTTGATGTCTACGTCTTCCGTCGTGTCCGCGGCCCCGACCGCATCGAACTCCTCCAACTCCTTCGCGCCCGCAAACCAATGCTCAACTCGTGGCACCCCGTTATGGGCCACCTTCACCCGGGCGAACCCGCCATCGAAGCCGCACGGCGCGAACTGAAGGAGGAAACCGGCTTGAGCTCCGAGTCGAGCCATCTCTTGCGCCTCTTCGCGCTCGAACAAACATACCCGTTCTTCATCCCCGAAACGAATCAGATCGTAATGTCTCCCCGCTTCGCCGCCGAGGTTTCGTTTCGGTGGCAGCCCATCCTAAACGACGAACACTCCGCCCACCGTTGGACAAGCCCCCGCGACCTTCACCGTTTCATGTGGCCCGGCCAGCTATGCTGCATCGAAGAGCTCCTTCGCGCCCTCAATGAGTAACTCACTCTCGCCGTGATCCACCCGCCGTCAACAACTCCGCTAAGAAAGTCAGCGAGCGTCGTCGCGAACAGAGATACTCTGGCCTGCGCGAATGTGGATGGAGTGCCGACCCGACCGTCCCAGTCCTACACTTGCCGGACTATGCATTATGACGCCCATCAGCCCATTATCGCCGATCTTGAGGCGCGGATCGTAACAATCCGCGATTCTCTTTAACTACGCACAAAAAGTGCGGCAGATCAAGGAACTTGAGGCGGAGATGGGGGGAGATAATTTCTGGAATAGCCAGGAAAAGGCCCAGAAGACGGTGGGCGTGCTCAAAGGACTTAAGTCGCAGACCGACGGCTTGACAGCGGTTATCCGCGACTTTGAGGATGCCCAGTTAGCCTACTCAATGTCCAAGGAGGCCAACGACAAAGACCTTCTGAACGAGGCGGATTCGCAACTCTTTGAGCTGGCCCAGCGCATGGAGACGGTAGAACTGCGGAGCTTGCTATCAGGCCCGCATGATAATAAAAACTGCTTCCTAACGGTTTTGGCAGGGGCCGGGGGCACAGAGGCCAATGACTGGGCGGACATGGTCTACCGCATGTACATCTTTTATTGCGAGAAGATGGGCTGGTCGATTGAAGAAGTGGACCGGGGCTTTGGCGCTGAAGTGGGGATTGACTCAGTTACGTTGCACGTGAAGGGCGACCTAGCCTTTGGATATCTTAAGTGCGAGCGCGGCACGCACCGCTTGGCGCGAGTCTCGCCGTTTAATGCCCAAGGTAAACGGCAGACTTCGTTCGCGACGGTTGATGTAACTCCTGAGTTTGACGAAGTGGAAGTTACGATCCCCGAATCTGAAATCGAAGTCACGCCGTTTGTACGAGCTTCGGGGCCGGGTGGGCAGAACGTCAACAAAGTCGCCAGCGCGATCCGGCTGGTGCATATTCCAACCGGAATTCAAGTAGTAGCGAGCACCTACCGCGATCAGCCGCAGAACAAGAAGCAGGCCCTTTCGGTGCTCCAGGGCAAGTTGCAATTGTTGGCGGAAGAGAAGCGGGAAAAGGAGATCGCCGCTGCCACCGGGGGGAGCCTCGAGCAGGGGTGGGGGACTCAGATTCGCAGTTACGTCTTTTACGACAATCGGGTGAAGGACCATCGGACCAACTGCGAAGAAAGCGATTACGAGGCGGTACTCCGGGGCGAGCTGTCTCCGTTCATCGATGCGGAGTTGCAACGCAGGCGGGCGGAGAAGGAGAAGTTCCGGCGGTAAGAGTGCCGAGGTGCGCGAGGCGGAAGGTGGGCACTCACCGTTGGTCTTGTTATGTCTTAAGGAGTTGCTTTGGCCAGGACATTGGGCCATTTTCTTGATGGGTGCGAGGGAGCAGGGCGGTGCGCGCTGACGGGATTTTGGTCGCGGCTTGGACGGAGTAGCCGCGGCGGTTCTTGGCTTTCCCTTCGCTTAGGGTCGTTGCAGGTTCGTCAATCTCTGCTTCCGGCATTAAAATTTATGTTATATTGCGG
>CAYVFW010000110.1:0-10568 GCA_964450325.1 uncultured Phycisphaeraceae bacterium | reverse complement strand
CGCCTCCACCATCCCCTCCCGAATCGCAAACCGTGTCAGGTGTACCCGGTCGTGTATGTTCAACGCCGCCATGATGTTCGCAACGTGCCGCTCCACCGTTCGCGGGCTTATGTACATCTTCTCCGCCACCTCGCGTTTGCTCAGCCCCGTCGCAACATAACGTAATACTTCGCACTGCCGGCATGAAAGCGTCTGCATCCGCGTCGGCCGCTTCAGGTTAATTCCGCCCGCCTTCGCCGCCACCAGCCGCTCGCGGATGGTCGGTGTGTGCTGCGCCACGTTCGCCAAGGCACCCATGATCACCGCCGCTGCGTCCTCCAACGTATCCGTCGTTGAGATGCACCATTGCGAGCCCGCCGCCAACGCCTGAGCGATGTCGCTATCCTGTGTCTTATGACACAAAAACAGAGCCTTGGTCTTGGGGCTGCTCTCTTGCAACTCTTTGCACGCGGCGAACGTCGGCTGCTCCTGCAACTGCGTGCTGATCAAAAGTAACTGCGGCTGATGCTTCGCTACCCCGGTAACGGCATCGGGCAGATTGTCCGCCTCACCCACTATTCGAATGTTGGGAATCGTCTCAAGCCATCGCGCAATCGTGCCGCGAAGAAAAGGATGTTCGATGGCGAGCAAAAGCGAAATAGGTTGACTAGGCACAATATTTCTCCGTGAACGCGTCGCACTCGGAAAAAGAGAACCTCTTTCCCAAATCCCAAGTGCGCCAGCCTCCCTCTTCAGCACCCGCCCCGGCATCCCACCGTTACATCGCCCCGCGAGCCGCCTGAGATACAATGAGCATAAACACCCACCAAAGTCGTAGCTTCTCCAACCGCAATGCCCGGCACTCGACCTAAAGCCTCACCGCAACCTATCACCATAATGTCGCTCACAACCACTTGAGTTGCTTAAAGTCAGGCAGAACATTAAGCATCCCTGCATCTTTTTACCCAGCAAACCGAAACCCGCCACAATAAGTGAGTAATAAAAATGAGTCGAGCATCACAAAATCTAAAAGCGGAGCCAAGTGCCTCAAAAACCAGGGAAATCCACGGTATACCCACAAAGTGGCAATGTCCAGTTCTGATGGGTAGATTACTGAGTTGAATCCCGGTATGGACCGATAACAAACGAAAAGTAGATCACGCAGGCACCAGCGACTCGAACTGAGCCCTGCGAGATTTGGCGGTAGCCGCGTAACTTGGGCGTTGCGGCGTGGCAGAGAGGTTTAAGATTCCGCGGCGTGCCGGGGCCGTTTCGAGCAACGCCAGCCAAGCAAGCAGTTGAAAGAACACTTATGATTATGTTAACACGGGGACATCTGGCGGGGCTGATCCTGGGTACCGCTTTGGCCGGTGCCAACGCGCTAGCGCAGGAAGGGGTCGCCGCGTTGTGGGAGCTTAACTGCCTCAGTTGCCACGGCAACCGCGGCCAGGGCGGTGGCGCGGGCACCCGCACGCTTTTGACCGACGATCTCTACGACCAAAAGCACGACCGGCCCTTCTTTAATATCATCCGCGACGGCGACAAAGACTCGGGCATGCCCGGCTTTCGCAATTCACTTAACGATGCTCAGGTGTGGGGCCTGGTCGTCCATATTCGTGAGCTTCAACTAAGAAACTTGCGCAAACGCGGCGGGCCGCTCGTCGCCCCCGAAGTGAAAGACGGCGTGGCCAACGCCCGCGACACTTCATTCAAGATTGTGCCTGTCGTCGAAAGTGGCCTGGACGTGCCTTGGGCGGTGGACTTTCTTCCTACCGCAAAGGCCGGTGAGCAGGCACCGATGCTTATCACCGAACGCCCGGGCGGCGTGCGCCTCTTTCAGGATGGTAAGTTAGGACAATCTCTCACCGGGCTTCCCGCCGTTCGTAATCAAGGACAGGGCGGCATGATGGATGTAGCGGTACACCCTGACTACGCGACTAACGGCTGGATTTATCTTGCTTTTTCCCACGGCCGCAACAGCGTGGAAGATGCCGAAGGCATGCGTCAAGGCATGACCAAGGTGGTCAGGGGCAAAATCAAGGGCAATGCTTGGGTTTCGCAGGAGACTATCTTCGAGGCTCGCAAAGAACATTATCTTGCCACCGGACTTCATTTCGGCTCGCGAATCGTCTTCACCGAACCCCAGAGTGGTGGCAAACGATATATTTACTTCAGTATCGGCGAGCGCGGCCGTGAACAACTCGCCCAGGACCTCTCTCGCCCCAACGGCAAAGTCTTCAGGGTGTGGGAAGACGGCAGTGTGCCGACCGACAATCCCTTCGTCGGCCAGGATATCGGCGGGGCAAAAGCTTATGATGAAGTGTGGAGCTACGGCCATCGTAACCCTCAAGGACTAACGATGGGCCTTGATGGAACCCTCTGGGATACCGAGCACGGACCACGCGGGGGGGATGAAGTTAATGTAATTGAAAAGGGCCGCAACTACGGCTGGCCTCTGGTGGCCCATTCGATCAACTACAGCGGCACGCCCTTCAAAACGCCTTGGCTCATGGATGAATCCGCCGCGACGGAAGCTAATATTAAGATGCCCGCCTTCCGCTGGCTCCCTTCCATCGGCGCGTGCGGCCTGGATGTCATCCGCGGCCCCATGTTCGCCGCGTGGAAGGGCGACCTGATCGCCGGAGGCCTCGCGGGCCAGAATGTCGACCGCATCCGTATGAAAGACGGCGAGATGGTGGAGCGCGAAGAACTAGTCTTTGATCGCGGCCGCGTCCGCGACGTGGTCTGCGGCCCGGAAGGCGCCATCTACGTGGTCCTCAACGACCCCGACTCGGTAATTAAGCTGGTCGAAACAACAAAGTAACTTACAACAACAATCAGCCTTGCCGGAGATTATGAAGGACCGACCACACATTCGCGCAGGGGTTTTAGTGTGAACTTAAGCCAGCGGTCTCATTGGTAAGCGCGGCGGAACCCGAAACCTTCGTGCAACTCACCGCCGCGCCCGAGCCTTCATTCAACCGGTAAATGCAATAGTTAAGAGTCGTGCCGTGTAAAGGGCACGACTCTCAACTCTTTGCTTACGGTTTCACCGAGCCCATCAAGACTACTTACATCACACGCACCCGCCTGCGGCCCACACGATAAAGAACTCATCCACGTCCGCACCGTCGACACCACCGTCCAGGTTAACATCCGCGAAGGGGCTTCCTTCTGACCAATCCGCGAAGAAGGCATCGACATCGGCGCCATCCACCCCGCCGTCGTCGTTGTAATCCGCCGCGCACGCTGTGCTATCAACGAGAAGGAACGCGCGGGCCGAGAGAAGCGTTTCGCACGGGTTGAGTATCACACAGTGATACAGACCCGCATCGCTCGCCGCGACAAGATGAAAGTTAAGTTGATGGGTCTGCGTGCCCGTGATGAGCGGGCTTTCGATTACTTCCTCGCCATCGTGGTACCAGATGTAACCCGTGGCGTTGGTCGCCTCAACAAAGAAGTTAGCCGAGCCGCCCACCAAAGCGAACGTATCAACCGGCTGCGTAATGATGGTGCCAGGCTCGCCGGTGAAGCCGCTGTCAGATCGGCTCGTGCTCGAATCACCGCAGTTGCTGGTCGCCTTCACAAAGTAATAATAGACCTCGCCTGCTTGGGCCGTTACATCTGGATAGGCACTCGCATTATCAACACCAATCTCGACACTCGCATTGGGGTTGGGGGTCGCGCCTCGGAAGATGCGGTATCCGCCCGCGCCGGGGACAGCATCCCACGAGACACTTACAAAGCCGCACGCTGTGCCATCGCTCGCACGCACATTCTGCGGCATGCCGGGCTGCACCCCACGATTCCCGCTGTTGCTTGCGCTAAAGCCGCTTATGGTGTTACAAGGGCTAAAGGCCTTCACCCAGTAGTAATATGTTGTATCCAAACTCGCGTTCGCATCGCTCCACATCACCGTGGGCCCGGCGACCGCGCCCACCTGAATCGCGGTGCCGACGACGTTCGTAAGCGAACGAAAGATCGCATAGCTTGAGGCGCCGGGCGTCGGATTCCATGTTACATCGATGGTCGCTCGGCACGGGCCTCCCTCGCTCGCGGCAACGCCGGTCGGAGCGGGCACCGTCGTACCTCGAAGCCCGGCATTCACCGCGCTGAATGCTGAGAGTCCGCAGGCGTTGCTCGCCCGCACCCAGTAGTAATAAGGTATATTTGGCGCGGCCGTATTATCAAAGTAAGTATTGTTAGCGCCCCCATTGTTTACGCCGATGTTGATGGCAGTTGCCGAGTTGTTTACGGTGTTGCGATACACCAGGTAGGCAACGGAGTTACTGAAACCAAGCCAGCTCACTTCGATGCCCTGGCAGATCGTGTCGCTCGCGTCCAACTGGCCCGGTGCCAACGCGGGGGTCTGCCGCATGCCCTGGGCCGCCCCCGCGGCAGGCCCGCCCGAGAGCCCGCTCCCGCAGATGTTGCCGCCCCGCACGAAGTAATAATACGTTTGGCCCGGGGTGGCGCTCACATCATTGTAACTCAGCCCGGCCGTGATGGCCATCAGGGTGGACCCTGCGAAGGTGGTCGCGGTGTTCCGATACACGGAGTAAGTAGTCGCGTGAGTCGCGGCGGCCCATGAGAGTGCAATATGGTTACACTGAGTACCCTGAGATGCCACGAAATTGCCGGGGGCGAACAATACCGCCGCCCGCCGGAAGCCGTCTGTCACTGGCGCGAACCCGCCATAGTTACACTGACTCGCCGCCCGCACCCAGTAATACTGCGTTGCACCTTGAGCATTGGCGGTGGCATCATAGTAATCATTCTCTGCTGGCTCCGCGATCAGCGTAGCATTCGCAAAGTTATTGTTGTTGCTTCGCCAGATCTGATAGAAGCCCGCATTAGCTACCGGAGTCCAGAGCAAATACACGTGCCCGCATGAGGTGCCATCGCTCGCGGAGAGGTTGTTGATCGCCAATGGGGCAACACACGGCCCCACGCTGATCGCCTGCGCATCCCAACCGTCCGAGTCGTTATTGCTACTGTTATTATCTGTGCCCCCATCCAGAATCACACCCACGTACTGCGTGCCCTGGGGGACCAGGAAGGGGATTTCGGTCGATGGAATGTTAAGCTGCACCGACCCCATGGCCGCAAAGTCAACATTATTATAAGTATACGTCTCCAACAACGCATCCCCGGTGGTGATGTCCGCGTCCGAGGAGAGATATACGCGTAATGTTATAGTCCGGGGCGCGGGGTTGTTGTTTGTCGCGTTCGCCACCAGCACGCTACCTGCGGGCATCATGCCACCCTCGGGCACGACCGGCGCGGGCGCACCTTCGGCCACCATCCGAAGCCGCAGCGGCTCCGCATCGAACACATTGCCGCGGGTGCTTGTTTTGAACCCTTCAAGATCCGAGCCAAACTGACCCCAGATCCCGCAGTAGTAGGCCCGATCGTCACGGTTGGAGGTCGAAGAGACCGCCGCGGCGTATGGGATAGAGTTGATTACCTCGTACAGCGAGCTTCCGCTCATGCCGCCCCATCCCGCGCCAAGGCAGCCACCGGTGGTGTGCATGTCGAACTGGTTCCAGACCACCCCCGGGCAGTCATCCACGGTGTCGGCCCAGTAATACATCTGCCGCCCGGTATGAAGGTGAAAGGCGCAGAACTCGCCGGGGTATGAATAGTTATGATAAGTCTTGGATTGATTACAGTTATTACTCACCCACCCCATCCACCCGGTAACCATTCCGACGTTACGCGTTTCTGATCGCTTGAGTCGCAGTGCGGCTACATCGCGATCAAAGTCGGCATCTTCAACCCAGGCGGTTCCCACGATCCACTGAGTGGCGCGGGCGTACCCAAAGTGCCGTTTAATCGCCGCATCACTTAGGTTCCCGCCGGCTCCCACCCCATCCCACGCCGGCAGCACCCAGATCTCCTCGGCGTAATCGGCGATGTTGCGACTGTTGTTATGCGAGAACACGCAATGCCCTGCGGTTAACACAACCCCGCTGTCCAGCATTGATCCCGAACAACCGGAGTAGCTGCTTTCGCCCTTTTGGTCGATGAAGCGCATGACCAACTTAACATTTGTTCGGGCCGGGTACGCCACAATGCTTTCGGGCGACACGGCCGACATCTGCGCGCTCCAGTTGGTGGGCTCGCCCTGCTCGCTCGCGCCGTCCATACCAATATAAGCACCTATCCCCGAGCCACCCAGCGGCGGCGCGCCCTCGGCGAGCGGCAGCACCCGCGCTATGCCTGTCGTGGCATCGTACAACGTAACTGATTCTTTGGCGAGATCGCTGGCAACCCGCCTCTCGCTCTTAGGGGTGGGCTGGGCCATCGGCATCGGGACGATTGAGTTCCAATCGGCGGGCGGGATGCTCCCTTTAATCGGTTCTGAAGGCCCGCCATCGCGCCACACGGAGCGCGTGCGAAACTCTGGCTTGATCTCCTGCGGCTGGTAGGAGCTTATGTCTGCTGGCGGCTGAGGGTTTACCTGCCCCAGCGCGGTTGCCGCGCACGCCGCGACCAGTTGACCCGCTAAACAAAGTGAAATGGATCGAACGCAAGTCGGGCGGCAATGTAAGTGGTGATTCATAATATTTGGTCCGATGCTAATCAGTTCCGCGGGGAAACGCCAACGTGCGTTCATCTCAACGAGAGCGGTCGCGGCGTGCCGCCGCTTCCCGCCAAGTAGGTCAGCATCGCGGTCATCAGCTGCGCCGTGACCTTCGGGCTTCCGGAGTGAGGGGCGGAATCTGTCCAATTTGCAGCTAAAGATTCTTTCACGAGGAGCGAGTTATCGAACCTTTAAGCCAGCGAACCACCTCTCCAAATCTCTTCAGAACAGGCGTCAACACGGCTGGCAGGCGCCAACATCTGCAGGCGGGATTGATAAAAAACCTCCTAGATTTAGTGATTTTGCCAGGCTTTATGAATGTAAGTAAATCCGAGCCGCCGGTTCGCGCTTTGTTGAGGTTATTTGGAACTCCACAAATCGCTGCGGCCTAGACAACTTTCCTGCCAAGTGCGGCCGGGCTTGACGAGGATTGCCACACCCAGAGTACGCGAGGGCCGGGTGGACCTAGCGTGTTTTTTTTTTCTCATTGGTACGGCGCACAATAGACGACCGTGAGCGGGCGAGTACAATTATATTAGTATTTACATGTCAAGGATGCGGCGCCTGAGGAGTTGGCGTTATCGGCCGCCGATGCTCCAGGCGGTGAGGAAGGCTTCGATATCGGAGCCGTCGGTACCGCCGTCGCCGTTTACATCGGCGAAGTTCGCGCCTCGGGACCAAGCGTAGTAGAAGGGCTCGAGGTCGGCGCCATCGACGCCGCCGTCGCCGTTGAAATCAGCGAGGTTGAGCCAGAGTTCGTACGTCTTGCCGGTGTTAACGCCCATGTAAGAACCCGCGCTGACAGTCATAACATTGGTGGTGGCAAAGGCACCGATGACGGATGAGCCGCGGAGGAAGATGGCGGTGAACATGGCGACCTGATTCTCGGCGGGGTCGTAGGCGGTTGAGGAGACCACGTCGAGCTGGCCGGTGAGGGTCACTGTGCCGGCGGCGGAGATTTCTCCGGCAAGTTGATTATTTCTTACGTCGATGACCAAGCGTCCGGAGGAGGCTTGGGAGAAGGTTCCGGAGAGAGAGACGCGATGAATGCCAAGGTTGAGAACACCGCTCACTTCGATGGAGCCGAGCCGGACGGGTTCTTGCACGTTGACGGTGGCGTTGCGGCCGACACTTAATTTAATATTACTCTCCGCCCCGAACCAGCCTCTGAGATTGAGTGTTCCGGAGGAGACGATGACAATGCCGGTGCCCAGGAAGCGGGTGGAGGGCTCAAACTGAGCGCTACCGTTTATCACGAGCACGCTACCCGCACCGACGTTAAAGGTGCCGGTGTGGACACCACCGACGGGCAAGTTCAGGTTGCTGATTGATTCAAGATTGATGGTGCCGCGGTTGGCCAGGGGGTAATAACGGGACCAGAGCATTCCGCTGCCAAGGGTAATGGTTCCGGTGTTTACCTGAATTTGCTCCATAAGATTCTGGAAAACAGCGTTGGCACCGCCGAGTATTACGGTGGCGTTGTTGACAGCGACCGCACGATTGTAATCTAATGAAAGCGTGCTGTTTGCATCGGCCCGCCAAATACCACCGGTGAGGGTGCCACCGGCATTATCGGAGTAGTTGGTGAGGTTAAGGGCACCGACGCGGATGGCGGCACCGCCCATGGCGCGGATGGTGCCGCGGTTATTAAGTGAGGTGGTGTAAGCACCAACCGGCGCGAGATTCAGAAACCGTCCGTTTACATCTGCGGTGATGGTGCCATCGTTGACGAGGCTGGTGTTGACGCGTTCGCTGAAGAGTGCGCCGCCAACGTTTCCCCAGCCGCGGACAGAGGCGGGGGCGGCGATCGTGAGAGATTTGCCGGTTGCGTGCGCTTCATCGGAACGAAGCGCGAGCCCAAGCCGGCCGTTGTTTAAGATGATGGTGCCGGAGGGGATGGTGGTCGCGATGGATTCAAAGTCAACACCGCTGTTGGTGATGGTGGCGGTTCCGGTGAGCGCGAGGGTTCCGAAGACTTTGACGCGAGCCGAGGTGATGGAGACAGGGCCGAGGACTAGGACTCCGCCCTCAATTCGGCTGGTGGCGCTACCAGTGAAGTTAATGCTTGAGGCGGAAGCATCCCAAGTTGCGGTGCCGCCGGCGAAACTGCCGCCGCCGATGGTTCCGCCTGCGATGTTGAGGGGCGCGAGGACGCTCGCGGTGGCTCCGCCGTTCAACCAAAGAGCACCGCCGGAGATAACGAGGTTTTCTTTAAGGACAAGGCTGTTGAGGCGGAGCAGCCCGGCATCGGCGGTGAAGCGGATGGTGGGGTTCTGGGGTCCGGCGTCGAGTGTTACATCGTCGCCATCGACGGGAACGGAGCCCGACGACCAGTTATCTGGAGTGGACCAGTTATCGTCGCCTGCGGCTCCCGTCCACGCGGCTGCGGCGAGGAGTTGACGAGCTTCGAGTGGTTCGAGTGCCTTGTTGCCGGTAGAGTTGAGCGAGAGACAAGACTGTGTGGCCAATCGCGAGGAGGCTGCCTTGGCGACAGCGAACGCGGCGATGCGGGAAAGATAAGTGCGCAGATTACCCGCGACGGGGCCCTTGGCCGGGCCGGTTAGTTGGTGCTTCACAATTCGTCTCTCCGTTTTCCGAAAGATGCATCCGACCGCCGCTCAAATGAAAGAGAGGCTAGTGTATCAAATCGGCGCGAACGGCCAAAGAAAATTGAGTCGGATCGCGATAAAAAGAGCGAAAGTACCGAACTTCGTCCTATCGCCTTTGTGGACAAACGAGGGCGTAGGGCTTTCCGGGAGCCTCTAGGCCGGTGGTAGACGGGAAGAGCGATGGACCCATAAGTCAGAGGGCCGTCCGCGAAGCACGACAACTGCAAGCCAGCGGGTTGGTTCGTGTCGGTGAACGATGGGTATTGGTTGGTACGAGAGCGTTTGTTAACGAAGGGAGTGACTATGAGCCAGATGCCGAGTCGGACGATTATAGTTGTGGAGCGCAAGAGTGTGGCGCTCGCATTCATTCTCACGCTCTTGTTCGGGCCATTGGGCATGCTGTACAGCACGGTGCTGGGTGCGCTGGTGATGCTAGTGGTGACGAGTGTGGCCGGGTTTCTAACTTTGGGATTAGCGTTGTTTATTACGTGGCCCATATGTGTCCTTTGGGGATGTTTGGCTGCGGCGAGTAGCAGCAATCGGCGGGTGGTTTGAGCGGGGCGGATGTACATGTAAGTTGAGGGTGTGAGGTTTAGCGCGAGGCCGTCCAGTTGCCCTGGCGGAAGTTATCGTTTGCATCAGCGGCGAGGATGAGGTAACGGAGTGCATCGACGGCGTGGTCGCTTCCGTCTTTCTCCGGGGTTAAGTTGTCAGGGTCGTCGCTTTTGTAGTGATATTTTTTCAGGCTGTCGGCGAGTTGGTGGCAGCGGGGGTGGATCCAGAGTTTGGGGTTGCCTGCGGCGGGATGGAGGCGGGCGGCGATGAGGGCGATGCCAACGGTGACGCGCTGGCGGATAGCGCGAATGGGGAGGCCCATGTCGATAAGGATTGTAATTGGAGATAGGGTTGAGACCGCGCTGCGTGCTCCGCCTGCGGGATCGACACTTATGACATTGGCGGGGGGCCAGGGGGGCATGTTTCGGGTGGCGCACTTGGTTAAGTTGCCATCCAGGAGTGTGCGTCCGTGAAGCTCAACGATTTTGTTAGATTCCACGAGTTCATCGAGGACCCAGAGGACGCCGCGTTCATCTTCTGCCGCCCACAGGATAACTGTTGGACCACGGAGGCCAAAGTCCATGCCGACCATGATGCGGTTTACGTGAACGCGGCGGGCGATGAAGTGGTCGCAATAGCGAGCGGCCTGGTCGCTGGCTGAGGTATCAAGCGCGGATTGATCAATAGTTAAGTGCTCATTACCGGGGCTCGTGTGGGCGGAGGGATGATTACGTGCGTGGTCTTGGGATTGGCTGGGCGGGCGGGGGAAGAGAGCGTCTAAAGAACGAGGGTGGGTGATGATCTCGCCGTTGATGAGATCGAAGTCGCGGATGTGAAAA
>CAYVFW010000109.1:0-10600 GCA_964450325.1 uncultured Phycisphaeraceae bacterium | reverse complement strand
AATGCGTGCAAGCAGCACGCCGATCAATACCCGTTACCGCCCCACGAGGGTTGTGCCTTTGAAGAAGCCCGTCAAATCGGAGCCCGCGCAGCGTCCGACCGACACGCAGACGCCCCCGAAGTAGCGGCCTTAGTATTACATTACATTTCCCCCAAGCGGGAAATCATGGGCCGAGCGAGGCTAGGATGTTGATCCTTGCCTTACTCGGTCCTTTCATTTGAACCCACTCCCAACCCCGACGCGCTGCGGTGCGTGCTGGATGGTGTTCCCGCCCCGGCCCCGGCGGGCAAGCAGCCCCGTGCGTACGAGGCCCCAGGGCCAACGCCCGAGGAAGATAAGCTGGCCAGCGCGTTATGCGCCGTTGCGGGGATGAAACGCATTTTAATTCATTCCAACTGGGTTACAATCTCCCGAGAGCCGCAGGCGCCCTGGGCACCAATCAAAGCCGCGGTGCGGCGCGTGCTGGCGGACGCGGGCGGATGAAACTTAAGGTAAATGGCGAGGAACTTGTCGAGGCGTTGGTGGTCTGGTTCGGCTCGCAGAAGCGCGACCTGCCCTGGCGACGCGGCGGGCCGGGAGCGCGCGATGGGTACGCCGCGCTCGTGAGCGAAGCGATGCTCCAGCAGACGCAGGTTTCAAGGGTAATTGAGAAGTTTGAGCGGTTCATCGCCCGGTTCCCGAACATAAGTTCGCTCGCGCTGGCGAGCGAGGACGATGTGCTGAGCGCGTGGGCGGGGCTGGGTTATTATCGCAGGGCGCGCCACCTGCACGCCGCGGCGAGGCGCGTGGCGGAGAGCTACGAGGGCATCGTGCCGCGGCGGGTGGAGGATTTACTTACGTTGCCGGGTGTGGGCCGTTACACCGCAGGGGCGATCGCCTCGATTGCTTATAACCAGCCGGCGGGCATTGTGGATGGCAACGTAAGCAGGGTGCTGCTGCGGATCTTCGCGCGGCCCGGCAGCGCGGATGATAAGCTTACAATCGCCTGGGCGTGGGCAAAGGCGGAGGAGCTCGCCGCCGCCGCGGGAAAGAGGGTGGGGAGCTTTAATGAGGCCATGATGGAGCTGGGGGCGACGGTCTGCACGCCCGGCCCGGCACCGGCGTGCGAGCGGTGCCCCGCTTATAAGCTTTGCGGGGCAAGAAAAGCCGGGCTTACGGCGACGATTCCCTCTCCCAAAGCGCGGGCGCGAGTGCAGGCGCGGCGATGGCTTACGTTGGTGGTGACCGATAGCCGGGGGCGCGTGCTGGTGGGGCGGCGGAGCGCCGACGGGCTGTGGGCGAGGCTGTGGCAGACGCCCACGTTAGAACACGCGAGCGGCGAGGGGCCAGAATCACTTACGGTGCAGGCCTGGCTTAACACTCCGGAGCGCGAGGGGCCGCTGAAGGGCATTGCTTTTACTTACGTTGGCGAATGCACGCGCACGCTGACTCATCGTAAGATTACGTTTGCGATCTACACCGGGAGAGCCGCGGCCGCTAGCCGGGCCTTAAAGGGTGCCATTACCTGCACCGGCGGGGGCGAGGAGTTCCAAGGTGAGCAGCGCCGCTGGGCGGACGAGGCCGAAATACTTACGCTGGGAATGTCCAACGCGCAGCTTGCGGTGTTGGCGCAGTGGCGGAATGGGCGGGCTTAGCAGGCCCCGGCCGACCAGAGCAGAAAGAACGTCTCAACATCGCCGCCGTCAACTCCGCCGTCGGTATTAATATCGGCCTCGGGCTCGGCGGCCTGCCAGGCTATGAAGAATGCCTCCACATCAACCCCATCGATACCGCCGTCTTGGTTGAAGTCCGCGGGGCAGGGGGCGGCCTCGATGGTGAACGTAACTACGGTGTTTCCCCCGGGCTGGCCATCGCCGCTTGGGAACGCTACCGGGCTATTAACTTCGCCGTCGAGGGCGATGCCCGCGGTGACCGTGGTGAGGGCGGCAGCGTTCATCGTAACGGAGTAAGTGCCAGATTCCAGGGGGCTTGTGGGGGTGAGCGTGGTCCGCAGCAAGGCGGCGTTGTAAGCGTGAGTGAAGGCGACGGGCCCAAGGGGGCCGGCGATGGAAAACGCCGCGGGGGTGCTGCTTACATTCTCGGAAAACATAACTATAACTGAAGCGGGTGCGTCGCTTAGGATGGCCGCGGGCGCGGGGGCAATCGACACTACCTTCGCGGGACCGTTCACGTAGGCGGCGGTGACTTTGTTATAAGTTAAGATCCAGCCGCTGGGGTCAACAGTGATACCGTTGGTGGCCGCGGGGAGGGCAATCAAGTAATGCTCCAGGCGGGCTTTATGATTAACAGTTACGTCAACGCTGCCCGCGGGGGTTGAAAGGCGCAGGTCTACGGGGAGCGCGAAGGAGTTGCCCGGCGACCCGATACCCGGCCAGGCGGGGTTCTGAGTCTGTTGGAGACTGACACGGGCGTAGGGTATACCGGAAATAGTTACGTTCTGGTAGCCGACCGAGAAGTTAGGGGCACCAACGCCGTAGACCTGCTGCCTGAAGAAGTTCGAGAGGTCGGTGCCGCTGGTTGCGCTCATCGACGCCGCGAAATCTTCGGTGGTGGCTGCGCTACCGCCAAACGCCGCGCGGTACTGCTGAAGTCCGGTGAAGAAGGCGGTTTCGCCCACGACCCGCCGGAGCTGGTGGAGGACCCACGCGGCTTTTCGGTAAGAGTACGCGCTGCTGAAGATGCGATTCATATCGCCGACATTTACAACATAAACGCTGTCGCCTGGGTCGGAGGGCTTGCGGCTATTCATCGAGCTCTGCAATGCGGGGAAGCCGCTGCTCCCGGGCTTATATTGAGACCAGAGTGCTTCTGAGTAGGTGGCGAAACCTTCGTTGAGCCAGATGTGGTTCCAGGTTTTGCAGGTAACATGATCGCCCCACCACTGATGGCCGAGTTCGTGGGCGGTCACTCCTTCATCAAAGGTTCCCTGCCCGGACATGGTCTGATGCTCCATTCCGCCGCCGAAGGGAAACTGGTAGATGCCGTACTGCTCTTCAACGAAGGGATACAAGCCAAAGAGGGGCCTGAAGGTGGCGAGCATCTGCGAAGTCTGCTGCCACGCGGCCCGGTTACCCGGGGTGTCGTTGGCGGGGTAGATGTAAAAGTTCAGCGGCATGGTGCGGGCCGCGCCGCCACCATCGGGGGTGTAGACATAACTCGTGGACCAAGTGTTATACACACTGCTGGCGAACATAACCAGATACGTCGAGACGGGGTATCCGCTGGCGTAGGTAAACTTACGACGGTTGCCGGAGAGGGTGACCACCGACTCGCGCGGGCCGTTGGAGACGCTGGTGAGCGATGCGGGGGCGGTGACCGCCATGCGCATGGTGAACTTATCGCCGTTATCGCCGGCGGCGAAGACATCGCCGTCTTTGCAGGGCCACCATGTCGCTGCAAAGTAAGCTTCGCTGAGCGTGGCGATGATGGGGTTGCTGGTGCCGGGCTGGGTGCCAAACTCGATGGAGCCAAAACCGCGCGAGACGGCGGTGCCGCTGTAGGGGATACGTAACGTAAATTCCTGGCCGGCCTGGTAGGCGCGGTCCAACGTAATTGTTCTGGCATAGCTGCCGCTGGCGGGGAGGGGCACGCTTATCGGCGTGGCACCGTTGATCGTTGCGCCGGTCACCACGTACTGACTTCGCAGCATGACGGTGAACTGAGTCAGCCCGTTCACCAGGCTTTTAACGCGCATGATGTTGGAGCCCGAGATCGTGGAGTTGGTTGGATTAATTTCGATATCAAGGTCGCAACTGATGAGATCGGTGGCGGTGTAGGCCTCGCGGTTGGCGTAGCTCGCGGCGGGAGCCTGGTCGTAAATGGCCTTGCCAGCCGCGGCTCGCAGGCGGAGCGCATGCTGCTTGCCGCAGCCGCAGGTGTAATCAGGGCCGTCGTTACACGATTCAATTTGTTCTGGGGCGGGGGTGGCCAGATGCAGCGGTTCAGCCGCGTAGGCTGCCGACGTAAGCGACGCGAGAAGAAGCCCGAGCCCTGTGGCATGCAATCGCCGCGACATCGTCGCGGCTACGGGCGAACCGCCGTGACGGAGACTCCCAGATATTTTTACTGCGGGCGGAATAAAGCGGGTGACAAAAGTATCGAGCATCGGGGAGGTACCTTCTATCGCGAACTGAGTGCGATCGAGAATTTTCGTCGGGCCGCGGGGCACCGGGGCTGTCAAGGAGAGGTTAATATAACTACACATCGGACCGACTCCGTCTAAAAAAGCGGCGTGTGCTCCGGTTACAAAGCGCACGCCGATATTATCAATAAAACATACGCCGGGTCGCAACTACATACGTGCAGTCGCGTCCGGGGGTTCACTACAAGTTAACATCCAGCGGACCAAGCGTTGAAGAAGGCGGCGACGTCGGCGCCGTCGACCCCGCCATCGTCGTTGAAGTCCGCGGCGAAGTCGCCCGCTGACCAGAGATTGAAGAAGACTTCCACGTCGGCCCCGTCCGCCGCGCCGCTCTGATCGTAATCGGCGCGGCAGGGTGCCGCGTCGTCACAGACGGTCGCGGCGATGGCAAAGTCATCGATCGCGGCTTCTACGAGTGAGCCGATGCCAGCATCTTCGGCGATGAAGCGAACGCGGACGTTTGCGGTTGGGGCAAGCGAAAGGTTGCTGAGCGTAAATGAACCCAGACGCCAGCCTCCGTTGGTTTCTGGAGAACTGGCTGGCCCGATGGTTTCGGCATTGGTCCAGGTTGAACCGCCGTTAACACTTACATCAACACGGAAGGTATCGGCGTAAGGGCCCGCTCCGAATCCGTTAGAATACCAGCGGAAGTAGGAAATCGTTGCGTCACTCGCTGCCGAAAGGTTGTAGATTGGGCTGACGAGCGTTGTAAGTCCAGCATCGACATCGGCCTCACCGACGGCAGTTGCCGAAGTCCCTTGACCGGTAACGAAGCACCGGATGCCGGAAGGGGAATGATCATCCGCGGGTTGGACCTGCGAGCCGTTGTTGGTTCCGTTGGGATCAACCCGTACCCATGCGCCGGTAACGGCGGTTGTGGGTCCCACTGTCCAGCCGCGGTCGCTCTCGAAGTCGTCGGTGGTATTGATTACGTTGCTGGCAACTGCGACCGAGAAGGGCTGGGGAGTTATGCCGTTGTTAACCGAGGGAAAGAAGAGTTGAGTGGCGGGAGTTCCATCGATGTTGGTGGTGTTGGTGCGGAAGTAGAACTCAACGCGTCCCTCGCCGCAGGAGGGAGTAACGATCTGAACTGTGTAGACGTTGCTCGACGTCGCGGTGATGATGCCGGGGGTGAATGGGTTGGTGCCGGTGCGGTAGAAGAACTGCGCGGTGTTGGCGACCGGCAGGCGGCAGAGACCGCCGAAAGTAACTGTAAACCGCGTTGACGTAGAGGGGGGCAATAAGGCGGGGATCGCGGGCGAAATGCCGAAGGCGACCAAACCCGAACCGCCGGGAGGAATAATGTTATGTTGAGCGAACGCGCCCGCGACCTGACAGTAATCGGGCGTACCGTTGTTCAGGTTACCATCGTCGTCGTTTGCCACTAAATATTCGGTGAGCGTGCGCGGCGAAGCGGAGTCGTTACCATCTCCGCCTAACGTGTCGAGCGCCCACTCCATGTGCATCTGCCTGAGCGTCTCAAGGCTGATCGAAGTTCCGTACTTAATTGCCAAACTCTTGCGGATCTCGCAGATTACTCCGCCGAGCACTTCGCCAGAGGCATGCACAGCACAGCCATCACAGGGATACTGACGGTTGGTTGAATCGGGGGTGCGAACGGCTCCGCCTGAGGTGGAAAAGTAGCGACCGACTACCAGATCATCGTACTGGAGGATGCTCATGGTGTCGCCGAAGCCTTCGCCGAAGCCACCCTGGGCCAGCGCAAGACGGTTGACGATATGGTGGCCGTATTCGTGAGCCACGACAGAACTAAAGGCGGTATTGTTACAACTTCCGCCGACGGCGTAGTAGTTCGTGGAGGTGCCGTTGTAGAACGCATTACACGAACCAGTTACCGTGGTGTTCGCGGGAAGCTGGGTGTCCAGACCCGTGAACGCGGGCGCATAGCGCTTGAAGAAATCGTGCGTGCTGTTCTGGTGGATAAACGCGTTAACCTGTGCGTTGGTGTACTGCGAGCCGGGTCCGGGATTCAGATTTAACGTAACCGGAGTGCCGGGTGTTGCGGTCGCGCTGGCGGTCATCAGTGCTTGGCCCGGGAGGTTCTCGATGACTCGCACCCATCGGCCATCACCCACGCTGGCATCGACGGTGACAGGAGTTGTGCCCGCCCAGGGAATGGTGAAGTTACCCAAAGCGTCGGTAAACGCTGAGTTCGCATTGCTGCCGTTGATGCGGACGCGGATATTGGGCACGACCTGATCAGTGGGGAGATTGCCTGCGTGATCGGCGGTTGCGTTGTTGGGCCCGGTGGGGGTGGCGCGAGCACGAACCTGACCTGTTACATCGACATGTAATATTTCGTTGCGGGCGTGGATCAGCTCGCCGGTGGAGGCATCAACCAAGAATGTAAACTTACGAGCGAACGCGCTCACCGGCATCTCGCCCTCAAACTTCCAAACCAGTGTCGGGGTGATCCATTTGCTAAAGTCGCCTTCGCCCTGATACACCACCATCTGCGGTGCGGACCAGAGGGGCAGTGTCTTGTATTGGGGCAGCGCACGCACGCGAGCTTGAGCATCCTCGCCGGTGAGGCTGACTGCTTTAAAGGCACCTTCGGGCATCGAGGCGACCTTCGCGCCAACCTTGACAACTTCATAGATGGGATCGGCCCCGAAGATGGGGTCCGAGCGCATGACGCGCACCTTAACATTGGAGAACTCAACCGGCACGCCCTCGAGCGTCTGGTCGTACGAGTAGATGATGAATTTGCCATCGCGTACCGGGGTTACATCGCGCAACTGCAAATCAAGCCGGCCCGCGCCGAAGATCGTGTCGTACTGTGCGAGCCACGCGCTCGCGGCGTCATCGGCGGTCGCGCGAGGCAGCATCGGCACCCCGGCTACCAGTTGGAGCCGACCATTTGAATCGTTCGAGGTTAATCCTGGGTAGGCAGATCGCAAGCCCGCCAGCGAAGTCTGGCCCGCTCCTTCCGCCGCACCATCTACCACGCCGTTGGCAGCAATCGCTTGACCTGCGGCCAGGCTCAATATCGCCGCGCAGATGCACGTGACCACTGGTCGAGAGGAGCTACGGTCTGATTTAGCGCCGAGCTCGCCGCTGCGAGCTTGTGATGAACTGCTTAAACGATGCGAATGTGACGGATGCAACATAAGTATTTTCAATCCTCTTTGTGGTGACAGAGCTTCTGAATCTCTACTACTGGACGCTGACGACGCGAGCCGCGGCACCCGGGTGCCGCAGTTACAACTCATTGGTCGCGTGCACCCCCTTGACGTGCCAAAACAGCACGATTCACGTGCCCCTTTACCCGCCCTTTTACCCGCCTCGATAGAACCGCCGCTGAAACCAATCAACGCCAAACGGATAAACTGGGGCGGGCGAGGCTAGCCAATTTGCTCGCGGAAGACACCCTCGTTTAACCGCAAAAAAAGCCGTCAGCTTCGCACGCGAACCGACGAAAGAAAAACCAGAATCTTCAGTGCAAAACTCAGATTCTCACTTGCACGCCAACAGAAGTGCTTTCTAAGGAGTCTCCGCACAGTTACCTACGGCGCAGAAGGCCTTTCCGTTTCGAGCAATTGCAGAACTTGATGAAAATCTGGACAAAATATTGCTACCGGATGCCAAATTTGAGGGCGGATCCGCGCAGGATTTGGTGCGGAGAGACTTGGGCGAAGGTGTTATCACTCCTTAAAGAGTCGCTAAACGGGTGCCGTCGCAACCGGCCCAAGGCTTTCACGGGTCGTGCAATACGCCGCCTAGCGTTTCGCACGCGACGCAGTAAAGGCTTTGTTGGCATCGATACCTTCTTTGACAAAGCGGTATCCACCGCCTAAGAGGCCCGCCAGCGCGCAGCCTAGCATAATCCAAGGTGCTGCGGTGGGCCAAATGAAGCGCTCGAGGGCGTACCCCACCAGCACCATGCCGCCCACACCGAAAGCGAAGTTTCCGGCGATCGCCCAGCCGGTGACGCCGCGGGTGACACTGGCACCGGTCCCCGGAGCGGCGGTGCCACCTGCACGCTGACCGGGCGAACGTCCCGGGAATCGTAACTCGGGGGGAATGGGCGGGCCAGCGTCAGATGGGTCAGGTAGTGCCATGGTCGGTACGAAGCAAGTCGGCAGACCTTCTCGGGTGCGTGGGCGAGCCACCGAGTGAGATGAAAGGTTAGGCAGGCGCGGCCCGCGCGATTCTACGTTGATTAAAGTTCCGCAGATTCTAAGCTGCATATGAACTCTGAGCACAGAAAGCAAACACGATCATTGAGCGAACACTGGCTGAGCTGGGTTGCACCGGCTGAATCCCCGAGTTTGGCACCGTGATCAACCCAGCGGATTTTACCGCGTTACTGGCAACGTCCTATCACAATCTTGAGTCTGTTGCCGGTTGTCCTCCGGTGAGCGTGTTGGGCGTGGCGGTGAGAACGTGCGGGCTGGTGAACTCCACGACGATTGTATCGGCGCCCTCGGACTTAATCTCCTTGGCGGCGGGTAAGCCGGTGGCCCACGCATCGTGCGCGAACAACATAACTTTACCTCGGGGTGCTTCCTTGCGGCGGAGCGTACCAGTCGATGGCCGTCAGGCCTTTCTCATCCATTACGTTGAGATCGACGAGCACGCGCACCTGCTCCGGCTTATCTACATCCGCCTTCGAGCAGCACGATAAAGGGCTGCTGCTTAAGGGGCTGGCGCTTCAAGGCGAACAAGACCCCGCCGTCGCTGAACGTAAGCCCGCTGTAACTCTCTGATTGCGCGGAGTAGATCTCTGTTACCTGGCCGCGGAGGTGCTTCACTCCCGGCAACCCGTCCAGCACGCCCCGAGCGTACTTGTTCTGCTGCTCGCTCCAGTCCTTGACATGAGGGTCAGACTAATCCTCGAGCCAGCGATACTCATCAGTCACGGTGGTGCCGTGATAGTTGTCGGCCACGGGGGTTCGCTGGCTCGGGGGCGGTGATGCGGCGTGGCTGCCAACGCACGCCGCGGCGGCCAGCGCGAACGAAGTTATGATTACGCTCAGCGTACGCGGTCTGGTGATCATCATGCGAGCAGGGTAATCACGTAGAGGCCGCAGTCATCGCGAGGTTGATGCGACGTGTACCCGCATAAGCCGGTTCATCTACGGGCTACTAATCTGCCGGGCCACTGGTCGCTCCGCCAAGTGGCTTACCGGCGGCGCCGCCGACTCAACAAGCCCGCTGCCGCCAAAGCCGCGGCACCGGTACCGGGCGTTGGCACCGGATTGTACGAAACTTCTACGTTATCAATACCCCAGGACTCATCGTTCACGCCCTGCAGCCCGGTATCCTGCCAACGAACCACCAGACGGTCACCCACGGCAGAGGCGGGGATTTCTAATGTAATATTACGATAGATTGCGTCGTTCCACCCATCGTGGAAACCCAGGTTGCGTCCGCCCGTTTGGGGCGCGCTGAACGACTGATTAGCGCGGTTGTGGTTTGAGAAGGTGTTATCGAAGATGCTCCGCGTATTGGCGAGCACTTGTAACCGATCCACGCCGTAGGTCCGCTCGCTCCCATCCCACGAATCAATTATGTATAGATCGAACTTAATTCGATACATTCCTCCATCACCGCTACCCCCACCGCTCCCATCGCCGGTCTGGCCGTTGCGGCCGCCGTCCCGTGGCACGGCCCGCAGGGTAAGTTGTGTAAACTCGCTTGAATAGTTACCGTTAAACGTGGTGAAACTGGGGTACCAGGATTCCAGCCGCGTGTTTGAGCTCCATTCGTAGCTGAACTCTCTGGCTTCAAAGTCATTCTGATATAACATTCGCCACTGGGCGTTCGCTGCCCCGCCCGTTGCCGCGAGTATGCTCGCCGCGAGCAACCCGACCCGTGTTGCCAAACCCTTTGTCGATGTAAGATTGCGAGTTAGCATGGAACGAATCATCGAGTCTTCTCTCCTCTGGGTGTTTTGTTCGTATCATCCGCGGCGTGGTCTGCGGTGTGATTTGCAGTCTGGTCTGCGGTGGGGTTTGCGGCGGGGTCTGCGGTGTCTGCCGCGGCTTTGCTTACACCCACAACATGCACTTGCGAAACATAAAATCAAGGTTGTGACCCTGCCGTGTAGGTGAAACGCGGCTGCACAGCCCTTGTGCAAGGAACAGGCCCTTCGGTGCGAACCGATGGAAGGTCCCATCATGCGCGGAACGCACCCGCAGCAGGCTCTTGTCTGTTTTGGCGGTTGGTGTTGGCATGTGGTCTTGGCGTGTGGCGTTGGCGGTTGGTCTTGGAGTTTGGCTTGGGCCATGGGGCGCGGATCACCATCGCGCCAAGTGTGACGAGAATGACGCACAATCCGCCGAACGGTGTGCGACGTGTGAGAATGACCGGCAAGAAGACCCCGAAAGTTTTTTAGCCCAATGACTGCGTTACAATCACAACTTCGCGCAATGCCTCCAGAAACGAACAGCCCACCTCGATCGGTTCCCGCTCTTGGTAGCGACGTAATTGCAC
>CAYVFW010000108.1:0-10763 GCA_964450325.1 uncultured Phycisphaeraceae bacterium | reverse complement strand
GCTTGGAGGCAGATCAGCGGCGGAGCTCAATGAAGGTGCTCACTTTGGCCGGCCATTTCCAGCCGTGCCGCGCTTCCGCAGAATTGAGGTAGGGGGTCATGGCTTGCTCAGCGTAGCCCGGACCAGCCAGTGCGCGGCCTTCGCAGCCCGCTCCCACCCTCACCCGCGATCGTGATTACGCTACCGGCTATGCCCGAGACCGTCTTTGCCAAAATCCTCCGCGGTGAGATTCCGTGCCATAAGGTCTTTGAAGACGACCTCGTGCTCGCCTTTCTTGATGCGTTTCCGATCGCCCACGGTCACACGCTGGTAATCCCTAAGGAGCCTGCGGCAACGCTCGATCAACTGAGTGACGACTCCGCCGCGGCGATCGGCCGCGTGTTGCCTCGGATTGCTCGCGCTGTTCTCGCGGCGACCGGCGCGACGGCGTTTAATCTGCTGCAGAACAACGGTGCCGCGGCTCACCAAGCGGTGTTTCACGTCCACTTTCATGTTATACCGAAGTTTGAATCGGGAGAGCACGCAAACGAAGGGCTGGGAATCGGATGGAAGCCGATCAAGCTCGAGGACCCTGAAAAGCTCGCCGCGTTAATTCGGGAGGCCGCGGCTCGCTAGCGAGTGTTGCGGTGAGATTGCAATCGCTTATCGAGGCTTTGAAGCACCTGCGAGGGTCGCTGATTGCGGTAACACGCGGCGGATTGGCTGAGCATGCCCTAGGAAAAACCTGGGAATTCACTCGAAATCGCTCCAAAACCACGCCGATCGGGGTGACCTTTCGCCTATCTGCGGAGTGGCGGGGGGGAGAGGGGAGCACGGAGCGGAGGGATGGCGTCGCAAAAATTTGAAAAGGTGACGGCGAACCAGACGACCGCGCACGACGAACATATCCTAAACTTCCCTCTCACGCAGTGTAATTGAGAGTGATGGACGGGCGGCTTGGTGGGTTCCTTGTTCTTTGCGTGCCTCAGAATCCTAATCGCGGTAGTTTCAGAGGTTGCGGATCTGCGTTCACGTCGGGACGGTGGAACGAGCCAAGGGTTGATACTCAGGGCGGTAGCATTCTCCGCGAGGGTCGGGGCCAAGGCCAGACGGTGTAATCGAAAGGCCGGTGTTGGCGCAGGAACGCAACAAAACTCCGATCACATCTGCTTTCACCTTAATGTCCGGTGATGGGGGCACGGTGGATGTCTCGCTCTCGGGTTCGGGGAGTTACATTCCCGCGTCCAAGGCTAGCGGAGCTGGCGACGCACCGAGCGACGGGCGCGTGGAATCCGCCGTCTCAGTGGGGATGGATGGTCTTCCCAGCTTAAGTGAGTCTGGCGAAGCAGGGACCGCTGCTGCCCCAAAGCCTCCGGTCCGCATCGGCCATTATCGCATCACACGGCTTATCGGCGCTGGTGGCATGGGCGCGGTGTATGAGGCGGAGCAGGACAACCCACGCCGGACCGTGGCTCTTAAGGTCATGCGCGGCGCCATCGCAAGCCCCCAAGCAAGCAGGCGCTTTGAGTACGAATCACAACTGCTCGCGCGGCTCCGGCACCCTGGCATCGCGCAGGTGTATGAAGCCGGGACGCACACCGAAGAGTCAACCGCCGCGGCGTTCCCTTACTTTGCGATGGAGCTTATTCCCGGCGCGAAATCGCTGACGGAATACGCGGACGCGGCATCACTTAACTTACAACAGCGGATCGCGCTGTTTATTCAGATCTGCGACGCGGTGCAGCACGGCCATCAGCGGGGAATCATTCACCGCGATCTAAAGCCCGCGAACATCCTCGTAGATTCCTCGGGCTCTCCGAAGATTATTGACTTTGGTGTGGCGCGCGCGAACGCCGACGACGATGTGGGTGCTCCCGGCGCTGAGACCCAGACCAGGGCTGGGCAGTTAGTGGGAACGTTACAATACATGTCGCCCGAGCAGTGCGGAGGGACGAGGTCTGGTGCCGTACCGGGCACGATGGCGGGTATCAGCAGTAGTACGCCGGAGCGTTCTGCCAGCGGTGCCCACTCTAAAGCTAATTTAGTTGATGTGGCCTCGCTGGGTGCCGAATCAGGAGAGAAGAGCCGCGGCGGGGGCAGCGTCGTCGCGGTTGCATCCAAGTCCGCCCGTCTCGGGCTGGATATCGACGTCCGTACCGATGTCTATTCGCTGGGTGTAATTCTTTACGAACTGCTCGCTGGCAAGCTTCCTCACGCACTTGAAGGAACCTCCCTCTTCGCCGCAGTAATGATCATCCGCGACGATGCACCGGTGAAGCCCTCGGTTTATCGGAAAGAACTCCGCGGCGATCTTGAGACGATCCTACTTAAGTCGCTCGAGAAGGATCGTTCGCGGCGTTACTCATCCGCGGCGGATGTTGCGGCGGACTTGGGCCGTTTCCTTCGCCACGAGCCCATCCTGGCGAGAAACATCGGGGTGATGGGCAGGCTCTCACGTTGGGTGCGCCGCAACCGCGCGGTGGCCACTGTCGGCGCGGTGTCGCTTGCGGTTCTCGTTGTAACTTCGGTCGTGCTGGTTACCCGAATCCTTCGCGAGAGTGCGCGTGCGAATGCCGCGCTGGTCCAAGCAGAACAAAACTTGAAGGCGGCCAAAGATAACTTCTCGCTGATTAAGACATTCTTCGGCTCGATGCGGCCCAACGACCAGCAGCGGGGGCTGGTGGATGTTGAGCAGTTGATGGACAACGCCGCGAAGCAGCTGGTTGATAAGCCCCCCGCGCTTCCCGCGACGGAGGCCGACTTCCGAGAAATCATCGCCGGGGGTTATCAGGGCCTGGGTCGCTACTCCAAGAGCCTGGATCACCAACGCCGGGTCGTGGCCTTTCGACTTAGTTTAAACAACGTGGAAGATCTCGGGCTGGCGGACTCGCTGCACCAGCTCGCTGCCGCCCACTGGTGGAGCGGCGAGTTTGATGCGGCCGCGCCGCTTTACGAGCGTTCACTTACGATTCGGCGGACCATCCTTGGCAAAGAGCATGCGGATGTAGCCATGAGCCTCACGCACCTTGCTGCCTGCAAGCTCAAGCAGGGGCACACCGACGATGCAACGAAATATTATGTAGAGGCCCTTGAGATGCGCCGCCGCTTGCAAGGTAATCAGTCCGCGGATGTGGCCGCAAGCCTGAATAATCTCGCAAAATGCGAAGCTGTCGCCGGTCGCCTGCGTGAGGCGGAGTTACACTTTACCGAGGCCCTGGCCATGATCAGAACGATCAGAGGGCCCGACGATTTAACCACGGCTACGGCACAAAGTAATCTGGGTTTGTTCCTGATCGAGGCGGGGAAGCCCACCGACGCGGCGGTTATGCTCTCGGCGGCGCTCGCGACTCGTTTGGCTAAGTTCAACTCCGGCCATCACTTTGTCGCGCTCGCCCGACTTGGGCTTGCCCGTGCCCTCTTCGCCCAGGCACGCGGTGAACATCTTTGGAGGTCGGAATCCGTGGTTCCCGCTGCGGCGGTCGAAGCGCTGAGCGAAGCCCGCGTTGCCTTCGGCCTGCTCCAAGACACGGTCGGGAATCAGCACCCCGATGTGATTGACGCCGCGGGGCACATCGGCCTGATGGCCGCCCTCGCGTGCCAACCCAAAGAGGCCGCCGATCTACTTTTGTTTGCCCGAGATGTGACGCTTAAGAACCAGTCCGCGACGCGCCGAGATCGTAATGAAACTGAACTTCGTTTCGCGATCGCCCTTGCGCTCACCCCGCCCAGTGCGGGGAGTTCCGAGGCACGCGATGAACTGGCTTTGCTCGTGCAGACTTTGGACGGGGGCCATGCCTCCCAGTCGCTTCGCACTCTCGCCGTGTCGGTGGTCGCTGAGGCGGGCAATCCCTAGGCAACACTTAACTGCACGCGCCGCCACGAGCACCGACCAGCCCAACATAATCATTATCCCGCTGCCGAGACTTTCGCCCAGGTGTCCTTGAGCGTAACGGTCCGGTTGAGCACGGGCCTCTCGCTCGTGGAATCTGTATCAACGTAAAAATAACCCAGCCGTTCGAACTGAAACCCAGTGCCCGCCGGTGCGGCCGCCACCACAGGGTCAAGCAGCGCATCGACCTCGTTGAGCGAGTTCGGATTCAAGTCGTCGAGTTGGTTGCCGGTGCGCGAACCCGGCTCGCTGGCACTGAACAGGCGATCAAACAGCCGCACGCGACCCTTGGTGTGAGCCGCGGCACTAATCCAGTGAAGTGTGCCCTTCACTTTCTTGGTCGGGAGCCCGTCGGGTCCCTTTGGCGAATCGCCACCGCGCGTGGCGGGGTCGTACGTGGCGAGCACCCTTATTATATTGCCCGCGGCGTCCTTCTCAACCCCCGTGCAGGTGATGAAGTACGCCCAACGTAAGCGAACCTCCTGCCCCGGAGCCAGACGGAAAAACTTCTTCGGAGCTACCTCCATAAAGTCCTCGCGCTCGATGAAGATCTCTTTGGAAAAGGGCACCTTCCGCACGCCCGCGCTGGCATCCTCGGGGTTGATCACAAAGTCCAGCTCATCCACGGTTCCCTCGGGCCAGTTGGTGATCGTAACCGGTAATGGATCGATCACGCACATGGCTCGCGGAGCGGTTTTGTTCAGCGTGTCGCGCACCGCGTTCTCAAACCGGCCGACGTCGATCATGCTCTCCTGGGTTGTAACCCCGATCTCCTCGCAGAAGCTCCGCAACGCCGCGGCTGGCACCCCGCGCCGCCGCAAGCCCCGAATGGTGGGCATGCGCGGGTCGTCCCAACCGCTCACTCGCCCCTCTTTTACGAGGGCGAGCAGGAACCGCTTGCTCATCACGGTGTAAGTTAAGTTAAGTCGCGCAAACTCGATCTGCTGCGGGTGATGGATGGGGGTGCTCGATTCGCTCCCAGCCCCGCCCCCCGGCCCGCGCCCCAAGTTAATCGAGTCTATGAACCAGTCGTACAGCGGGCGGTTATTGCGAAACTCCAGCGTGCAGATTGAGTGCGTGATCCCTTCGAGCGAATCCTCACCGCCGTGCGCCCAGTCGTACATCGGGTAGATGCACCACTTGTCGCCGGTGTTATGGTGCGCCTCGTGCAGAATACGGTACATCACGGGATCGCGCAGCACAAAATTAGGACTTGCCAGATCGATCTTGGCGCGCAGCGATTTGGAGCCGTTGGGGTGCTTGCCCTCGCGCATCTCCGCGAACAGACGTAAGCTTTCCTCGGTGGCGCGGTCACGAAACGGGCTGGTGGCTGGCACGCCCACGCTCCCGCGGCGTTTGCTCACCTCGTCCGCGCTCAGGTCGCACACGTACGCGCGGCCCTTCCTGATGAGTTCTACCGCCCACGCGTACATCTGCTCAAAGTAATCACTGGCCCAGAAGACGCCCCCGAACCGATAACCTTGGTGGTCGTTGGTCAGCCATCGGACATCATCGATGATCGCATCGACGTACTCCTGCTCTTCTTTCGCCGGATTGGTATCGTCAAAGCGTAAGTTAAACGCGCCGCCGAACCGCTTTGCCAGCCCGCTATTGAGGCAAATGCTCTTGGCGTGCCCGATGTGCAAGTAGCCGTTAGGCTCGGGTGGAAAGCGGGTGTGCACCTTCGGGTTGCCTTGATCATCAACGCCCCATTTGCGCGTAGCATTGTCGTCCTCGATAATGTGCTCGATGAAGTTCAGTGCCCGAACCCGACCAGCGGGCGAAGGATCAGAGTTGTGGGGTGGTATCGTCGGCTCACTCATACGGGCCATCGTATCAAGAGGTGGAAGGAATGTGGCCCGAGCCTCTCGCCCTGCCTTCATCGGCATCCCCGCCAGCCCTGCCGACGGTTTTCAATGCCGCCGCGATGCAAAGGCCTTTCCACGGGCTGACATTTGGTTCTTCGTCCGCAGACGCACTTCAAATGTTGAGATTTCGTGAATTGATACACAATCCGTGGTATCGTTGATCAGTCAACGTCTACCTGTTGGTAACCTCTAGTGAGTTAGAGATGCTCCTGATCCTTTCCACGGAAGGAAAAAATATGGTGAAGGTGAATACTCGGAATACACTTTCAACCACTTCGCAGCATGGTGGCACCTCCCCTGCCAACACGGAGGTGCTGATGCCGGGCGAACCAGGCTTGTCGCCCAAAGAGTTGAGGCCGCGTGAAGAGTTTGCGAATCGGAATGCCGATAGCATTTTGATTGTTTCCCCTATGAGTGATCCCGCCAAGAAAGTTCCAATCTCCGACCGGGTCGGCAACGTAACCACTGCGCACCGCGCGGACTCACTCCACCCCGAGCAGGAAGTGAAGACGTTCGTGCTCGATACAAATATCGTCCTCCACAACCCGGATGCGATCTTTGTCTTTAAAGAGCACCATGTCGTAATTCCGTTTATGGTGATCGAAGAGCTGGACAAGATGAAGCGCAAAGAGGACGACCTGGGCCGCAACGCCCGGGCATGCATCCGCCATCTTGATAAGCTCCGGGCGATCGGTTCATTGAGCGAGGGCGTGAACTGGAGCGCGCTGCTTCCGCTTACCAACACCGCGCACGCCGTCGGACCCGGCGGCATTACCGGCACCATCCGTGTCGATGTGCACGATTACGAACGGCCCAGCGCCATCAGCGAAGATTCTCCCGACAACCGCATTATCGCGGTGGCGTGGCACCTGACCCAGCAGGGTCAGCGGACAATCTTTGTCACGAAAGATCTCTCGGCCCGCATCAAAAGCGATTCGCTGGGAATTATCACCGAGGATTTCACTAATCAGAAGGTCGACGCCGACCGCTTATATCTCGGCCACTTCACGATTCAGACAGATGGTGAGCTGATAGACGAGCTCTACCGCGACCGCCTGCTTACGATGGAACGTGTGCTGGGCGCGATGAAAGCAGCGGAGGAAGCCAACCCCGATGTCTTCGTTCCCGACGATCTACTCGCCAACGAATATATCGTTCTCAAGAACCGTGAGGATGACAACCACACCGGTCTGGCGCGGCGGCTCTCCGATACCGACCATGTAATCCCCGTAACCGGGCCGCGAAAGCCCGTCAGCGGGCTGATGGCCCGCAACGTGCAACAGACCATGGCGCTTGATGCGCTCATGGACGATGATATTAAGCTTGTCACTCTGCTGGGGGGCGCGGGCACCGGCAAGACGCTGCTCGCGATCGCCGCGGGCATGGCCAAGGTCTTCGGCGAAGAACGCTACGACAAGCTGCTCGTGGCGCGACCCATCATGCCCATGGGGCGCGATATCGGTTATCTTCCCGGCGATAAAGACGAGAAACTCACCGCGTGGATGCAGCCGATCTTTGATAACTTACAATACCTGCTCAGCACGCGCGGTGCGCAGTCACAAGCGGCCGACAGCCATAGCGTGGAGCAACGCATCGCCAAGCTGATCGCCGATGGTAAGCTGGTGCTCGAACCGCTTACTTATATCCGTGGCCGTTCGATTCCCCACCAGTTCATGATCGTCGATGAGGCCCAGAACTTAACTCCTCACGAGATCAAGACGATCGTAAGCCGCGTCGGCGAGGGCACCAAGCTCGTGCTCACCGGCGACATCGGCCAGATCGATAACCCCTACCTCGATCAGTCCTCCAACGGCCTCTCGTACTGCATCGAAAAGATAAAAGGGGTCCGCCTGTTCGCGCACGTTACACTCACAAAGAGCGAGCGCAGCGAACTGGCGAGCATGGCCGCGACGATGCTGTAACGATAACTGAAGTCGAGAACAACTGGCTTCGCGCGGGTGGGTGCTTGCACGTCACAGTGCCCGAGGTGTCGCCTGCGCGTGAGCACCGGCGATGCACCGCCATCCAAGCGTACCCAAAGGCTTAATGTTGCCCGGCAAACGCAGGGAAAAGGGCTGCCTCGCCTCAGCCTGCACCAGCCGCTGAACATGCCCAGATGCCCTTCGCTCGCTACCAACATCTCAACACTTCAGCCACGTGCGGTAAAAGCATCGCAGCCTGCGGCCCGATATCGCCACCGAGCGATACTCTTGCCTTTACCGCCCGGCTCGATGTAACCCAGCACCCGATCATACATAAACCATGTCCGCTTCCTCACCCACTGTTCCCGCACCCAGCCGAGTAGTTCAACGCTGCCTGAACGCCGCTTGTGCTGCGGAATACCCGGTCTCTGTCCCCTTGGTGGGGTGTCGTGCCTGCGGCGAGCTTCTGGATGTAGTTTACGAATGGCCCGCTGCATTTCCAACCAACTTTTGGCAGGTGATAGAGCAGAGAGGCCTGACCAAAGGTGGCCGGGCCGGTGCGGGCGCGTCTCTCGCTACCGATTCAGCTCTTGATTTCTCGGGGGTCTGGCGTTTCCGCGATCTGTTGCCCTTTTACCAAGACGCACGGCAGATTGTAACTATCGGAGAAGGCCGCACCAACCTGCAACGCGCCGATGCCTTGGCGAAAAACCTGGGCTTTCACGTGGGTGATGAAGGGGGCCAACTCTACTTACAATACGAGGGTTTCAACCCCTCGGGAAGTTTTAAAGATAACGGCATGGCCGCGGCCTTTACCCACGCCCGCATGGTGGGCGCCTCCCGCGTCGCGTGCGCTTCCACCGGCAACACCTCCGCCGCGCTGGCCGTTTACGGCGCACTGACGGGAACGAAATGTTACGTCTTTGTGGGCGATGGTAAGATCGCCTACGGCAAGTTAAGCCAGGCACTGGAGTACGGGGCCACCACCCTTCAGATCGCCGGCGACTTTGACGCCTGCCTCTTGCGGGTACGCGATATCGCCGAGAACCACCCGCAGCTTGGGGTGTATCTCATGAACTCGGTGAACCCCTTCCGCCTCGAGGGCCAGAAAACAATTATGTACCGGATTCTAGAGGGGCTAGATTGGCGGATTCCCGACTGGATCGTCGTTCCCGGCGGGAATCTGGGCAACTGCTCGGCGTTCGGCAAGGCCTTCCTCGAGCTGCGCGCCCTGGGCATCATCAACAAAATTCCCCGGCTCGCGGTTATCCAGGCCGAGGGCTCACGCACGCTCGACACCGTTTACAACAAACTCGGGCTCCGCTGGACCCCCAGCCGGTGCGGCGATGTGGGTAAGTGTAAGTCCTGCCCCGCGATCCGCCCGTTGGATACCACAACCTGCATGTGCGGAACGTATGATAACGCCGCCGTCCGCGCCGAGTACGAACGTATGAATCGGGCCAACGAACGCGCTCACACCGTCGCCACAGCAATCGAGATTAATCGCCCCGTCAATCTTCCCAAGGCGCTCCGGGCGCTGCACGCCATGAACGGCGTCGTCCGCGTTGTAAGTGATGACGAGATCGTGGAACATAAGGCCCTCGTGGGAAGATACGGCTTCGGGTGCGAACCCGCTTCCGGCGCGTCGGTAGCTGGCGCGGCCGCGCTGCTGCGCGAAGGTATCATCGGACCCGGCGATACCGTGGCCTGCATCCTCACCGGCCACGTGCTGAAAGACCCCGATGTTACGATCGGCTATCATACGGGGGTCAACGCCAAGGCCTCGGCGGTTGACTTAGCTTCGTGCAAGCCCACCGGCCGCGTGAGCAACCCGCCCATTAAAGTCGCCGACGATATCAGCGCCATCCTTCGCGCGATGGGAGTGTAAGTGGCGATCACCCCGGCCCAAACGCCCGTCCCTGCTCCGCAGCCCCGCGTCGCAAACCCGTCGCTCGTCCTCATCGGGCTTCGGGGCAGCGGCAAAAGCACCATCGCCGCGTTGCTGGCACGCCACCTTCAGACCATCAGCATTGATCTGGACGACGCCGTCGCCGCGGCTCACGGCGTCTCTTCGGCCGCTGATGTAATTAATAAGCATGGTTTGCCTGCCTTCCGCCTGGCGGAGACTACCGCCCTCAGGACTGCTCTTTACGCAACGCCTCGCGCGGGAGTGATCGCGCTCGGGGGAGGAACGCCCACCGCGCCCGGCGCGGCGCAGCTGCTCGCGCAGCAGGCCCAAAGCAGAGATATTCGCATCATCTACCTGAGGGCATCGCCCGACTGTCTCAAAGCCCGCCTAATCGCAGCACCCAGCGCCCTTCGACCCTCGCTCACAGGGGCGGGCACCCTCGAAGAAATAGAAACAATTTATAAACAGCGTGACGCCGACTACCGCGCCCTTGCCAGCGAGATAATAGAAGTAGACAGACTTACGGTCGAAGAGACGGTCCGCCTGATTCTTGCCCGCCACCCATCTCCCGCATCCTTATCGTAATTGTGAGGCCGGTCCGGTTCGCCTGTTCCGCAGGCCGCTTTAAACCCAAATCCACTACTTCCCCACGCAGAACGAGGCGAAGACTCTTCCCAGCACCTCGTCCGGGCTAATGTCGCCCACCAACTCTCCCAGCACGTCAAGCCCGGCACGCAGCCCGTCGGCAACTTCCTCCGACCGGCGCAGGCGACCAATCATTATATCGGCTCCGGCCACCTCGGTCACACCCGCAAGATAAGCCAGGCACGTCACGATCGCTGCGCTGTGCCGCGGCAGCACCGCCGCCCTCCCGCCTCCTCCAGTGCCCAGCGCCGCCGCTGCCGGCATCGCCCGACGTAATACTTCAACGTTCACCCCATCCAGCCCGCACACCGCGATGGCGCCCGCCGGAAACTCGCCCGCGTTCGTGTCCGCAAAGGTTCGCACCCGCAGCACCCGGCCCGCCGAGAGAGAGCGAAGCTTACGTTGCACTGCCGCGGGTAGTTCTGTTTCATCAAACTTCCCCGTCGGGTCGCAATAAACCACCGCATCCGCCGCTTTGATACACTCAACCGCTGCGGCCTGACCCGCCTCTTCCAGGCCCCCTCGCCGCTCTGCTAATGAGCGGTCAAGTC
>CAYVFW010000107.1:0-10874 GCA_964450325.1 uncultured Phycisphaeraceae bacterium | reverse complement strand
GCATGGGGATGCTTGGGGGGTGGATCGGCGGAGACCGCACAGTTCGCCGCCGGGGAAAGACGATGCCACCTCAAAGGCTGCCGAACGGAAAGGCGAGTACTTTATCGTATTAGTTACTTTTCGATGCAGATGCTAGAGCCAGCGAGTAATAAACCAGTTTTTCTTGCCGCGACGCAGCGCGGCGATGGAGCCGTGCAGGAGGTGAGAGGTGGTAAGCAGGTCCTCTGGGCCCGCCTTCACGCCATTGATCGTAACCGAACCAGCTTGGAGAAACTCCTTCGCCTCGCGCTTGCTCGCGGCGAGCTTAGTTTCTACGAGCAGATCCAAGAGCGGATATCCGGGCACGAGCTGAGCCCGATTGAACGGCGCGGCGGGGACGCTCGCGAAGACCTCGTCGAGCATTTCACGCGAAAGGCCCGAGATTTCGCCACTAAATAGGGCTTTGCTGGCTGCCTCGGCGTTGGCGCGTTCGGTGACTCCGTGCAAAAGCTCGGTCGCGGCGTTGGCGAGCGCGCGGTGAGCCTCGCGCCCGCCAGGGTTGGCAATGTGAGCGGCTTCGAGCTGCGCAATTACATCGATCGGAAGGAAAGTGTAGATCTTAAGAAAGTTAATTACTTGCGAATCATCGGCGTTGAGCCAGAACTGGTAAAGGGAATAAGCGCTGGTACGGTCGGTGGTCATCCAGATCGCACCCTTTTCGGTCTTGCCGAACTTGGTGCCATCAGGCTGGGTGACGAGAGGGGTGGTAAGCCCAAATGACTTAACTTCCTGCCCCGATGCCGAGTTCATTTTGCGGATGAGGTCGATCCCCGCAACGATATTGCCCCACTGATCACTGCCGCCCATTTGCAACGTAACACCCATGCTCGCGTGCAGGTGCGCGAAGTCGTAGGCCTGCAACAGCATGTAAGAAAACTCTGTGAAGCTGATTCCTTGATCGCGGGCGTGCAGCCGCTCGCGCACGCTGTCTCGCTGGATCATCTCGTTCACTCGGAAGTGCTTTCCGATATCACGCAGGGCGTCTAGAAAGCTGATCTTTGAGAGCCAACTAGCGTTATTAACAACCACCGCCTGATTGCTTATGTTTGGCGAGAAGTCAAGCAAGGTGCCAAAAATGCGCATCTGCCGCTCGACGTTGTGCGCCACCACTTCCTTCGTGAGCAGTTGCCGCTCGTCGCTCTTGCCGCTGGGGTCACCGATCAAGCCCGTGCCGCCTCCCGCAACGACGACGGGAGAGTGGCCCGCACGCTGAAAGTGCGCTAGAAGCATGATGGTCGTGAGATTACCGATCGTAAGTGAATCGGCGGTGGGGTCATAGCCCACGTAGGCCCGTCTCTCCGCTGGGCTTGCACTTGAAAGGTGCTGGACGAGTGCCGCCTCATCTGTAAGTTGGGCGACGCGACCACGGGCGGTAAGGGCATTGAGAAAATCGGACATGGCAGAACGGTAGTAGGCGATAGCAGGCACAAGTCTGGTACGGAAAAATGCCCTTCGCTCAGCGTCGCTGCGGACGCAACGCCGCAGGGGCGGAGCGGTAGCTGTCTCGCACAGATAAACCTTCATGCCCATCCGCCCCAAGCCCACATCAATGCAGAGATTCAAAGGCCGGGGAGGTGCTCGGCTGATTTTGCTCGATTAGCGATCCTTCCTGATACGCGACCACGAGGTCGTGAAGCATCGTAATCTTACGTCGGATCGATCCTCCCTGGCTCGTGTCACCGATAGTGCGAGGTGCCTTGTAGGTTTTGACGATCGTAACTTTGGGGACGATATCAGCGTTCTGGGTAATGGTGGCTTCAACGCCTGGGAAGGGGGCGTGCTCGGCCAACTCAACGCTGTGGGGTTTGAGAACCAAGGTGTAACCACGGTCGCCATAGGCTTGGCTGAATGCACCATCGATGGTGATGGCGTTACCCCCGCGCTTGATCGGAGTTTCTCCTTTTTCAATCTTGACAGGAACATGACCGTTGACCACCAGAACATCATCGCCACAGTCAAAGAGTTTACCAATTTTCTTGATGAACTCGGCGCTGTGCATCAGCTCAAAATAAGGATTCTTGTGCTCGGTGTGCGTAATCTTATCATCGATAAAGTAAGTCTCGAAGGTCGTCATTTTGTCCTTGCCAAAGAGCGGGGAACGCGGCCCGCACCAGAGGTACCAGAGCCAGTCGGCATCTGCGTCAATGCCGAACCAGCGCTTCCGCATCGCGCGGCGGACGACCGACGCGAGCGCATCCATCAGTTCACGCCCGCTAAGGACTTTCCCATCCACCGCCAGTTCTAAAGGTGTACCGTGATCGTCAACCGGCACGCAGGCGTGGAAGAGCAGCACATCGTCGCGTTTGGCCCAGATGCCGCCGCGTCTCACGAGCCATTCCATGTGTTCTCGCAGCCGAACAGAGCGGACAAAGCTCTCGCGCAAGGCATCCACACATTCTTGTTCATCGGGCGAGAAGGCGTACGGATCTGCCGGGTTAACTGTTGGAAAGAATGAATCAGCCAGCGCAAAGTTATGGTCATCGATAGAAACCGTCTTGTCGGCAAAGTTTATTTTGTGAAGCAGCCGACGGTTAGCGAGGCCCCACTCCTCGCGGCGGGCCAGCATCTGCCCTTCGCTCTTAAACTGCATGATCGCGAGTGCCTTCTGCATCCTGGCGACAGTGCGATGGTCGCGTGGCCCGTCGCCCTTAGGCATGAACCGCTCGGCAGGATCGGTCGAATACGCCGCACGAACCAGCTTCTCGATCGGCGTGGTTAAAATCCCGTACCCCTCTTCGAGCTGTGCAGCACGGCGATATCGCGCACTGAAGCGTAATACATTGAGTATGCAAGGCTCATGCCCCAGGTGCGCTCCGATCCAGATCGTGTCGTGGTTGCCCCACAGCACACTCGCATTTGGCTGGCGAATGAGAGTGTCAATCACGCGGTCAATCCGCGGGCCGCGATCGCCCAGGTCGCCCGCCACCAACAACTCCTCGCAACTTAAGTTACGGATCAGACGAGAGGCCGCGCGGACGGCTCCCCAATCGCGGTCATAGGCCTCCAGGCCATCAAGCATCTTGCGGATGTAAACCGGCCGTTGCCCGCTTCCGAGCTCAATAAAGAGCTCGCGATACGGCGCGGGCAGCAGTGCCTCAAAGTGGTCGCGACGATAGGTTGACCGCAACTCGCGGACAATCTCGAACTGCAACGTAAGCGTGTTAAAGACCCAATCAGCGCGTGCCTTAGGCCCCGCCGAGGCGATCTCGAATGAAAACGCATTGATGGCCTCGCGAGGGTAATATAACACCGCAAGAAAACGTGATTGCTCGGCGGGAGAGAGGTGGACACTGAGCGTCTGAGCCACGAGCGTGCGGAGAGCGCCCGAACCGTTATTGATGACGTGACGCAGCTTGGCATCCTCGCCATGAACGTCGCTGATGACGTGAATAAGCCCCATCGGAAGCGAGCACTTTGCATCCAGCGCAGCGATCTGGCTGATGGCACTATCAATGGTCGGAAAGCGGGCCGAGAGGGCCTCGAGCACATCGCGCCGCGAGTAAGAATCAGAGGGCATGGGTCTATGTTAGCGGCGCGGCCCCAGCCGTGTCAGAAGAGCACGAGTGCGCTTTCCCCGCATGCGCATATTCGCAACGACCTGGGGCTACCTTGTGATGTGATAAGTTATGTTCCCTGGTGCTAACCCTCGCGTCGCCACTGCTGGGTCAATGTCAGGTCAAGGCTCTCAACAGGCGATAAAAGACCTCTTCCCCGCAGAAATCAGGGCCTAAGGAATCTTTGTTAAGCAACTAGCCAGCCGCCTACCTCTCACGGACCCTATCCGGCGGGAGTTAGACTCGACCGAAACATTACAGCTCCGGTGCGAACCCACGCCGCAAGGTGTTCTCTGCGCTGGCTCGAGGCTCCACAAACTGCAAAAGATAATCTTTTCCGCCTGCCTTGCTGCCCACCCCCGACATTCCAAACCCGCCAAAGGGCTGCCTCGCCACCAATGCACCCGTGATCGTTCGATTAATATAAAGATTACCCACGCGGAAATCTCGCTTGGCCTGCTCAATATGGCTCGGCTTGCGGGTCATCACGCCTCCGGTGAGTTTGTACGCCGTGCTGTTGGCGATCTCAATGGCCGCGGTAAATGTAGGAGCGTGCATGATCGCCAGCACCGGCCCAAAGATCTCCTCAAGAGCGATGGTGTCCGACGCTTTCACATTACTAAATATGTGCGGACCCACGAATCGGCTGCTGTTCGCGGCGACGAAGAGATCGTTTGCCGGTGCGGCGACCGCTAACTCAAGTCGGTTGCCCTCAGCCCGCGCCGTGGCGATATACGCTTTAATCTTGTTGGCGGCCTCTTCATCAATTACGAACGCAACATCCGTGCCTGGCTTGGCGGGGTCACCCACCGTAAGTGCCCGCGTTGCCTCCACCAGCCTGCGGGTGAAGCTCGATATCGCCGGGCCCTGAGGCCCTTGCGGATCGACCACAATCACACGCGAACATGCCGAACACTTCTGGCCCTGGAAGCCAAAGGCACTCTGCCTGACAGCGAGGACGGCCTCATCAAAGTCCGCGCTGGTATCCACAATAAGCGCGTTCTTGCCGCCCATCTCACAGATCACACGCTTAACATGCGTGGCCGAGGCCGCGACCTCTCGATTAACAAATGGTGAACCAGGCGCGCCGGCTGTAAGAATATCCAGACCAACATCCCGCGAGCCGGTAAACGCAATTACACTCACTCGCTTATCACGAACAAGAGCGGCTCCGGTGGTTTCGCCCGGGGCCGGGCAGAAATGCAACACCTCTTTAGGCAGGCCCGCATCCCAAAGCAGGTTACAAAGAATGCTCGCGATGCCCGGAGTCTGTTCAGCTGGCTTGACGATGACCGTATTCCCCGTCACCAGAGCCGCAACCGTCATACCACAGCAGATGGCCAGCGGAAAGTTCCACGGGCTGATCACCACGGCCACGCCGCGCGGCTGGTACCACACTTCGTTCAACTCGCCGATGAAGCGTCCTAGCCGCTTACGTTGGAAGAGTCCGATGGCTTCGCGGGCGTAATACTCGCAAAAGTCGATGGCTTCGCAGACATCCGCGTCGGCCTCACGCCAAGTCTTGCCCGACTCGCGGATCATCACCGCCGCAAGCCCATCTCGCTGCTTGCGCATCGCCTCCGCCGCTTTTATAAGCGCCTTGGAGCGGATAAGCGGGTCGGTATCACGCCACGCAGGGAACGCCGCATAGGCGCGAGCGATCATCTCTATTGCCCGCTGGGGCGTCACGTCATTGGCCACTTTGGGGATGGTGGCGCGGGCGATTGCCGATGCGAAAGATTCTCGCTGTTTCGCGGCGGAAAAGTCACGGAGCGGTTCAGTCGCGAAGGCCCGATCGTCGCCCACTCCTACAGCGCGATCACTTAAGTTGTGCCGCTCGGGGGCGATCATAAGCAGATCGACCGGACTGGGCGCGCCCGCTGGCGGGGCGGGTGCCGCGAGCAACGCCGCGGGGTCGGCCTTATCCACGAATCCCGCCTTAAGCCAACTCTCGTTACTCGTGTTCTCCAGAAGTCTGCGGACGAGGTAGGCCATCCCAGGAATCATGTCACCCACCGGGACATACTCGCGGATCCGCAGGCCCATTTCGCTGGCCGCGAACTTAAGTTGATCGGCCATGCCGTGCAGCATCTGAAGCTCGATCGCTTCGAGCGGGAGTGAGCGTTCTTCGAGAGATGTAATCGCAGCGGCGATGCTGCGGACGTTGTGCGACCCCAGCGCCAGTTTAACTCCGCCGCCCGGCGCACCAGCTCGCGGCGTAGCGTCAAGAAAGATATCCACCATGCGTTCAAAGCACGCATCGGTCTGCCACTTCTGGTTCCAAACCGGCGAAGGCCAACCGTGCATCTCCGCCTTGATAGTCTCGGCATCCCAATAAGCGCCCTTGACCAATCGCACCGTCACTACCTTGCCAGACCGCTTGGCCCAGTCAACCACCCTCTGAGCATCCTGCGGGCCACTCTTAAGGTACGCCTGCATAGCAAGGCCACCCTCAAACTTAACCCGCTCGACACACCGCTCAAACAGCTCGATCGTCAGGTCTTTGAGCGCGTGATGCTCCATATCAAAGTTAACAAACACGCCGCGCTGGGCGGCCGCCTCAAGAATCGGCACCAACCGCTTCATCAGGTCTGCGATGGAGCCAGGCGTATCGATCGAATCACACCGTGCAGATAGCGCAGATATCTTCACGCTTACGTTAACCCGCGGCACTTCGCCACGATGGTCTGACTCGAGCGTCGGTCGCTTCGCCCAGCCCGCCACACTCGCGGGGAGGTTATGGATCAAATCCAGATACTTCGCGGCGTAGCCGTCGGCCTCCGCATCGCTCACGCAGGTTTCGCCCAACAGATCGACACTGAACGCAATCCCCTGATCCCACATATCGCGCAGCCCCGGTAGCGCGCTCGCTGCGTCGGTCCCCGCAATAAACTTACTCGCCATTCCTTCAATCTGAGAGGCAATTGTTTTGGCTGCGGTTCCCGGTAATATTCTGCCAGCCTTCAACGCAACCGCGATAGGCGTTGGAACGGTTACATCGGGCTGCGAAAGATAATCTTCAAGATGCGAGAAGATCGCCTCCGGTGTCTTAAGCATTGGAAAGCAGTCAACAAAGCGAAAGAGCTGAACCTTGAAGTTCTGGTCCTTCATTGACCATTCCATCAGCGCATCACTGTAAAACTTGGCCGAGAGAACCCCGGACTTATGCCGACGCGCCCGCTCCAGCATCTGACTGCCCACCTCAAAGATGCGTCGCTCGCGCTGGCTGTTAGCGCCGCCCGCCTCGGTGCTCGAGACACCTCCACCCGGCCTCAACGCCGAATCCCCGGGCGCCGGAACAACTGCGGTCTGAGGAGTGGGCTTCGGCTTTCGCGAGAAAAGAGACATGCGTAAATGGTAGAAGTTCTCGGGCCGGTGTGCGCAGCATTCACCGCAGCCGCGAAACCCTCCCCCAGCTCTGTGAAGCTCGCCGCACTTCCAGGAACGGCTTCCTTCCTCGGCCTCTGCCGCAAAGCCTGCCCAAGAAACCATCAGAACCTTGAACGCGGCAGTCGGCAGGACCTTACAAGTTAACGTTCTGCTGCCCCCGCCTCAATCCCGAGTGGAACTGCGAACCGACTGGCACGAGCGCGGCACGACGCAAAGCCTGAGGCCGATAAGGCCAATCCATGAACAGAGCCGCAGATCCCCACTTCGAGCAGCGAGCATCGCACTAATGCTTATCAGCCTCTACGAACACACTGCCTCGCCGAGCAGCGCGACCGGGTTATATTGACACGCACAGGCACCCGGGGGGACTATAACCTTAAGTCAATTCGACTTTTAACGGCTTTTCTTGCTGGAGGGGTTGCGATACCTGATCTATGTGCTCTACTTAGACGTAGCGAGATGCGTTCACCCTTGCGAGTCTGTTCCTGCATCGGATGTGGCGATTGAGGAACTCGGGGTGTAAGGAGACTTTGTGATGCCTCGGTTACCCCCTCTGCGAAGCCGCCGATTGTTACAATACTGGTGCGCACCTCCAGACCACACAAGGCGCAGCGCCCACCGAGTGGCCGCGTGCGCGCTCGCCGCGTTGACCGTCGGCTTCTTTGTTAGCCCCGCGGCGGCATCGCCGCTCCAATTGAAGTACAGCGTCTGCCCGCGGCCCGATGGACGCTATGACTACACGTTCACGCTTCGCCTCACCAACGCCGATGACACGTGGGTCTTCGGCCACACTTATAACTGGATCGTCTTCGGCGATGCGGATCGCGCGGAGAGCCCGCTCGCAGATTTCGTCGGGCAGGAACCAAGCCCGGTGCCGTGGCATGACGATGGGTTTAACTTTTCCAGTGGAACCCATAACGGCCCCTGCCTGATCGACTCAGGACGAAACCAGATTTTTCCCGGCTGGGCCCCTCTGCAGATCGGCGCAGAAATCACCTGGCGTGGCCATGCCTCCCGTGAATTAGCGAACGGGCAACTCGTCTGGAGCAGCTTGCTTGGCACGGGGGTACGGGTCTATTTGGAACCCGCAGTGCAAGTATTTACCTGCGATGGCTTGCAGCCCTGCGCCGTCGCTGACTTTAATGTCGACGGCGGCGTAGACGGCGCGGATGTCACCGATTTCTTTATCACTTGGTCGGCGTCGCACCAAGGTGGAGATGTCAACAATGATGGAGGCGTGGACGGCGCGGATTTGGAGTTTTTCTTTACCTACTGGGCCGCAGGAGGCTGTTGACGAGTGCAGCAAGGCAAACGACGAGCACTGGCGGTTTTGGCAACGGCAGCCGCAGCCTCAGGTGAGGCCCTAGCCAGCGTAACCATCGATCGATGTAACATCGTCAACATCTCTAGCTTCACTCAAGATCAGCACGGTATTCAGTTTACCATCACCGGTCTGAGCGGAATCGCTGCTTTGCCGTCTCAACTCCCAGGTGGTGCCGACCGGTACGTGATGGTGATGGACAACTCAAATAAGCTCGTATTCATAACCATCATCTGCGATGATCAAGGGTGCATCACTTCAGCGATCGTAACTGGCGGCCTGAGTCTGTCGGAAACTCGCGACTTTGAGGCTATCGCCGTCGACGCCGCTGCGGAAACAGTCCTGCTCGCCGAGGAGGGCACTCCCGCCATCCGCGAGTATTCGCTTACAACCGGGGCCGCGGTCGCGACTATCTCACCGCCGGTTATCTACAGCCAGCGCAGAGCAAACTTCGGTTTTGAATCGCTTACGATGAGCGCCGATGGGCGTACGTTATGGACGTGCAACGAAGAGGCCTTGTCTACAGACGGACCGCTCTCTACCAGATCGGCAGGAACGTGGATCCGTCTACAACGCTTTAATCGAAATGAAATGTCCCCGAGTTTCGTGCCTACAGGCCAGTTCGCCTATCGGTCCGCGCCGATACACGGCTCAAACATAACCGGGGCGCGCTCCGGGGTATCCGAACTCCTCTTGCTAGATGATGGCACGCTGATCGCCATGGAGCGGTCCTTTGCTTTCAGCTTGAACGGATTCTTTCAGAGTCGCTTCTATGAGTTGAAAGTCGATGAAGCGACCGATGTCGGCACGTTTGCGAGCATCAATCTCGGCGGCTTGAACCCTGTGAACAAGGTCTCGCTATTCACTGATTCCGTGAACAACATGGAGGGAATCTGTCTCGGCCGGGGGTTGCCGGGACGCTCGCAATCGCTCATCGGAGTCCTTGACGATGGCGACCCGATTACCGTAAACTCGCTCGTGGCCCTTCGGCTTACTTCCCCCTTTTGCTTCGCCGATTACAACCTCGATGGCGGCGTTGATGGTGGCGATGTCGATTCCTACTTCGTCGATTGGGCGGCGGGCGACTCGGACGCAGATGCAAACAGCGACGGCGGCATCGACGGAAGCGACCTCGCGGCGTTCTTCACCGAATGGGTCAACGGCGGCTGTTCGTAGCCGTCTTCGCTGATCTGGTTCCTAGAGCCCTCAGGCAGTGCAGGGTGCGTTCGCCGCGTGACCTTTCGGTTCGTATACTTGGCCACGCGCAGGCGATCGCCGAAAGGCGAACGACCCGCATGTGGCCTTGTAGCTCAGCGGTTAGAGCAGGCGACTCATAATCGCTTGGTCCTCGGTTCAAATCCGAGCGGGGCCATTTCTCTCTCTCTTTGCGGATAGGTCCGGGCGGCGCAAGCCACCCACCGCAGGACACAATCGCACAAGCTCCCCGTGGGCTTGTAATTATCCATGCGCAGTTTCCCGGTAAACTTGGCCACCACGCAGAGAGGTCACAAATTATTGGCACAAGCACGCGACAACATCCACATCCGAACGATCACTGCGCAGCTGCAGTTTCGCATCGAGTAGAGACCGCGTCGACTAAAAGCGACAGCCCCACCGCCGTCGCTCTGCAGAGTTAGGAAAGCGATACAGTGAAACGTGCCCGAGTCAGGCTAAAGACCCGAGTCAGGCTGAAAATAGTTCGCGGGGTTGGCGAGAGTCCCAGGTTTGCTCTCTCGGCTTAGGTTACCGTGCGGTGGTGTTTGGATCTTCAGGGCAAGGCGAGAGGTTGGCCGGCAGCGTGTCGGAGGGGTGCTCAGTGAGTTAAACTTCTACGAAAAGGAAACCGGAAAATGGCTGTAATACTTCAAGTGCCGCTCGTTGTACAACGTAAATCAATGGAATGCTGGTACGCGAGCGTCTGCATGGTCGCGTACTTTCGCGAGGCCGGGCCGCGCCTTGGAATCCCCGAGAAGTGGGCTGCAAATAACGGAATCAACCTCGTTGATTTTATCACACTGGCGAAGACCGAGGGGCTACTTTCGCTTATGACTCCCGCCCAGGACTTAACTTCGCAGCAGTTGGAAGTCATATTGTCCAATAACGGCCCGATCTGGTGCGCGGGTAAATGGGATGGCTTTCCCCACATCGTCGTGCTGACGGGCGTTGATGGAAACACTGTTTACATCAATGATCCCAACCCAGCCAAACAGCGACGAATGGAAACGCTCGCATGGTTTAACCAGAAACTAGACAAAATCCCCAACTGCATGATGTTCAAGCCTCGCTAAGCGGCCAAACCCGCCGAGGCGCGCCCACTCCATCCCGATGCCAGATTCAGCGCATCGCGAGGCAAACTCGCGCCACTTATATTACACTACACTCCCCGCCAGGCCACCCCGCGCACCCAACCCATTTCGTCGTCCGTGGAGGCCGTTTCAACGGCCCTAACCACTCGTAGACTATAGCTTCAGCCCTAGTTGCTTTCCCCAATCACGCTCAGCAACAACCAGCACCCCCAACCCGCATCCCATAACCACCACATAATAACAGTTAATACAACCCTATCCCTC
>CAYVFW010000106.1:0-10935 GCA_964450325.1 uncultured Phycisphaeraceae bacterium | reverse complement strand
AATCCCGCCCCGGCCAATCTCACGAATTAATCGCACACCACCCAGTTGCCGAGGTATGGTTAACTCTCGCCGACCAGTCACGCCCCCAGTCATCCCGACCGTCCCCGCCATGCCAGGCCCACTGCTCGCGGCCGTAACATCACCCACCCCGGTAGACGCGGCGTGCGTGAGCGAAACCGTCTCTTGATCATGCGGACCCATGTAAAATCCACGCCCGTTCAACCAACCATTCGCCGCTCACCTGCACACAAACGGCCCTTGCAACCTCTAAACACGACGCGGCAGTCGTCCTCGCGCCTGGAAGCTCAATGTTGGTGACTGGAACTAAAAACCCCAAAACCGCACTAAGCCGCCCGCTTAACTCACAATCCATCCACCTAAATATCTATCTCGCTTCAGACCGCAGCGTGGCCACTTCGGGATAGTTTCGATAAAAGCCATCATAATCCAACCCGTATCCCACGACAAACTCGTCCGGAATATCAAACCCGACGTAATCCGCGTCCACTTTTACGGTCGCCTTCCCCGGCTTGCGAAGTAAAACGCAGAGCCGAATACTTGCTGGCCGTTGCTCTTCAACCAGCCTCTTTATTAAATGGAGTGTCTGGCCGCTATCCAAAATGTCGTCAACGATTACAACGTGCTTCCCAGCCAAATTCTTGGGCAACTCCGACCGCATGATGACGCCCTTGCTCTCCATGCTCTTCCCCGGATAGCTCGAGACCGCAACCAATCCTAAACTTAGCTTTATCGGCAGCCGACGAATCAGGTCCGCAACAAAAACGATCGATCCCGTGAGCACAGGAATCAGCACAATCTGCCCTTCCTGCTCGCGCTCCGACAATCCGGCCATCTCGCGTGCAAAGTCACGAGACATCGCCGCAGCGATTTCATCCACCCGTTCTGCAATCCGCTCGCGGCTTATCAATATCTTCTCGATGTCCCGAATCATGCATCAGAGTAAGCCCGCCACATCTCCCGGGCGTTCCGTCAGTATTGTGTGCGTCTGCGGAGAGATAAAGCTGCGTAAAAGTTTCTCGCCATCTCGAAACCCTTACGGATACCTTTCAAGTATCCCCGAGGCTCCCTACACCCGGCATATCAGAAGGATTAAAAAAAACGATCAAAAACCTAAAGAAAAAACTTGACAATGTCCAAACTGTTTGTCATACTCTGGAGTATATTAGATGTATTCCCTTTTCCCGGTCCGAGAACTCACATTGCATCCCCTTTTCCTACCACTTTAACACCGCTGTTCGATAGACTACATCCTCTTCCCTTCGTGTTCGGCGGTCCTCCCACGCCCCTCTTTTTTTGCCAGGAGTCTTCCCATGTCCCACACACACACTTCCCATTCTCTACTAAACCGCCCTTGCTTCTCTGACGCGCTCCTTGCGCTCTCCGCCCTTGCACTCGCCGGATCTACCAGTCTCGCTCAGCCGGTCCTCATTACGGCACCTCAAACCGTTGCTCCCAATCAGATCTCAATCGTGCCGACCGCCGGTGGCGCGCCTGTCAACCTCGTCTCCGCTCAGATCACGGTTCGCGGCACCACCCTCACGATGAACGGCCGACAAACCATCGCGAGCCTCATCGTGGAACCAAATGGTGGAACGCCCGGCATACTCACCCACACTTCCGGAATCATTACTGATTATTCCGGCGTCGGGACCGATTTGGTCCGCGGGCTGGCCCTCACCACTTCCGGGAACGTGACCTTCGCAGCAAACGGTCAATTTGATGGCACAGGCCGCGGCTACCCCAGCGACACCGGTCCAGGATCGGGAACCGGGGGTGTAGCTTTTGAAGTCGCCGCTGGCGGTAGCCATGGCGGAACCGGTGGTGAAGGGTCATTCAACTACGGATCTCCAATCGGTGGACCTACAAACGACCGCACCGCTGCCCCAGTCGATTTTGGCTCGGGCGGAGGTCGCGATGACACCGCATTCGGAGGCGCGGGCGGCGGTTCTCTCTATATCTCTTCGAACGAGACTATCACTATCTCTGGGTTGATCAACGTTAATGGCGGCAACTTTGCAGGGGGCGAGGCCGGTGGGGGCGCGGGTGGCAGCATTTGGCTCTCCGCCGTCAACATCGTCGGCTCGGGTTCACTCTCCGCCAACGGCGGAACTGCGAACATCACCTTTTCCGGCGGGGGTGGTGGCGGACGACTCTCCCTTTCCGCCTCATCTTCGATTGACCCCGCGCTCATCCTCCAATGCACCGGCGGATCCGCCTGGATGCGCGGCGGAGCAGGCAGCATCCGCACCCGCATCGCAAGCCAGCCTTCCATCACCACCTTTCATAACGCGGGGCTTGTCGGCCAACGCACCGACCTTGCCCAGGACCGTTCCTTTGACTTCCTTGTGCTTAGAGGCGCTGCGCAACTCTCTCACCTTGCGGGGGAACCTAGCTTCGTCATCAATGTCCTCAACGACCTCACGATTGACGCCTCCTCAAAAATAAACGTGAGCGGACGAGGATTTGCCTCACAATCCGGAAGCGGTGCCGGTATAGGCGGGCTCACTTTTGACGTTGCAGGCGGTGGTGGTCACGGCGGTAACGGCGGCAACGGCTCCGCCAACTTTGGTGGCCCCGCCGGCGGAATCACCTACGGCTCGATCAGCTCACCAACCACATTCGGGTCGGGAGGCGGTCGCGACAATTTCATGCTCGGTGGGCTTGGCGGTGGCGCAGTCCGTCTCAACGTTCTTGGTTCGGTGAACTTGGACGGAGAAATACTCGCCAATGGAAATCCCCTCCCCGGTGGCGAGTCCGGGGGAGGAGCCGCGGGTAGCATTTGGGTAAGCGCTAACTTCATCAATGGCAGCGGTTCACTCAAAGCCAATGGTGGCAGCGGTTCCGTTGTCTTTTCAGGAGGGGGCGGTGGCGGGCGCATCGCAGCGACCGCGCAAGCCGCGATGAGCCCAACTCTCAACTTCGAGTGCTATGGCGGCAACGGCCTTATGAAGGGCGCGGCCGGAAGCATCTACACAAAGCGTGCGTCCGACCCCTCTACTGTAATTTATGATAACAATAACACCGCAGGCCAGCGCACCGATCTAGCAAACGATCGCAGCTTTGATAACCTCATCATCCAGGGCCGCGCTTCCCTCTCCCACCCCGCTCAGGAACAAGGATTTACGATCGCAATTGCCGGCCTTGCCACAATCGAAGCCAATAGCGGCATCGACCTTTCCGGCCGTGGCTTCGCCTCTGCGACAGGCCCGGCCCCCGGCACTGGTGGCCTTAGTTACGATGTGGCAGGCGGAGGCGGACACGGCGGCAACGGAGGCACAGGGTCGCCAAACTTCGGATTCCTTCCTGGCGGCGGCGTCTACGGCTCGGTCACCCAACCAGTTACGCACGGTTCCGGCGGCGGCCGTGACAACTCCACCATTGGCGGACGAGGCGGCGGAGCAGTAAAGATCGACCTTGCAGGTACGCTCGTAAACAACGGAACTATTCGCGCTAACGGCAACCCCACCCCTTCGAATGAATCTGGCGCAGGTGCAGCAGGAAGCATCTGGATTACAGGCGGAACCATCTCGGGAAACGGGACCATTCAGGCTAACGGTGGATTAGGCAATGTGGTCTTTTCGGGCGGTGGTGGCGGCGGGCGCATCGCACTCAACCCCGCCAGCAGTCTCGCCAACTCAGTTATAATGGAAGCCTTCGGCGGAGCTGGCTGGCAGCGCGGCGCCGCCGGTAGCATCTTCACCAAAGTAGGGTCGGCCCCGTCCACCACCCTCTTTGATAACGGCGGTTCTGCCGGTCAACGAACTGACATCGGCGAAGATCGCACCTTCGACTTTCTCATCGTCCGGAACCGCGCCTCGCTCTCGCACGAGCAGCTTGAACCCGATGTCACGATAACTGTGAATCACGATGTAACAGTCGAACCTACTGGTGCCATTGATTTCTCGGGGCGCGGCTTCGGCTCTGATGCCGGGCCCGGCACCGGAACCGGCTCCGTTGCCTTAGAAGTCGGCGGCGGTGGCGGATACGGCGGGAATGGCGGTGCCGGTTCACCAAACTACGGCTCACCCCCAGGCGGTAACGCTTATGGTTCCCGCTCCTCTCCCATCGATTTTGGCTCGGGTGGCGGACGCGACAACGTGAGCCTCGGCGGTAGCGGTGGCGGCGCAGCCAAAATACTTGTCGGCGGAACCCTACGAGTGGACGGTCTGTTATCAACTAACGGATCCAACACTCCCGGCGATGAAAGTGGAGCCGGCTCCGGAGGCGCGCTCTGGCTCACCGCCTCAACCATCGACGGCACAGGCCTCATCACCGCAAACGGCGGCAACGGAAACATTTTCTTCTCGGGGGGCGGAGGAGGTGGACGCGTCGGTCTCTTCTCATGCAACGTCCTCATGCCAGTGGCAAACGTCCGTGTCGCTGGCGGAACGGGCAACCGCCCAGGTTTCGCTGGGACCATTTATAACGGTTCATCCTCCGTTGTAATCACCGAGAACCCCGTCGGTGGCGATTACATCGGCGGCGACTTCTTTCAACTCGGCGCAGTGGGCACCGGCAACGGCCCAATTTCATTTCAGTGGCGCCGTCAGGATTCCAGCGGCGAGTTCTTTAACTTAACCGAAGGTCAGAGCGGCCTCTTCAATGGCGTGAACACGAGCACGCTCTTCGTTTCAGCCGCAACCTGCCTCGGCGGTGGAACTTTCGACTGCCTCATCTGCGATTCCTGCGGATGCGTTCCAACCACCGCCGCGACCATCGCCGTCAACTCAACCGGTGACATCAATCAAGACGGCGGCGTCGATGGCGCCGACGTTGAGGCCTTCTTCCTCGCGTGGGTAGATGCTCTCCCCGAGAGCGATATTAATAATGATGGCGGCGTTGATGGCACTGATGTAGACTTCTTCTTCCTTAACTGGTCCGGAGGTTGCTGATCCAGCCCGATGATCATTGACAAGTAAACAACGCTCACGCGGCGACACCAGTGGTGAGGTGCCCCACCCCAAGGTTCCAGCGTCCCGAGAATAACCACCCTCTCGCGTGTAAGCCCACGTGCTTACTCGTTGCAATACGTCTGGGCTCAACCAGAACGCGATACCTTTGCCGTCTCGGCACCCATAGATATCCGCAACGCAACAAACCCCGCCGCCCCAGCAAAGCTAACTGCTAACGCGGCCGACATCATCCAAACATGGGCCGCCACCCCCGCTGCCTTAAGCATTTCAAAGAGCCACACCGCAACCAACGGTGCCAGCAACCCGCGCAGTCCGTTCAACGTAACGTGCGTCGCCATGTACTGACTCGTCTCACTCGGCGGTGAGAAGTCAACATGCCCCAGGTTCCAAGCCAACGCGCCCCCCGCGTACGCGCACCCCTGCACCACCGCCCCCACAAAGAGCAGCGGAAGGCTGTGCATCGCCGTGGCAATCATAAATATAAGTGCCCCGGCCACGAACACCCAGGAGTGAATTGACCTGAATCTCACCACGTGCGCCCGGTCCAGCAGCCTGGCCCACAGGGGAATGACCGCAACCTGAATCACCGATTGAATACTGCTGGTGATCAGGATGCTGGTGAAGTACTTGAGCGCGAACTCCTCGCGAAGGGCAATCACCAAGATGGGATTAATCATCAGATTGCCGAAACCTAATATAAACATGCACAGCATGAACTGCGCGTAGCGACGATCCTTCCTTAGCACCTTTATCACCACCAACGGTCCCCGCCAAGGCTTCATGACCGCGTGCCCTGGCCCACCCGGCTTGGCCAGATGATGCTCGCCGCGCACCCTAATCCGCCCGTACGACCAGACCGCGCCGAGCGCCACCGCGCACGCGACCGGCAATATAACCCTAAATGCATCGCGGTTACTATCAAGCACCCACCCCAATAACGCCCCACTACCCGCCACCACCATCATCTGCGCGCTCGACAATAATCCCACAATCCTCGCCCGCATCCGCGCGGGGTAGTTCGCCCGCCACACGCCGGTTCGTAATGTTAACATACCAGACCAGCAAAGCCGCGCCGAAAGCGTGAGTGCAATCAGCAGGTACAAGCCAGACTCCGCCGCAGGCACCAAAGACATCGCGGCGATCAACCCAATCGTCGCCACCTGGAGCCCATTAATAAACGGCACCACCCTCCGCCCCGCCGAGACCGAACTCCAGACAAAGCTTAGAATGTTCGCCAGCTCGCCCATCGCCCCCAGCACCGCGACCGCGAAGTTAAGCCTTCCCGCCCTCACCACCCCATCAAAGGTTTGCCTGGCAAAGACCGCGATCACGCCCCCCTCGATCATCGAGAGCGCGAGCGTGAACAGCAACGTGGCGGGGAGCTCATTTCCAAATGTAATTCTTGACCGCAGCGGCATCCAGCGTGGCGCGGCCATGAGCAGCACTCGCGACAGCCGCGAGCCGCTACTCCGCCCCCGTTCTGCATGTAAGTCGGGCAATGACGCCAAGTATAGTCGCCGCGGCCCGCGCATAAAAACGGCCACGCCCTAAGACGCGGCCGTTTCAACAGTTCAAACCAAACATAACTCTACTTACCGCTGGCTAACACTCAGCAGCCGCCCGCTGACCAGACAGCAAAGAACGCATCCACATCCGCTCCGTCAACCCCGCCGCTCTGGTCAACATCGGCGGTAGCATCCGCCGCGACCCAAGCCTCGAAGAACGCATCTACATCCGTTCCATCGATCCCGCCGTCTTGGTTGAAGTCCGCGGCACAGGGAGCCGCGTCGGGCGTGCAGGAGAGAACAAGCGCCAAGGTCGCATCGCTCAGCGAACCAACCCGGACAACGTAATACGCCGCGTCGGTCACGGGGATAGTCAGCGAAGACCCAGCCCCGGGGCACACCGGCCCATCATTGTAAGTGTAAGCCAACTGCGCACCGAGCTGCGCCGTATCATAATTATAATCGTAGATAGCCAGACGTGTTTCGATCGGCGCGGCGCAGATTGAGGCGGTTGCGGTGCCGTTGCAGCCGGCCTGGTAGAGATAAAAGGTATCCGCCCACTCAAACCCGTCGCCCAGGTCGGTCGGCGACGCGCCGTTGGTACAGATGTTCGTGGTGCCGTTAGTAACTGGCAAGGGAGCGGAAGGTTCATCGCCGCTTACGATAAACCGGAGAGAACCCGTAATCGCCCCGAGCACGCCCGCCGGGTCCTGAGCCGCGACGCGGATAAACACCTGCTGTCCTGACGTAACACTAAGCACCACCTCAGCATCTTCGGGCGAGTGAAGGTCGCACCGCACGTCGGTTGAGCCGAGTGCAGAGTTAAGCGTATTCTCTGGCGCGCCCGGGCACGCGCTGTGAAGCGAGATCAGCGTGTCAACACCAGATGTATTGTAAGTACCGCAGGCGTTCACGATGATCGTGCCCTCGCAGGGCGCGGTCCATGAGTACCAGACATCTGGGCCAGCGCCCAGGTCGGGATCACCCACTGCGGACCCGTCAATCGTGGCCGCGACAAGCGTTCCGTTGAACGCGGCCGTTGCGGGGCTTGATGCCAGGACCTCGGCGGAAGAGCACGAGTCGTTGGCAGGACCGCCCGGGACTGATGTAATTGTGAAGTTACCCGTGCCCAGCGGCTGTTCTCGCGGGCCGCCGTAATATCCACCGATGCGCACCCAGTATGCCACACCATTACTTACATTAAAGCTTACAGTCGGGCTTGCGGGGCAGCCCTCGGTGGTGATTCCGCAGACGATCTGCGTGGTACCGTCCGCGGGGCAGCCAGTGGCGGCGTCGTAGATGGCAGCGACCGCATCGAACGTAAGATCACAGAAGGAGAGGTACGCCGCACCGTCCGTCGGTGCAACGTAATAATACCAAACATCAGCGACCACCGGCGTATCGCCCAGCCCGCACGCCGCGTCCAGGTTCGCCCCCTGCGTGGTGGCACACCGCGTGTCGAAGGTGTTGGTCCCGTCCCCGATGGTTGAGGCGGCTGCGCACAGGTCGTTATCAACCTGGGGCGGGTAGACGTTAAGTATCGTGCTACCCGTCGCCGCGTTGTAACCACCCAGGCGAATGTTATATGTTACGTCAGCGGTCGCGTAAAACGAGACTTGCGACTGGTAGCCGCCAAACGAATCATCATCGCAAGCTACCTCAAGGCCGCCGCACCCTTGGTAGACGCTAAGCACAGTATCGAAGTTTGAGCCGATGGTGTCCATGACAACCAGGCCAGCGCAGGAAGGAGTATAAGCGTACCAAATATCCCGGGTATCGGAGGTGTGGCAGGACGCCGCGTAGTTCGAGGCGGTCGCGGAGGTTGTATTACCGTACCACGTACCCGCGCCCACCGTGGCGGGGGCCTCGCACCGATCGTTGGCCGGGATGGCCCTTACGTTGATCTGGACATTCCCTTTGCTCCCGAGGTACCCGCTCACCCGGATGTAAACGATGGCGCCCTCGCCAAAGTAATCGTTCGCGAGGCTCTTGTTGCCGCCGCAGGGCGCCGAGTCATCGTCGCAGTCGCGAGGGAAGAACACCCCGAACTCAGAGTAATATAAAGACACCACCGTATCGTAACTAGAGCCGCAGCTGTCAACCTCAAGCTGACCCGAGTAAGGCATCTGGATCCGGTACCAGATGTCCGGTGTTGAGTTACTACTCCCGCACGATGCGCTCCCGTCGACCGTCGCGTTGGTGGTAGCACCGTACCAGGTGCCCTGAGTGATCCACCACGCGTTGGCCCTGAAGTCATTGGACGGACCGGGCGGGGGCGGGGGAGCTACCACCGTGATGCGGTTCTGGCTCCATGCCTGCGAGTTAAAGTTATAATCATCATTCACCGCCGTGGCAACATAATACTGGCCGGGAGGCGTGCCCGCCGGGACGGTGATCGAGCGGCTGTAACCTGCGCTCGAGAAGCGAGGGAAGTTACCCACGTAACTTGAGCCCGCATAGACGGACCCCGAGAAGCTCCTCGCCACAGGGCAGAGGTAGAAGTCAGCGGTGATATCGCGCCCAACGGTGCCCGCGTTCTCGGCGTGCATGTTCTGAACACTTAAGCTCGCGCCCTGCTGCACGGTAGTGGGCGACATAACAAGGTCACGAGTCAAGTTACTGTTGCTGCCGCTGGAGCCCTGCATCGACCACATGGCAAGCACCGCATCATTACGTGGGATGGCACGGGCGGGATAGGCAGCGCGAAGTGATTCTGCATCGTCCGCGAAGACCCGATATGTCTCGGTGAGGTAGAACGGCCGGCTCCAATAGTTCATGACCGAGGGAGAACCATAGTTAGGATTGCTGATCCAGGAGTGGCTGCGCCCGAACGCGTGACCCTGTTCGTGCAGGCTTACCGGCTGAAAGTAAACGGTTGAGGAATTGCCGTAAGCGGTGGCGCGGTCGTTAGTCCAGGCCCAAGCCGGATTAAACATAATATCGCTTTCGACGATCCGGTTATTGATGCTCCACGAAAGGCACACCGCGTAAAAACCGTCCCAAGCAAAGCTGTACACACTGAGCATCTGCTGGTCGTTAAGGAATCCCGTCTCATTGCGGCTGTTGTTGGCCCCGACTGTGTTATTGGGGTTGGTGTAGACACGAAATACATCGTTTCCGTAGAAGTTCCAGTACGACAGAGTTTCATTAAACCCACTGTTCCATGCTGGGTTAAGTATGGGCGGGACGTTGTAGACGATGGGTAGGTTGGGCACTGCCCGTGTGAAGCCATAGCGAGGTGCGTAGGGGGAAGCAACGGAAATGTTCGTTTCATCGCTCACCTGCGGCGCCAATAACGTTCGCTGGGCGGGCGCTGGGGGTAGACTGTTTTGTGCGTCCCAGCCGCCGGGTGCTGCGCCGCCGATGATGCTCGTGGAGAGATCGGCGTTTGCAGGTCCGCCGACGGTCAAGAGCGGAAGCTCATCGCCCTGAAAGACGTTGGGAATGCGTGGATCTTTGAGCGGCGGCGTGAGGCGCCGCAGCGCGGGGATTTCCCGAACCTTGGGAAGATTGCTTATGATTTGCGTTGCGAACTCTTCGGGCGTAAAGCCGGGGAAGTTGGCGGGTGTAAGTTTGGCTAAGAACGGGCGGCGGATAACCCCATCGCCCGACTCGCGCTCGCAACAACCAGCTTGCTGGGTCACTCGTTGAACGCCATCTATATTGCGGATCTGCATCAGGCCTTGGTGCATGCCCACCACCGGCGAGAAGCCGCGGCGTGCGGGCGCTGTGAGGAAGAAGAAGGCTTGATCGCCGTTTTCGAGCTTGGGAACGCCGTGGACGTCCAAGCCGCGGGTTTGACCCTGGGGAAGCACCAAATCTCCGCCCGCGAACGTAAGTGTCAAGTTGCCATTGCGTTGTGTTGCCGCGACGGTTCCATCGTCGCTCAGCAGGCGGTCAACGCGTACAATGTAATCTGTCACGATCATCTGCCCACGGTCTCCGGTCGCCCGGGTGCTGGAAGAGAGCACGGTCCCAATTATGATTGAGTCCGCGGTAGCGAGCACTTCTTCATTGGTGAGGGGTGCGACGGAGGTGGCAGCGACGGGCGATACCGCGGCGGCAGTCAGTGCTGCGGCCAACAACAGTTTTGCAAGGGGATTGTTCATACGTTTCTCGGCTCCAGTGTTATCGGGTCAGTTCCTGCCGGTTGTTTGGCGGTTGATCGCTCAGTCAGGGTTTTTACAACCAGGAAAAAGGCGGGAATAGGAGATATCTCCCGAAGAAGGAGCGACATTCAGAATCAAACCGGACACGGCAGTGAATAATTTGTGTATGAATCGAACGCCGATGCTGAAAAGTTAGGTCTTTCTGGGCGTGTGCCACCGTTCGGGAAGGCCCGACGCTTCATAGCGCGCGGAAGAGGGCCGGGCGGGGACGTTGTAAATGGCCGAACTCGCTGCACACGAAATGACCCAACTGCTGATCGCTGGCCAAGCCGGTGATGCATCATCGATGCGCCTGTTCATGGAGGCGACTTACGATCAGTTGAGGGC
>CAYVFW010000105.1:0-11041 GCA_964450325.1 uncultured Phycisphaeraceae bacterium | reverse complement strand
ACTTAGGGCCAGTCGCGCGTTGGCGGGGCTTGAATGAGGTGGGTGGGCTTGGGCGGTTACCGCTTGGGTTCGCTCCAGCCAATGAGGCCGATAAGCACGCTGATAGCGCCCACGACGAGCACCCACTTTCGGGTTCCTTCGTTGGTTGTCAGGCCCTCAAGCCGCGAGAGTTGCTTGGCACGTTTGGCCAGAACGAGCGGGGCGGGTTCTAGGCTTGGGAAGACCGAGGCGTTCGCTGCGGCGGATTGCGTGCCATCTTGGGGGTTGGAGGTTGTGGAGAGGGAACCGCGATCGATGGGAATTTGATTGAGTTGTGACTCAGCGAGGGAGATGATGAGTTGAGGGTTGCGGCTGTCGACCGCACCGATGAACTCTTCGTAGCGAGATAGACGCAGATCGCGGTGGGTCTCGACTGATAGCACTAAGTCGCGGCGAAACTTTACTTCCGCCGCGTCTTCGAGGGCGGGCAGAAGGATGCACGCCCCCAACAAGGCCACGCCAGCGATAAGGAAGAGCCAGCCTGGGTCAAGCAGAGGCGGGGCGGCGGGGCGGGTGGATGGAAGGTCGGCGGAGTTGGACACGCGCTGCAATTATCGGCGCGCCAGCCGCGCCGGGTGGAACAAATCCGGAAGAGGGCTTTGATGGGAAGCCGAGAAGCTGGCGTCTGTGCCTGACTGCAATATAACTCGATACCATTTTTGCGCGCCGCACGACGCCCTCTACCTGGCTATTCACTACCATGCGGTTACCCCGATGCCCTCGTCGCCTCCACTTCTTCCCGCTCGCTACAGCCCGCGTTTTACCCGGGGCTTTCTTTGGTATGCGCGGCGGTTGATACGGAAGCGATTCCACGCTGTGCGCATTTGTAATCATCGCCCAGAGTCTGGCGGGCTTTTGGGCAGCATCCCCCCCACTTCTGTACTGGACCGTGCTGCCGACCCGCCGCAAATCAAAACTTTTCCGGATGCCCAGGATGCTGCGGTTTCGCGTTCCACTGACCCTGCCGCGGCACTGACGGAGCTGGATGGGTACTCTGGCCCTGTGCTGGTTGTGTTACATCACACTTCGTGGTGGGACCCGCTGATTGGGCTATTGGTTTCCCATAAGCTCGCCCCAGGGCGGGTACACATGGCACCGATGGATATCGCGCAGCTACAGAACTTTAAGTTCCTCACGCGGCTGGGCGCGTTCGGCATCAACCCCGACGACCCCGCAACTAAGGATGTGCTGTTAGAATATGTGCGCGGCTATTTTGCTTCGACGGCGCATCCGACGCTTTGGATTACGCCACAGGGTCGATTTTGCGATCCGCGCAGACCACTGGTGATCCGGCCGGGCGCGGCGGCGATTGCGGCCTGCACGCCTGCGGTGCGAGTTGTAAGTGTTGCTCTTGAGTACGCGTTCTGGCTTGACCAGTCTCCCGAGGCCTTTGTGCGGATTGCGACGGTAACCCCCCCCCTGGGATCGCCAAGCGCCTCTACAACGGCGTGGCACAGGTGTATATTACAGTCGATGGAAGCCAACGCCAGCGAGTTGGCGCGATCAGTTATCGCGCGCGACCCCGCAGGCTTTACTCCGCTCATCGGCGCGGGCTCTGCGAAGATTAACCCAATGTATGACCTTTGGAAGAAGATGACGGGTCAACGCAACGTAATAGATGAATCCGCTCGCAGCGAGCGCGGGCTACGTCCGGCGGTGAAGCGATGAGCTGGGCCGTTTTACCTGTGCCAGGGCTCTGCACATTTTTCGCCGCGATCACGGCGAGTGATGGGTCCGGAACCTTTGTGAACTCCGACCGATGGGTTACGGGCCTCAATATCGCTGCGGGGGCGGGGGCGTTTCTCGCGCTCTTTGCGATGGTGATGACGTTAATTAACTTATGGTATTGGCCGCGTCCGCCGGCGGCCTCGGCGGAGCTGCCCGGGGGCGACCCTCTGGTGACTGTGTGTGTCCCCGCGCGCGATGAACAAAACAATATTCCGGGGATCGCCGCTTCATTGCTTGCGCAGACGCACCCCCGCACGCGCATCCTCTTTTATGACGATGCCAGCACCGATGCGACCCCTCGGATAATCGCCGGGCTGTGCGCTGCTCATCCTAATATTATGTCCGTGGTTACCCGCCCGCCGCCCAAGGGCTGGAACGGAAAGCAGCACGCCTGTTGGCGCATGGCACAGCAGGCCGTGGAGGCCCGGCCCGGTGACACTGCGCTCCCCCAAGCCCATTGGTTACTTTTTACCGATGCCGATGTGCGGTTCGAGCCCGAGTGCATCGCGCGCGTGCTTCGCGCCGCCCCGCGGCAGAGCGCGCAGCTGATCAGCACTTTTCCGCGAGAGATCGTCGGCTCTCTGGCGGAGGCTTTGACCGTCCCGATGATTTTTTTCATTCTGTTAAGTTATCTCCCGTTCCCGCGGATGAGACGCACCAACGACCCCAGCGCCTCCGCGGGATGCGGGCAGTTTCTGCTGGTTCGTGCAGATGCTTACTTCGCCTGCGGGGGTCACGAAGCGTTCAAAGATTCGATGCACGACGGCATCAAGCTGCCTCGAGCGCTGCGCCGCGCTGGCTACCACACCGACCTTGTCGACGCCACCGATTTATGTTCCTGCCGGATGTATTTGGACGCTGGCCAAGTGTGGCGAGGCTTCACCAAGAACGCCTATGAGGGACTGGGAAACCCGGCGCTTCTGGTTGTCGTTACAGTGCTTCATGCGGTGGGCCATCTGCTTCCCTGGTTGCTGCTGGTGTTGCTGCTGGTGTTCCCCGAGCAGATCCCGCTCCCAGCCCGCTGGCTGGCTCTCCTGGCGGTGATAATTAACATCGTCCAGCGTGCGCTGATACTTCGGCGGACCGGGCATAAGCTCTGGCTCGCATTACTGCACCCGGTGAGCATCATCTTACTCACTACCATCCAGTGGTATAGTTTTTACTTACATCTAACCGGGCGACGCAGTTGGAGAGGGCGCACCGCGTGAACGCTGTGATCTTCATTCCCGTTCTGCTCGTCGCGTCGACACTTGCGGGCCTCATCGGCTCGCTGACCGGCTTGGGCGGCGGAATCGTAATTGTTCCTCTGCTAGTCCTGGGGTTTGGAGTCGATGTGCGGTACGCCATAGGTGCATCGCTTATTGCAGTCATCGCTACTTCTTCGGGTGCCGCTGCGGCTTTCGTGCGCGACGGCTACACCAACATAAGAGTGGGTATGTTGCTGGAAGTTGCAACGACCGCGGGCGCGCTCGCCGGAGCGGCGATCGCGATTTACATGCCTGCGGCGGGGATCAGCCTCTTGTTTGGGGCGGTGCTGCTTTACACAGCCGTGGCGACCTTCATCCGGTCTAAGCCCGTCTCGCTTAGCATGGAACCCGATTTGCTAGCGACGCGGCTTCAACTCAATGGCGATTACCCCAGTGAAAAAGGCGTGAAAGCACCCTACTACCCGCGGAGAACGATCCCGGCGTTCTGTGTTATGTTCGGCGCGGGCGTGCTCTCGGCGCTTGCGGGCATCGGCTCGGGCATCGTCAAGGTGCTCGCCATGGATAAGCTGATGGGCCTGCCGTTCAAAGTCTCTACCGCCACCAGTAATTTTATGATCGGCGTTACCGCCTCCGCGAGCGCGGGTGTTTACTTTTATCGAGGGCAGATCGAGCCTCGCTCCGCAGCGCCCGTCGCGGTCGGTGCGCTTGCGGGAGCATTTTTGGGAGCCCGGCTCTTGCCAAAGATAAACGTTGCCATGCTCCGCCGCGGTTTCTCGTGCGTTGTGTGCGTCGTGGGCGTACAGATGATCTACCGGGGCGTGGCAGGCTTGTTCGGGAGCACTGCATGAACTCCACACGCACACCCACCTCCCTCGCTCCCCCACCATCCGCATCCGGCGACCTCAGCCCAACGGGTATGGACCAGACGCGGTTGATCATTTGTTATGTGTTGCGAACGGGAGTGATGATATCTGGCACACTTATGATACTGGGCCTTGCGCTGTACTTGGCTCGCGGGCCCGCCATTTTGCTCAACTTCTCGCGCTTTGAGCCTGCGAGCAGCGATGGGGGATTTGCTTATAATCAGCCACGCGCGGTGTGGCGCGGCCTTATTCATGACCTCGATCCGGTCGCGTGCATGCAAGCCGGTGTGCTTATCTTGCTATGTACCCCGCTCGCGCGCGTCTTCGTAACGCTCATCCTCTTCCTCCGCATGCGAGACTGGATTTATGTTACGGCCGCGGCCATCGTGCTCGCGATGCTTTTGGCGAGCATGGCCGGTCCCGCGCTCTATGGGCACACCCCGTGAAGCGCCCTGCTGTCTTTCTTGATCGTGACGACACGCTGATCGGTTGCTCACAACTGCCCCCCCCACCGCTGCCGGGGAAGCGCGGCGACCTGATTGATCCTTGGCAAGCCCGCTTACTCCCTGGGGTCGCCGAGGGGTGCGCCCGCCTTGTCGCGGCGGGCTATCAACTCGTGGTGTTTACAAATCAGGGGTGCGTGGCTCGTGGCGCGGCTTCGCTCCGCACTGTCGAAACCGTGAACGACGCGGTGCGGCTACAACTTAACATGCCAGAACTGCCGTTCTACTACTGCCCGTTTCACCCTCAAGGTAATGTGACTCAATGGGTGTCCGAGCACGCGTGGCGCAAACCAGCTGGCGGAATGCTGCTGGCGGCGGCGGACGAGTGGCGGCTTGATTTAACTCGTTCCTGGGCCATCGGTGACGCCCAGCGAGACATTGAAGCTGCGATAGCCGCGGGAGTACCGAGAGACCGATGCCTGCTGCTGGGGAATCAACTTACGTTTCCTGCGGCGTGCTCGCACATCATGCCGTTACCATTGAAGAGTCTTTAGCCGGCGCGCGTATTAAGCTCGCGAACCGAGCTCTGGGCTCGTTGATGAGCTTAGGTTAAAGACTTACTCGGCGGCGAGCAGTTCGGCTAGCAGCCGTACGCCCCAGCCCGTGGGCCCTTCGATAAATGGGCCGGTGGTCTTTTCAACCGCGTGGACTCCCGCGATATCCAAGTGACACCAGGGCACACCCTCAGGCACAAAGTAACTTAAAAACGCCGCGCCTTGAATGGGGCTGGCCTTGCGGTTGGGGTTTGAGTTTACAATATCGGCGATTGGGCTCTTCATCATCTCGCGGTACTCGGCGTGCATTGGCAGCCGCCACACGCGCTCGCCCGCGACCGCCGAGGCGGCCTCGACCTTTGAACGTAATGTATCATCTTCGCAGAACATGCCGCAGAACGTGCTGCCGAGCGCCACCACCACGCCACCTGTCAGAGTCGCGAGGTCAATGATGCCCGACGGGTTCTCCTTTTCGCAGGCCCAGCAGAGCGCATCAGCCAGAACCAGCCGTCCCTCGGCGTCGGTATTGGTTACTTCCACCGTAACATTATTACGGTACCGCAGCACATCGTCGGGCCGGTACGCGTTGTCGGAGACGCTGTTCTCCGCGATCGCCAGCAGCGCCACTACCCGCACCCGGGGCTTGATCACCGTGGCGATCGCGTGCATGGCCCCCAGCACCGCGCACCCGCCATCCTTGTCGCGCTTCATCCCCACCATGCCATTATTAATCTTAAGCGAAAGTCCGCCAGAGTCGTACGTCATCGTCTTGCCGATGAGCACCATTGGTTTCTTTGATTTTGAGCCACCCTTGGGGGTGTACTCAAGCCGGACCATGCAGGGCTTGTTCTCGCTGGCTTTTCCAACATTAATTAAGCCTTCCAAACGCTCTTTGACGAGCTCGCTCCCCTTCATCACCCGGAACGAAAGCCCTGCCTTCTTCGCCATCTTCGCGGCTTGATCCGCCATCCACTCGGGCGTGGCCACATTGGGAGGGGTCTGGCTTAGCGTCCGCGCAAAGTTGGCGGAATAAGCCAGCGCAAGGCCGCGATCAACGCCTTCGATCATCGACTCATCGTCGCCCGATATCGTAAGCTTATGATGCTTTGTGGCTGGCGTTGCGCTCCCACGAAACTCGGTACACACCCAGCCCAGTAGCCCAAGGCCCTCGCCCACCGCGTTTCCGGATTCAAACATATCGGCCTTCGCCGCGCCCGTCGAGCCACTGAGGCATACATGGACCGCCGCGGCGTGAATGGCCGCCAAGCGCCGGCCCACCGCGGCAATAATTGTGCGTAGCGACGATGATATAAACTTATCTTTTTCACCCAGGCCTACCAGCAGCCCCCGAGTGGTGCCGTCTTTCCCGCCGAAGATCTCGATGATGGCGGCCGCCTCGCCCGTAGCTTCACGGCGCTTGAGCGCGGCGGTTGCAGCGGTTAAGAACCCGGCCTTTTCCAGAGCGGCGCGCGTCATCGAATCAAGCCCACCGTTCGCATCCTTCCCGTTGCCGAAGTAACCATAAACGAAGACCGTATCGGGGGCGGGACGTGCGGCGGTCGCGATCGATGTAAACATAATGGTGGAGGCTTTCTCGCGTTGAACCCAAACGCGCGGTACTGATCGGCGAGATCAAAACAAGATTGAGTACCCGATTACTTGGCCGCAGGCGCTGCCGGAGCGGGCGCGAAGGGCGGCGTACTGGACTGTGAGGACGGAGAGGAGACCGGAGTAACTGGAGCAGGGGCTGCGGAAATCGGAGCGGGAGTGGTGGACTTCTCCGCCTCCTGAGCTGACCTCTTCTCGGCCTCTTTCTTGGCGAGGTCGATGGCGGCTTTGGTATCGCCGCCTTCGAGACTTATATACTGCAAACGCAGCTTGAGGTTCTCGTAACTGAATGGGTTATCCGCTTCGCCATCTTTGATTGATTCGCGTAGCTCCATTGCGGCCAGATTTGTCGCCGTGGACTTTGTCGCCGTGCGCATGCGCTCCACGCTAAGGGGTTCCCAACCTGTAATCTGAATCACCGCGACCGACCGCTCCGCAGGTAGCACCACAGAAATTGTGCGCAACACGATGTTCTCAGGCGTTGGCTTGACGCTCAGGCCCACCAGGTTGAGCTGACTTAATATTTCATCTCGCAGCGGCTGAGAGTTATACTTAGGAAAGCTTTGCTCCGTCACGGTTGCCGACATCTCTACACGGCGATCAATCGTTAAGTCTGTCGGGGTTGCGACCGGTGTTGAAGTCGAAGGCTCGGGAGCGGGGAACGCCTTCGCAACAGCTTCCAATCCTTCCGCGGCGGCCAATGCCGTGAAAGCATCTCGATCGGCCTTTAGTTTCTCAAATCCCGCCAGCAGTTTCGCGTCTCGGATAACCGCTGCCCGAGTCATCTCGAGTGATTCTGCGGGCGATTCCTTGCTGGCATCTAACACTACAATATAAATGTGGTCGCCGCCCGGCGTAGTCAGATGGTTCTCGTATGGAATGCCGACTTGAAGCCCGATCGAGTTGGAGCCGCTGAGTTCGTAGGTCTGCTCAAGCAGGTTAGTAATGTTACCCCCAAAGGTGCCAGCGCGGAAATCGGCAAAACCGATCGCGCCGGGCTTGGCTAGATCTGAGATCGCCACAAACTCTTTATCATTTGTTACAACCGTGGGGACCGAGAGTTTGACCACCTTCACATCGCTGGCAACCGCCGCCGCGATCGCATCGAGCGTGGGTCGGCGTGTCTGCCAGTCGGCCGGGAGGACGCGGGCTCCTTCGGACATCTTCAGATTACGTGTTGCGCCGCTGATGCGGGCGCGGACCACGCGATCGGCCTCGTCTAAGGCTTTCGCGGTTCGCTCTGCCTTCAGCGAATCTTCCACCTTTGACCGTTCCGCGGCAAACTCGCCGGGAAACTTCGTCCGGTTTTGTTGCCAATACTTGTTTACTTCGATCGGATCGAGCTTGATGGCGCTCTCAATTGCTTGCTTTGACAACGTAAGCCACTGAATCTTAACCCGCTTGGGGAGCTCATAACCAAAGCCGAACTCCCCGGTTCCCGCTTTCACGCCCTTGTATTGATCAAACAGGGCCTGCAACTGCTCCTCGGTTGGTGAGGCGACGTTGGCGACACGGTCGGCGGGGATAGACACTGCATCGAACGTAACACGCGTGACCGCCTTGCCCATCAGATCGATGGCGCGAAGGTCCGAGAGTCGGGGCGCACCGCTAAACGTGCTCACCATCCGCACCACGCCGCGGAGCTTTGCCAACGCCTGCTGAAACTCTGTGCGTTGCAACTGTCCCTGCGAGGCCGCGATGTCGAATGTCTTCTCCAGCCGATCGCGAGTTTGCTGCTGAAACTGGCTGAGCATAGAGGGTTGACTAAAGATCATGTCGGCCATCGACGAAAACTGTGGGTTCGTCCGGACATATAGCTCGGTCTCCAGCTCGACGAGTTCTTCGGTCCAACTTACCCCATCGCCCGCCGCGCCCACGAAGCCCGCTCGTTCTGCTTCTTGCGAGAGCAAGTGCCAGTGCACGCCGTTGCTCACGCCCGCGGCGACCATCAGCACGCCGGGAACATAAGCCTGCAGAGCCCGGTGCTCTAACTCGGATTTGCCCAGGTCCATCGCGCGCAGCTTCTTACCGCCCACGGTCGCGACCGCGCGCTTGCGGGGGTCGCTTTGGAAGGCACCCGGGCCACTGACGAGCCACGTCATGACGAGAAAGGAACCAAACCCCGCGATCAGCCACTTGTTATATTTGCGAAGAAACTTGGTCATGGGTTCTGCCGGGTGGTAAAGCGAGGCCGAGCCGAGGCCTCGTTGTGCATTCTGATGATGCCCGTCTAACGCGGGCCAAACTACGCGCCAAAATCCGCATTCTCACAACATGCCGCCGGAGATCGCATCGCGTGTACCCGGACCGAACTACTTAACGTTACGGTCTGGCATTAACGTTACAGTCTGGCACGCGCTGTGCAACCTACGAATAAAAAAGGCCAATCGGGAGTTCGCCCGATCGGCCTGAACCGTTCACAGAAGTGATCACGCCAAAACGGAGGGGGCTCGAAGCGGTCAATATGAAATCAACTCAACAAACCATCGCCGACACTCAGCAGAAGCACTCAGCATTTAGCACGAGGCGCTAACGCCCGGCGTTAACAGAGGCAACCGTAGTCAACCGTCACACACCATATAAGTCCTGTCGCGACGACAGTTTAGCTGCGCGACCAATGGGCTTAACGGTAGAATTCGATGATCAAGTTAGTGTTCACGTCAAACGGAATCTGATCCGTTGTGGGCACGGCCACAATCTTGATTTTCAGTTCGCTGGGATTAAACTCAATCCAGCCGGGAACATCAAGACCCGCCATCGATTCCATCTGCTCTTTGCCAAGCTTCTGGGCTTTGACCTTGAGCGTAATGATGTCGCCAACAGAGACTTTAAACGAGGGGCGGTCAGTCTTGCGACCGTTGACAATCACGTGACCGTGAGCGACCAACTGGCGAGTCGCCCAGTGCGTGCGGCCCAAGCCGCAGCGACGGAGGACGTTATCAAGGCGGCGCTCAAGCAACTGCATGAGCATGTCGCCGGTGTTACCCGGCAGACTACCCGCGTGCTCTAGGTAACGCCGGAACTGCTTTTCCAGCACACCGTAGTGGAACTTGAGCTTTTGCTTTTCGTTCAGCCGGATGCCATAATCGCGCAGACGACGGCCGCGAAAGCCGTGCATGCCTGGATAAACGAGTGAACGCTTGGAAGTGTGCTTGGGAGTATCGACAATCGGCGATCCAACGCGCCTGGATTGCTTCAACTTGGGGCCAGTATAACGAGCCATAAATACCTTTCCGTATCAAAAATCAGAGCCTCGAAGGCCCAATGTTTTAGTGCGCGGTCGGCTCGGTTCCGCCGCGTACGACCCTGCTTACTCACCCGAAACGACGGGCTGCGAGGACCGGATATCACTTTACCGAGGAACCAATGATAGCACCCATACCTGCTTAGGCTACAAGAACTAAGGGGGTTAGACACCGAACAGCTTGCGACATCAGCACCATAGCCGCTGCCGCCAGAGTCTGTCTCGGCGATCTGGGGCTCTGGGTCTCATATTCACCAGCCGCGGCAGCCAGAGGCAGCATGTATTCAGGGCGTGCAACTGGAACTGCATGTTGGCGGGGCACCTCCACCCCGCGGTCGCTCGTACCCTTATTGCGAACATATGGCGAAAAAGGCTCTTATTGCGACGGGCGAGGCGGCGGTCATGCCGCTGGGCTCCCACCTCGAAGAACTGCGCACGCGCGTCATGTATTCAATCTTCGGTCTTGCGCCCATCGTCGCGGTGGGTCTTATTTTCGGCAAGGAGATTTTGGCCTTTTTGCTTCGGCCGCTCTTTAACGCGCTTGAGGGCGCGGGGTTAGGCAGCCCGCAGGCGACCGGCCCGCTGGAGACTTTCAGCGCGTACATCAAGGTAAGTCTGATCGCCGCGGTGGTGGTGGGTGGTCCTTGGCTCTTTTATCAACTATGGCTCTTTGTATCACCGGGCCTCTTCCGGCGAGAGAGGCGCTTTATTTACTTTCTACTGCCGCTTTCGTTTGTGCTCACGGTAAGCGGCGTCTCGTTCCTTTACCGGTTCGTGATGCCCGCAATGTTAAGTTTCTTCCTGGCCTTTGGTAACGATATCGGCGTCCGGACTGTGGTTGAAACCCCCGTGCCCGAAGGGATCGTCGTGCCCACCATGCCCGTGCTCGACGGCGACCCGCCCGCTGAGACGATCAAGCCCGGGATGTATTGGATGAATCGAGCGCTGCACGAAGCCCGCTACTGCGTTGAGGTTGTAGGAACCACCCCGATAATTTACGGGTCGCCGATTCATAAGGAAACAGGCATACGTCAGGATTACCGCGTTACCGAGTACATGAACTTACTTCTGTCGCTCCTGCTTGCCTTTGCGGTCTCATTCCAAACGCCCGTGGTTGTACTTCTACTGGGCTGGGTTGGGCTTATCACCCAAGCCTTTTTGCGGAAATATCGCAAGCACGCGTTGCTGGTGACCGCCGTGGTCGCGGGGATGCTGACGCCCGGCGACATCGGATCAATGATTATGCTCTGGGTTCCGCTTTTCATCCTCTACGAACTCGGCGGACTTTTGCTACGAATCTTCCCGGCATCTCGCATTGCAGGAAAAGAAGAGCCCGAGCCTGACCCGGCCATCT
>CAYVFW010000104.1:9520-11185 GCA_964450325.1 uncultured Phycisphaeraceae bacterium | reverse complement strand
ACTTCTTCGATGTCCCCGCAGCCGCCGGAAGCAAGTGGCGAGGAATCGACCCACGTGACACCAAAGCCGCTGAACGAACAGCCCGACCTCACCGACCCGGCGAAGTGGCTCGAGTATCCGCACGCACGCCGCGAAATGGTACGCGAACTCATCTTTCTTGCCCCTTGTATCGGCTTGGCACTTGCAGGGGCGGCCATCGCGATCAAGATCGGCGGGCCTTGGACTTTCGATGTGTTGACAGGCGACCACACTCCAGCGAGAAGCCTGCCGCCCATTGTAAGTGTCGTCTGCTCGGTACTGATGGGCTACCTTATCGGTGGAGGGCTGGTCTGGCTTTGGAGGCTTCTCGGCACCTTCTACAAGGGCATAGAAGCCCTCGGCTTGGGAGATGTACACCTGATGGCCGCAGTGGGGGCGTGCTTGGGATGGCCGACGGCCGTGCTCGGATTCTTCGCCGCGGCATTCGTGGGGGTATTTTGGGCGGTCTTTTCTTGGCCGTTCACGCGCCGATTCTCCAAGCAGTTGCCATTCGGCCCCTACCTCGCCATCGGCACCATGTTGGTCTGGTACTTTCACCCCTGGGTCGAGCAGTTGCTGGGTTGGATTCTGCGGATGGAAGGGCCACTGCGTTTCCCCTGAGTTACATTTCGCCCCGGCGCGTATTTTTGGTCCTGACCAGCACAACGCGAGTCTGCGACCAAGCTTTCAACCGACAGCTTTTCCGGATTCCCAACTGAATTACGAGCCTTTTTACAATCTTTGCGCCACATTCGCCCTCAGCACCGATAGTATTGCGCACTTGAGAGCGTGATCGCTTTCATTCGGAGCGCGGCCGGGATAAGCGCCGCCTTACACAATCACGTTTGGGTATTCCAGATAGGGGCAGTCATGGCACGGATCGGCATTCTGCGTCGGGTAGGTATTAGCTTTGTGGCCATGGCATGTATTGCCGGGACACTTGGCGGTTGTAACAAAGACAAAAAGGCCGCGGAAGCACTCCGGGCTGAGAACGAGGACCTCAACACGAAGTACGCGACGCTCGACCAGTCGATGCGTGACAAAGATGCGCGCATCGCTGAACTTGAGCAGCGCTTGAGTGCGGCGGAAACTGCGCGACTCGCGGCGGTTGCCCAGCCCCAGCCAGTTGCTCAGAACGATGGCAGCGGCGGCGGCAACACCGGTGGTGGTGGTGGTTCATCGGGCCGTGACTCAACCGATTCCTTCAGGCCTGATAGCGATGGGACCCAGCGCGCCCGGCTGTCTGGGGACGTCCTCTTTGATCCCGGCCAATCCGCTCTAAAGACGAGTTCGAAGAAGTCACTAGATCGAATCGCCAGCGAAATAAAGCGTAACTATGGCGGCCGGGATGTCCGGGTCGAAGGTCACACCGACAGTGATCCCATCCGTAAGGCTAAGTTTGCCAGCAATCAAGCCCTCAGCGAGGCTCGCGCCGAATCGGTACGCAAGTATTTGATTAGCAAGGGAATCTCTTCCGGCCGAGTGGATGCGGTTGGTTTCGGCTCATCCAAGCCTCGCGGCAATAAGGCCTCAAGCCGCCGCGTAGAGATTGTTATCGTTAACTAAGCGGGCGGTCTTCTCACCCGGATTCGGCGGTTGTACATCAGGCCGACCGCACCGCATATTCCCGTGTGAACGCAGTCTCAT
>CAYVFW010000104.1:0-9420 GCA_964450325.1 uncultured Phycisphaeraceae bacterium | reverse complement strand
CAAGCTCCGCAGAACTGCTCATGCCCTCAGGGCCCGACGAAGGTGTTACCCCGTCTGCGGGGCACCTCATTGCCCAAGATCGTAATCTCAAGAACTCCGGCCACGGCGCCCAGCTCCTTGAGCTTGGCGCTGGAGACGCTCACTGCGTCGTCCACAAAGCACGGCAACCAGATATTATCGCTCCCGACAAAGGGCGACTCGAGCCATGCCGCGGAGCCATCACTACGCACTACCCATTCACCGTCACCCCCGTGATTGGGCGAGTTCTCGTTCGGATTGATCCGCTGCTTCGCCCTAGCGCGAGCGATGACAGGCGATTTGTCGGCGAGGACCACCATCGAACCGGGTTGCGAAAGAGAACTCCGCTCGCCCCAACCGGGACGCTGCGGACTAAACATGACCTGATACGAGTACGAGACTTCTTCGGCGCATCCCCAGTCCGCCAGTCCACTGTCGCGGCAGCTACGGTTCGCAGCTGGGTTGCCGGGGCACGCCATCTGCGCGAGCGAGGCATAACGTAATTTCGGAAGTTGAAAAAGGTTTGCAGAGTTGGAACGCTCAGGGGAAGTTCCAACGTCCCACCAAGTTGCCCCACCCACCGAAGCCGTCGCCACGGGCATCGCGTCGCGGTAGTCACTCGCGTAAACTCCCATCGCTCCGGCCATGGCCTGCATATTACTTCCGCAGACACCCCGCATCGACTGATTTCGCACGGAAGAAAGCACAGGCCACAACACCGAAACGCCAAGAACGGCAACCGCGGCCATCGAAAGCATGTCGGCCAGTCGGAAGCCGCCGATGCGACCCACTACACCAGATTCGGCTGCAGCGGGCTCCACCATCGCGGTGCTCTGAACTGCTCGCAGCGTCCGATCAATTAATGAATCTGATGCGGTGACGGGGGGCAGATGTGTTAACAAAGCACCGATCGAGGCTAACTGCTGCGCACGCTCCCGAAGCGACCCGCTTACTCCCTCTACGCGATACCCCGCCATGACATATGCATCAACTGCCTCCTCATCCTGCCAACTTAGCGTCAAGGGCATCGCTGCCCGGGCCCGAACGACAGTCGCCAGCGTGCGATCAGTTAAGTCTCCAGGGCAGTGCAGCCCGGGGCACTCACAGACAACCTCGATCATTGCGGCGAGTCTCGTGGCTCGTTCTCTTAACGCCTCAGGAACTCGCTGGCAATCAAAGTCGTTCTCCATCAAAGCATCCATCGCTTCGCAGTCCTTGGCCGATAGCGTCCACTCTTGACCGCGAATCCTTAGATTCCGCGACGCGCCTTGGGCAAAGGTTTCGCCGTCGCCAAGATGTTCGTACTTACTATCCATATTGAATGTAACCAAATCAACCGTGTATGCTGCTGCCTACCAACTCATGTACTTCCAGTGCCTGAACCGTCGCCGTCACCCAGCATTCGCTGCCTCACCCTCGGCCGATTTCCACCGTTTCGCAAACCCCGCCACTGCGGAATGCAATCTCGACTTTACCGTGCCTAATGGGATTCCCAGTTCGTCGGCGATCTGAAGATAACTCATTCGCTGAAAATAGGAAAGCAACAAAATCTCACGTAGCGAATGGGGAAGCCCGTCCAGCGCCGCTTGAACTTTGGCGCTGGTCTCCGCTCCGGCAAGCCGCGCATCCGGCTGAGGGATATCCACTTCCATCAGGTCAATGAAAGTACCGCCCGACCCGTCCTCCCCGTCAACCGGAGCCGAAAGATCAAGAGTGCGTCGTCGAGCCTTTCTACGCAAGTAGTCGCGTGCTTTGTTCGCGGCAATTGTGAATAACCAGGGGCGAAACTTGCGATCAACGTCGAAAGTGTGGGCGGCCACGTGCGCTTGTAAAAATGCCTCCTGAAATACATCTTCAGCCCCGGCCTGTTCCCCCACTAGTCTGGTAAGAAACCGCAAGAGGTCATTCTGATGACGTTCAATCAGTGTTCGCAGCGCCCCCTCCTCACCACGGCGGTGTCGCTCAAAAAGTTGTTCGTCTGTAACCGTGGACACAGGAGTTGTCGCTCTGAAGAATCTAAAGCTAGAAAGTTGGATTGTAAAACAAGATCCAATAATCTAACTGCGTCGGCCTTTACTCATGCCGGAGGATCGCGGAGACGAGTGTAGTTTGCTCTGCACTAAAAAGCAGCCAGAGTCACGAATGCCAACTCATCAATCCACAGCCCTCGAATCGCCTTGCGAGTAGCAGAGGTCCCCCACCGAGCGCTCGAACCGAATGAGTTTTCCAGAGTTAGGTCCGAATAACCTGACTCCGTCCGCTCGCAACTGCGGGGCGTGATCCGCTTCGTACGCGGCGAATGCCGCGCGGTTGCGAAACACGTAGCGCGTCTCGATGGCGGTCTCGCCAGTGTCTGAGTTCTGATCCCATCGGCAGACCGCTGCGGAAAGGGCACCAGTCCTTTCCACCGCGGCCACATGTCCGTTAAGTAGCCACGCCTCATACTCGGCCCGGGTTTGGGCGTCGCTGAAATAGGCTCGAACTACGTAAACGGTGCAAAGGTCTTGGCTCATCTTCTATAGATGGTAGGCATTCGCACGTTCCGAACAGACTTCAAACGAGAGCTAGCCTATCCTGCTATCTCGATTGACTCGTTTTTTAACGCGGGATTAGTTCGGTGCTGCAATAGCAATGCTGCTAATGCGTTCAGCCAAGAGGAAGTCACACATCGGGAGTAAGCCGCGAGTGAATGATGGGTTGAATCAGCATATTCCCGCGGCGAACGCCAACTTGGCGGAAGACGAGGGCTGCGACCTTGCGGCTTTGCTCGTTCAAGCGGCGCGTGGAGACGCTTCGAGCTGGCGCGAGTTGGTGCAGCGCTACGCACGTCGGATTTATGCGCTCGCTAAGAGCAGGTGTCGCAATCACGACGTTTCGGAAGATATCACTCAGTCCGTATTTGCAACGCTGGCGCAAAAGTTAGCCGGAGGTGAATACGGAGAGGAAGGAAAGTTTGAAGCGTGGCTCTTTCGCATCGCGGCTAATCGCGTCCGCGACCACATTCGGCGCCAGCGCCTTCGGCCAACGGGCATCAGTTCCGAAGCGTTGGCCGCCGTGCCCGAGACTAATCTTAGGTCGCTAGAGGAGGCGTTGGGCGGTGGGGCGAACTCTGGTAAAGTTCGCCTTGAACGTCTGCGAACCGCGATGGAAATGCTGAACGAATCAGATAGAGAAATTGTAACGTTGCGTCATCATGGTGGGTTAAGTTTCAAGCAGATCGCCGACATGTTAAGTGAGCCATTGGGCACGTTGCTGGCTCGGCACCACAGAGCCCTGCGCAAGCTGAAGGAAGCGATGGGCGAGTGGGATCCGGGAGAGTTGGCGGTGCAGCCGTCCGCGCCAGCCGAAGATCAGACGACCCAGGCGGCTCGGGGTTAAGAGCCGCATGACTCCGCGGTGCCGGGCCTACGGCGCTGCGGTGACAGATTGATTGAAGCCACGGTGGACGAAGGGCGTGTGCGTTGGCTCAGAGTGAGGTGGTATCGTGGGAGTAAAAGTTATGACAGAGCGTGATACAAATGATCTTTCCTCTTTTCTGAGCACCGACGATGCTCGTGAGGCCCAGGCTCTCTCTCCTCTGAGTTCTCTTTTGGACTCGCTGGGAGAGGAGGACCGTTCGGCCGCCGGGGCGGGCTTCGAAGACCGTATCGTCGCGGCGGTTTCGCTCTCTGCGGTGCGCAGTCCTCGCCTCGTGGTGCAGTATCCAAGCGCCAGCGACGATCATCCTTCGCTTACGAGTCGGTTTGCTACCTCGCGTCCGGCGGGCACACCGTCGCATGGAATGGAGCCCGAGAGTCGGCGGGCTCACTCGCCCCAAACATGGTCTTCCCGATCAGCGGCTGCGCTGGCTTGCCTGCTTGCGGTCGGTGTAGCGTGGCTAGCCGTGCCTGACCGGAACAGGGCACTTGTTTCTTCGGAGTTATCAGGTGAGCGAGCCTTCTTAGTTCCAGCTGTTTCTTCTGAGCCTGATAGTTATCTTCTGACGCTCGCTGGGCTTGGCGACGAAGTCGAGAATGATCTTTCCTCGCTCCGCAGTGATACGGATGCACTTCATACTGCGCTCAAAGGCGGAATGTCGGCGATCGATCTGGGCGAATGGGATTCTTCCGAAGAGGGCGCATCGTAACTTGGTTTGGAAGCGCGCCAATTCACCTTGTCACGTTCAAAGATTATCTTTGCTTACATCGTATCGAGAACCGCTTATGTCCATTCGCCTTTCTAATAACCGCGAGTTCTCCCCGCTTTTGCGCGCGATCGCTGCGTTGGTCACGGTGGCCAGCTGCGTAGGGCTCTCGGCCAACGCTCAGCCCTCTACACCGCCTGTTGAACAGCGCAAACCTCCGGTTACTGACGGCGAGTTGAACCAAGATTCACCCCCGCCGCCTAGCGCCACCTCTCTTCGTGAACGGCTAGCAACGAGACTCGGTGAGATGGTGCGGATGCAAGAACGCGTTAAGCAGGCAATTGCTCGCTTGGATGCGGGCGATCCGGTTACTGACGTGATGCGAGACTTTGGTCCGTTAACTCGCCAGATCCTTCGCGGCGGTGAAATGGGCGGACGGCGCGAGGGCGGTGAAGGGTTCGAAGGCCGGGGTGAAGAATTCCTTGACGGAAACAGGCGCAATCCCAACGGCGGGGGAAGAGGCGGCGCGATGCTGAGCCCCGAAGAGCGGGTGCAAGTTCTCGCCGTGATAAAAGAGCACTCGCCGGAGCTGGCCAAGCAGATTGAAACCCTCGAAGCTAACCCAGGGCCGACGGGGCGCGCGATGGCGGGCAGACTTTGGCACCGTCTCCGCGATGTAGTTGCCAACCGAGAACGCTCGCCCGAGTTATTCAAAATTAAGTTACACGAGATCGAGAATGGCGGCCGGTTGATCCAGGCCGTTCGTATTTTTCGTGAGTCCAAATCATCGCTTGAGTCGACCGCAGAGGCGACTTCTAAAGCGGAAGCAAAGGTGCGCGAACTGCTGCTCGAGCAATACGAAATCAAGGCCCGGATGCGGGCGATTGAGATCGATGAGTTAACTAAAAGGCTAGAGTCGATGAGGCTGGTTTTGGACTCCAAGCAGGGCGACAAAGCGCAGATAGTTGCGGAGATGTTTGATAACCTCATGCGTGAGGACGAGCGAGGAGCAGGGAAGGGCAATCGCCCGCGTCCGCCGGCGGGAGACGACGGCGCCGAGCGTCCTCGCCCGCGTCGAGGGCCGGAGAACACCCCACCAGGGGCGGGAGTTCAGCGAGACCAACAGCCACCCCCCCCGCAGTAGCTTTCCGAAGCTGTTCGCACTTATAAATTATAATGCGCGGGCTTGCGATCGCGCGCGGCTTGCTTCAGTTTTTATTACGACGCGCGTTGATCCCGCGAACACCTCTTACGAGACGATAGCCCCGGGTTCGACGTCGCCCAGCGGGGAGAGTATGACTACACGCCGCTCGCCGGGTGCATCCTTGGGCATATCGCTCGCCGCTAGCAACATGCCGCGTGATTCTTCGCCGCGTAGCACGCGCGGGGCGAGATTCGCGACGACGATGATCGACTTGCCGACAAGCGATTCGGCCGTGTAACTTTGACGGATGCCCGCGCAGATCTGACGCGGCGTGCCCGACCCATCATCGAGCACGAGCACGAAGAGCTTGTCCGCGTTCAAGTGCGGACGGGCTTCAATTATTTTCGCTACCCGCAGATCAACCTTGGCGAAATCTTCAAACGTAATTTGTGGTTTTGCTACCGGTGCTTGGGGCATAATAGGAGGCGCGGGAACTGAGGGAGCACTATCTTGGGGCGTGTTGGCTTGCGTCATAACTGCTCAAACGGTTGAATCGAAAAGTGGCGGACAGAGGCCACCGTGAATGGGTGAAGACAGCCGCAAGAACTGTGTAAGGGCGATTGACACAGGGTCAATGCTCAATGCATCCCGCAACTATAAACATAAGTAGGTCTATGGTGAAGGCGAGGCGAGCGGCAGCGAAAGTGTAGGCCCGGGGGCAGGGGGTGGGTTCTGCTGGGCTGGCTGGCTCGCTGCCACCCACGCGCCCAAACGCCAGTACATTTTGGTTCCATCGATGCGCAGCCGCGAACATAACGAAGCGGGGTCAGGATCGCTCAGCGGTGCGCCATCGTCGGCGGTGAGCTGCGCGGCCCAAGAGCGATTCGCGCCCTGAAGCAACCAGGCCTCCAGGCGAATCTGGGCTACGTATTCATCGTAAGTCATCTCCGGACCCGGCGTGCCCGCGCAGTGCGGGCAGACGACATACTCAGGCGGAGTGGTATTTTGTTTGCGAATGATGCGGGCGTTGCCACACTCGCGGCAAGGCCACGCATGGGCGTAGCGATCTAGCGCGGTGAGCCCGCCGGTCACTCCACCTTTGGCCAAGAAGGGCTCGATCGCTACCACCGCGTCACGAAGGTCAACCTTTGCGAGTGCTTGCTTCGCCGCGCCGCCCTCGCCGCCGCGGATCAGAGATAAAAGCACCGAGAGCCGATATGGAGTGGAATCAACCAGCGTCGGTGCTTGCCGCTTCATCCACCGCGGAGGCACCGAACTTGGATCGACGAATGCGACGAGCGATTCAAGTAGTCGCTTCTCTCTCGAAGGCCGTGGCATGGATGCGAGCGCGCGGCAAGCGCCGGCCATCACCGCGGGGTGGCCGCCCGCAATACGGGCGGACTCAAAAGCTAATATAAGCACTTGCGAAGCGAGCTGATGGTCGGCGGGCCCTATCGCCGCGTCGAGTAACTCCTCCCCGAGCAAGTAATAGCCGCGAGGATCATCGGGCGAGAGTGCTGCCAGTTGCTTGTCGAACACCACGGCAAGATCGCCATCCACTAGTCGCGGCGCGACCTGCACGCTCGGGGGCGACATGCTCGAGGGTTGGGCAGACCAACCTAGTGAAAACGGTACCAGCGCGAACATCAGGGCGGGCGGTAGTAGTAAGTTAATCATGAGCCCGTTTCTCAAGAACCCTGCCCACCCTTCACTCGCGCCTTTTCAGCTTCCCCCGCTTGGGTCGAAGCCTCGGGCGACGGAGCGACTTCACCCAGGTAAGGCAGCGGAAGGTTCATCCGTACGCACCAGAGTTCGAGCAGCAGTCGCTCGTTAACATACAACTGTTCGAAGCAATGGGTAGCTTGTTGCGACTGATCGCGGGCACTAGTTAACAGCGTGCCGATCACCGCCGCCGAGGTAGGACGCTCGCACGCGACGATGTAGGCAAAGGTTTCGGCTACGGTTGTCTGAGCAGCAATAAACTTATGTATTTGATTAGTCCCGGTGCTTCCCACCCCCGCTCCTTCCTCGCACAGCCGTTCTCTCGCCGCTCGCCGGGCCACAATCACCGAGAGGCTCTGTGGCTCGCGCCCGGTTGGCAAATACTTCCGAGCGGCGAGTAACAGAGCGTCGGCCGCCCGATCGCAGGCAAGTTCAGGCGCGACATTGGTTTGTGCCATTCCACCCGCTGGCACCGCACCCGAGGAGGTTTGCTGACCTGTAGCCGTACCCGATCCGCCCAATGCGGTTGTAACTGAAACATAACTGATGGCCAGAGATTCTGCCACCGCATCCGCGAGAGCACCCGGACCGTTACCGGAAACTACTTCCATAACGCGCTCCACAAGTGCCCGCCGGACAGCGACCCGCCAGGAGGCATCGCGCACCGAAGGGATGGAAGTTGAACCGGTGACCATCCTCACGAGATCGGAGTTATCCGAAGTTGCGTGAATAAATGGAGCAAAATCGAGCATTGCGACCGCGACCGACGGGAAGGTGCTCATGCGCCTTACAAGGTTAATCGCTTCTATCTGTACGCGGGCGGGCCCCCCTCGGCAGGCCTGCTCGATGAGTATTCTCGCTTCGGCCATCGTGGGCACGAGCGGAGCCTGCGCTAGCAGCGAGAGCCGCTCGGGAATCTTCGCCCCGCTGCTCAGATAAGCCAAGCCCCACGGAGTTAACTCATCAGATAGGATGGGTCGTACCACCCCGGTTGTGGCGCGGGTGACGAGCTGATCAAAACCCACATTGTAAGAAGAAATTAAGTTCTTCGCCTCAAGTTCATTGGCTCCCGTGTCACCTGCGGGTGCCGTCAACAAAAACGCGGCTTGCGAAAGCTTAGCCATCGCGACCGCGGTGGCGGCAGACTGATAGAGTTCCGGCCGCTTGTCCCCTTTGGCTAGTTCCGCAAGCGCTGCTTCCCGCCACTGTATTTCGATGTCGCGTCTGCTTGCGTTCCCGGTGACAGACCACGCGAGCGCGTAGCGATCGCGAAGCTCAGCGCGAGCTGAAAGGTTCGCGTTGGCAGAGAGAACCATGGTTATATCAACGCCCGGGGCACCGGATTTGTTTGCCAGGCTCGACGTAAGCGTGCGCAGGCCCAATGCAGACACCGCAGGATTATCAAACTGGGCGAGAAGCCAAGTTCTGGAAGTGTCGCCCTCCCGCCAGGCCATCGCGACCGTAAGCAGCGCGATGCTGCCCACGACAGATTCGTCCGTCGCGATCAACGGCGGAAGCGTAAGTAAACGATCAAGCGCGGCGATAACTGAAGTCTGGAATAAATTAGGAGCTACGGGCGGGGGAGGGGGACTCAGCAGTGAGTTTGCGGCATCGACTTTTGTTCCATCGAAGGCCACGATGACAGGGCTTGGGTTTAGCGCACGCGCTGCGGAGAGCCAGGCAGCCCAGGCGTCGAGCGATGCTTTCGTCCTGGCTTCCTGAAGCTGGGCCGCGGCGGGGACGAGGCGATCAAGCAGAGAGCGCAGCTGAGCACGGGCACCGGACTGAAATGTTGTGTCACCCCCGCCTCGTGTAACTCGTTCATTTGCCGCGGCGACAAGCTCGGTGATTTCTCGTGGTAGATCTCGCTCGCGAGCCAACCGCGATGTAAGTCCCGAGGCGAATATCATCGAATGTACCTGGCCGGGATCGGGTATCGTGGGTGTGGCGGGGCCATCCACGGCTCGAGTGACCTCGTCGATACAAAGACGTAACTGTTCTGGCTGACCGGCGGATGCGTAGACCGCATCGGTGAGCGACCGGACAGCATCAGTAATTTGGTCAGGGCTCGCGTGCGTCCAATCTCCAGCCATCTGGTTGAATACTTCTATGAAGCGCGGTAGCGCATCGGGCTGGAGGTTACGAAATGCGGTGGTCACGCGCTCTGCCTCACGCGCGAGGTCGTTCCACTCTCGCGCTCGTTCGGGCGGATTCGTAATTGGACGGCTCGACGTGCCCTGCTTATCAGCTCCGGTCTTCACACTCGTGGGCGCGGCGGCGTTCCGGGGTTCCGGACTTCCGCTTGCGACCGCTTGCTCGGGGCTCGGCCGCGGCGGAGGGAGTACGGTCGCTGCAGTTCCAGCACTCTGGACCGGAGGGGCTGTCGGCGTTGCATTTGCCGAGGTAGATGGCG
>CAYVFW010000103.1:0-11367 GCA_964450325.1 uncultured Phycisphaeraceae bacterium | reverse complement strand
GGCTGCCATCGGTATAAAACTTACACCGCGGGCCCATGCTCGCGCCGATCTGCGCCCCGATCTGAACGCGGAAAAAGATATCGGCTCCGTACTCCGTAATTATACTGGATACCGAAGGAGGTATAGCGACAAAGCACGCCGCGACTTCAACTAAGCTGACGTCAAGTTGAAATGTTAGACCGATGAGGGGGGTCAGCCCGATGGTCACCTCAACGCCATAAAAAACGCGCCAATCCTGGTCCTCAGTCCAGCCCCATTTTCCGGTGATGTTCCCCGTGGGGAGCGTTACCTCTAGGCTGGGTTGCGCGGGAGTCGTCGCCGCCATCGGGCCGAACACGGTTTCGGTAAGAAAATCGCCGATTGCTTCAGCCATCTCCTCAAAGCGATCCAGACTCACACCGGCTTCGTACTGCTGCGATGGAAAGCTCTCGATGATAATCTGCTGGGTGGTGTCGTCGCAACCCCTGCCGTAAAGCGTGTAAAGCTCGGCCCCCGCACTGTAGGGAAATAAGTCATCATTTGATGGCGCTTGAACATCCAAGCCGCTGCCCGATGTCTGCCAACCCGAAGACGGCGGCGATCCCTCGCCCCGTACCAAGATAACTTCTTTGCGAGTCGCCTGGGCAGGTTCATTTACTTCAACAAACCCGCTGATGCGGTCGGTCCCCTCGGTTGTAACGCGCAGACTTACACTCGTGCCGCCCCAGTTTTGGCTGATAGAGCGTTGCGGGCCGCTCTGACAAACAATCTGCAATCGACCATTGGTGTTGCTCGCTTCTCGCTCGCGTCCGCTGACTCGATGGGCACACTTGCCGCGCAGGGAGTGAATCCCGCACGGCTGGTCCGACGTTGCTTGCGGCGGCGGTACGGGCTCCGGGCCGGGCGGACGCGGCGGGCGCGGACGAGGCGGTGGGGGGGGCGCATGCTGGGGCGAGAGCGTGCGTGCGGTGCGGACGCGCGGCTGGCCCGTTCCAGTGTACCTGGCGCGCTCGCCGGGGGGCTGGTCGCTTGCAACCGCCGCGTCGATGGGGTCTTGGAAACTGCCCTCGGTCGCCGCCTCGGCGGAAGCGGCTTCCGCGGCGGCCGTGGCGGGCTGGCCCGCCGCGCCCATGTTAATCTTAACCATTGTGCCCTGGATCGAGACCCCCGAAGGGTCAAGCACGATCGCGTTACCGCCGCACTTGAGGCTCACGCCGGTTGAGCCCTCAATATTAACATTCATCCCGCCTTTGATATTAACGGTCTGGGCCCCTTCGATATTTATCGTGGCGCCCTTGGCGTCAAAGCTGTTGTCGCCCGCGATCTTCAGTGCCGCCGCTTTAATATCAAGCGATTGCGTGCCTTGCATCTTGACCGCGCCGGACTTAAGACTCAGTAGCTCCTGAGTTTCAACCACCGCTTTCTTCGCGTTGACCGTGAGGGCTTCCTTGATGAAAGTAGTTTGATTTTTCTGAAAGTCCTCCACCACGTCCTCGGTCACGGCGTGATTAACGACTTTCTCAACAAAATCAAATCGACCACCCTTGGTGTGCGTGTTCTCGTCCAGCTTTACCAGCTGATTCAGGCTCCCGCCGCTATCGGTGCTGCTCTCCCACCCCACCCTTACCTCGCGGTTACCATAGATTGTTTCTTTCGCGGTGCCCAGCACCCGCATATCGTAACTCTTCTGTGCGTGGATGAAAAACTGTTCGGAACCCGCCTTATCCTCGAAGCGGATCTCGTTGAAACCCGAACCGGTTTTGCTCGTGCAGGATTTGATGGTTGAAACGGTCTTCGCGTCGGGTAGCTTGTAGGGGATCTTGCCCTCGGTGCCGCCGTTGTAGACCCGCCCGGTAATGATCGGACGATCCGGATTTCCTTCCAGGAAATCAACAATTACTTCATTGCCGATGCGGGGCAAGAACACCATGCCGTACCGCTTGCCCGCCCACCCCTGAGAGACACGAACATAACAACTGCTGTTCTCGTTTCCCTGACCCTCCCGATCCCACAGAAACTGCACCTTCACGCGGCCAAACTCATCAACGAATATATCTTCGCCCTCGGGGCCGGTTACAAACGCTGTTTGCGGACCACTGATCCGCGGGCGGGGAGTGATTGGTGAAGAACGGAAAGGCGTTGTGGCGGGCAGCGCGGCAAAGGTCGTCCGGTAGGGGGGCTCGTGATTCACCGCCGCCTCACCGCTCGCCCCAAACTCCTCGCTGGTGGCTCGGCAAGTCTGGGCGACAATCACATAGGACGCGTTGAGCGCATCAAAGGGATATTTGGCCAGTTTAAACTTACATCCAATGCACAGACCCCGCACATCCGCGCTAAACCGAAGCATCTCGTGCCTTGCATCCGCCTCTTCGCGGCGTAGCTTGGCGTACCGATCCCCATCACTTTTTTCCGTGTAGTGGCCCGGATAATCATAAGATTCAAGGAACGACATGGTGTGCTGCTGGAGGCCCGTCTGCTCCTTGCTTTCCAGCAGCTTCGTGGGCACCTTGAAATCATAATCTCGGAGCACGAACTCCCCGGGGACTACCCGCTGGGTCCGCGTGACTTCGTTGATGTGCTCGCCGCTGGTGCCGTCATCCTGCTCGCGAAACTCCACCTCTTTCAGCCCGGGCACCTCCAAGTGAACGGCCGGGTCGTCGGCGAGAACCATCGTCGCACCCATCTCGGTGTGTTCAAAGTAATAGAAGATGCCTTCCTCTTCCATTAACCTGCTCGCGAAGTCAAAGGTGCTTTCGCGATACTGCACGACATACTCACGAACGGGATAGCTGCCCTGAAGCCTGTTCTCGACAGTAAGTCCTAGGCAGTCACCCAACACCGTCATAACAATATCGCGGGCCGACTTGTTCTGAAAAATTCGGCAGTCGGCGGTCTGAGTCAGGAACCAGAGCGCGGGAACGACCACCGCGGTATAGTGATTCATCCGACCCGCGGCGAGCGTCCCCTCGTGCCCGAACTGCGAAACCACTCCGAAGAGATAACGCATCGTGCCGTCTTCGAGAAGCAGACGGATCGAAACCTCCTGACCCACGATATCTTTATAGCTAATATTATGATTGATGCTACGCAGTTCGCAAATGCATTTGAAGGGTCGGCCCAGCTCTTCGCTCAGCGTAAACGCCTTGAGGAGGAGCACATCATCACCCAGGGGAGTGGTGATAGCAATCGCACGATTCTCTTGAGTAAACTGTTCGGCCATACGTAGCTACTTCAACGAAGAGGAGTCTAACGCTATTTACATACCGCGACGCACGCCCGGGCTGGGTGCACACTGATTTATCGTTTGGAGAAACCAAACGTTGAGGAAGAATAATCTCCCCGCAAACAAGTTTTCACGCAAGCTGTGAAACAGCCGCGAGTTAGCAGAGTCCGCAACCATTCCAGTTCCCTTGTCCATTCCGCCCACCGAGCGTCCGCCCCTTCATTTAGGGCGGCGGGGGTCCGTCAGCTCGTGCGCTTAACCGCCATACATCCAAACGTCGCTAACCACTGCCCTAGACCAGCTGGCATGACCGGGCATAACCCAAAAAATGACCCACGGCCGCGTCGACGGCCGCGCGACTCCGTTTGTCAAGACGGTCGCACCGAGTTCCAACTCACGCCGAACCAACTCACTTCTACATCGGGACTTTGCCGAGTCCGAAAATGTAATCAAACCAAGCCATCGTTGAAAAGCATCGTGCGGTCATCATTCCCACGACCACCGCCCCATGCGCGGAATGGCTTCGAGTGGCCCCGAGTGTGCCCCAGCGGTAGCAACGCCATCAATCACCCAAAGTTATACTCAAACTCGCTCTCTTTGACCCCCACGTGGACCTTCTTGATTGCGTTACCCTGCACCATGCGGTGGAGCAGCTCCTGCCCGATGGCGGGCAACATCTGGCGAGAGATGATCGCATCGATGGCGCGCGCCCCGCTGTCGATTTCAGTCACCCGCGAAACGATGAGATCTTCGACCGCCGGGTCGTGCGTGAACGGCACCTTGTGGCCCTCGCCGATTCGCTGCCCGACTCGCTTGAGTTGCAACTTAATAATCGCCCTCATCATCTCATCGCTGATCGGGTAGAAGGGGACAATCTCAAGCCGGCCGAGGAGCGCAGGCGGGAAGACCTTCAGCAACGGTTCCCGCATCGCCTTCACCAGCCCCTCGGGATCGGGTTTAAGCGTCGGGTCCTTGCACATCTTCATGACGAGTTCGGTGCCAACATTACTTGTAAGCAGAATGATGGTGTTCTTAAAGTCAATGTCCACGCCCTCGCTATCTTTCATGATCCCCTTGTCAAAGACCTGAAAAAATATCTCGTGAATATCAGGGTGAGCCTTCTCGACTTCGTCCAGAAGCAGCACGCTGTAAGGGCGCCGCCGCACGGCCTCAGTCATCACGCCGCCCTTACCATAACCAACATAACCGGGAGGCGAACCCATCAGCAAGCTTACTTTGTGGGCTTCCTGATACTCGCTCATATTAATTCGAATGAGCCCTTGCGGACCGCCGTAGAGAGCCTCCGCCAAGGCCTCGGCCGTCTCGGTCTTCCCCACGCCGCTGGGCCCCACCAGCATAAAGACGCCCACCGGCCGATTTGGATTCGCCACCTTCGCACGCGATAAACCAATCTGCTTCGCGATTGATTCAAGCCCGTGCCGTTGGCCGATCACCCGCTTCTCAAGCGTATCGGGCAGCTTCAGCACACCTTCAATTTCGTTCTTGACCATCCGCCCCAGTGGAATCCCCGTCCAATCCGAAACAACCGCCGACACCGCCGCGGCGTCTACACATGGCGACAACATTGGGTGCTCACCTTGAAGCTGCGCTAACTCCGCAGCCTTGGCACGCACCTGAACTAAGAGGTCAGCGCGCTCAGTATCAGAAAGTTTGGTCTTCGTCGCAGAGTCCTCTTCCGCAGGGCGTGTAGCCCGTTCGACGGGCGATGTTTCGCTGATGGTGGCCGGGGGCGTGGTCACTCCGCCGATTAACTTCCCGCGAAGCTCAATGATGGCTCGGACGAGAGTCTTCTCTTGCTCGAATCGTATCTCAAGCGCTTTCAGTTTCGCGGTTTCACGTTCAATTTGTGCAAGCACATCGGCCTTGCGATCGCTGTGATCACTACCGATTGTAATTTCACGGTCGATGATCTCAAGCTCGGTGTTCAGCGCGTGAATGCGCTTGCGTGAATCATCCACCGGCCCCGGTACCGCGCTGAGCGATACCGCCACTCGCGCCGAGGCCGTGTCGATCAGCCCTACGGCTTTATCGGGAAGTTGGCGGCCTTGAATGTAACGCTTTCCCAGCCGCACCGCCGACTCAAACGCCTCGTCCAGCACCTGCACTGCGTAGTGCTTTTCCATTGCCTTGGCCAAACCCCGGATCATAAGCAAACACTTGGCCTCATCGGGCTCATCAACCTTAATAACCTGGAAGCGCCGCGTCATCGCGGGGTCCTTCTCAAAGTATTGCTTATATTCTGCCTGGGTGGTGGCGCCGATCGTCCTCAGCGTGCCTCGCGCCAGCGCGGGCTTCAGAATGTTCGCTGCGTCGCCCGCGCCCGCCCCGCCCACCGCCACGATGAGCGTGTGGGCCTCATCAATGAAAAGAATAATTGGTTTGGCACTTGCCTGTACTTCTTCAACAAGCTGCTTAAGCCTTTGCTCAAACTCGCCCTTCATACTCGCGCCCGCTTGCAGGCTCGTCATCTTCAATTCAAGCAGCCGGACATTAACCAACTGCGGCGGCACATCGCCCGCGGCGATCTTCTGTGCAAAGCCTTCGACCACGGCCGTCTTTCCCACGCCCGCCTCACCGGTCAACATCGGGTTGTTCTGCCGACGACGCATTAAGACATCAATGCATTGGCGAATCTCATCGTCGCGGCCCAACACGGGGTCCATCTTGCCACTTCTCGCAATCTCGGTCAGATCTTCAGTGTAATTTTTGATCGCCTGCTCTTTGCCCATCGCCGCGGGCGACATCGCGCCCGATGCCTCGCCCGGCGAGCCGGTGATGCCCTTTGAGTCAACCGCCGATGCGATTGCCTCGGGGCTTCCATCGGTAATCTTCATGAACTCTTCGCCCAGCTTGTCCGCGTCGATCCGGCCGAACTCTTTGGAAATTGCACCCAGCGACTTCGCGCCGCTCGCGCTGCTTAACGCGGCGAGCAAAACGTGACCCGTTCGGATCGAGTTTTCGCCAAACTTCAAACTGGCAAACGACCATCCTTCGTTGACGGCTTCGAATAACGCCGCAGAAAAATCTAGGGAAGTCGCGCGGGCGGGCAAGCGTTCTAAGGCGGACTGCATGTCCGCAACCAATTTGGCGGGGTCAATCCCGAATGCTCGCACGATGCGGTGCGTATCAGAATCCTGGGCCTGGAAGAGGCAGTTGAAAAAATGGACAAACTCCACCAGTGGGTTGCCTCGAAGTTTGGCGAACGTGGCTGCGTTCTCAAAGGCTTTGTAACCGACCGAGTTCAGCTTTCCGTAGAGTGCGGAGCGGGGAATCTGGGGCATGGCGAGAGAACTCCGAAGGATCAACAGAGGTAGTTTTGGCAACCGGACGAGCGGGCCGCGGCTACAGCGTAAGCGCGTGCGAGTGAGTTGGCGACGAGATGGCGCGGACCATGGGAACGAAGCGTCGCCAGTGCTCCCAGAAAGGCAGATCTTACCCGAGGAGGCGCGCACGCCGGGTAATGGTGCGTTTACGAGAAGGCACGCAGGCCTCAACCCCTGCCTCGCGGCGGAGTTGCTCCCGCCTCCTATCAAACTGGCGGACAAGGACTCGGCGGCGTCCTCTCAAGCTGGTTTTTACGGCGGTCCGACTAATTTGACCCCACTTCTGGGCTCAAGCACCCTGCGGAGATCGCGCGGAGGGTGATCTCTCACAGCTCGGCGCGAGCCGCAATAACGGCAAGCGAGTTTATTCCGCCGCTGGCCTATCTTCCCAGAGAATGCTGCCCACCGTGCGCGTCTCTTGATTCACGCTATTTACTTTCTCCCGTGGCTCAACCTTCACCTTACCGCTCATCACTAACCCGGCCATGACAAAACACAATACTAGCCGGTACCATGCAAACGGCATCAGTCCGTGTTTATTAAGGAACCCCACGAGCCACTTCACCGCGACCGCGGCCGACACCGCCGCGACCACTATCCCCACTAGGCACGACGTGAAACCAAGTGTTTCAAACATATTTGGTGATCCCGTTCGATGGCTGTTCGAAAGGTTTTTGAGAAGCTTATATAATGTTGCTGCCAGCAGCGTTGGTAGCCCCAAAAGGAAGGAAAATTCCGCGGCTTGGCGAGGTTTCATCCCGCACCAGATGCCGCCGGTGATGGTCATCATCGACCGACTCGTGCCCGGCCAGAGCGCGACGCATTGCATTACTCCGATGAACAGTGCTTGCCCCGGCGTAAGGTTCATCACGTGGACCGTAGCAGTGGGGGGTAACTTCCCGAGCCGGCCTTGCGCTCGTAAGTCCGCCACCATCATGTAGATGCCGCCCAATCCGAGCGCGATCAGGACGGGCACGGGCCGGAACAGAAAATATTCAATCTGGTCTTTAAGCAATAGTCCCAGCACGGCCGATGGCAAGAACGCGATAAATAAATTGATAAGTAGCGAAAGGCCTTGCTGGTCCCGGCCCGCCACTCCTCGCGCCATCCGGAGCAGTGTCGGCCAATAGAGCCCAATAACTGCCGCAATCGCCCCTCCTTGGATGACAATGTTAAATGTATCAATCGCCTCCTGATCCACCGGGGTGCGTCCCAGCCCCATCAATGCCGAGGCGAGGATCAGGTGCCCCGTCGAGCTGATTGGCAGGTATTCCGTAATTCCCTCCACCAATCCCAGCACCACCGCCTGAAACAGGGTGAGCTTCTCCGCTACCACCGTGGACACTCCCTGCGCGGCCGTCGCCGCGAAAAGCGCTAGATTAAAGCCGGGAAAGATGGATACAGCACTGATGGCGGGGAACATGGGGCCGGAGTTTAGCCCCTGCAATCCGCTATGCCCGATGCTACGCTTGTGGAGACTATGACGATCCGCAACGAAGACCTGATCAACGTCGACCCCAAGCCAATGTCTGCGATTGAGGCCGTCTACCTCCCAAACATTATTAAGGGGTTCGGGACCACGCTGCGTCACTTTTTCACCTCGTTCGGCCAAGGCAAAACCAGCCGGACGATGCAGTATCCCGAAGAACGCCGCGAGAACATGAAGGTGGAAGATGGCGGCCTGCATGCCCCCAACTTTCGAGGCGTTCACCGGCTTAACCGCGATGAAGCCGGCCGAGTGAAGTGTGTGGCCTGCATGATGTGCCCCACAATCTGCCCCGCCAAGTGCATTCACATTGAAGCGGCAGAGTCGCCTTGGGACGATCGCGAAAAGTACCCCGCCAAGTTTGAGATCGATGAACTGCGTTGCATCTTTTGCGGCATGTGCGAGGAGGCCTGCCCTGTCGATGCGATCGAGCTGACCACCGAGTATGACGTGGTAGGCTCGACCCGTCAGGAGATGATCTTTGATAAAGAAAAGCTGCTGCACGTGTACGATGTAACGATTAATAAGAAGCCGATGTAACGAAACGACGCCATTGCCTGACAACGGCGCGTTTGCTTGCACGTGCATGAAACTCGCGCATTGCCCTCGGGGCGGCAACTCTCGGTCTGTGCAAGCTGGCTCTTCAACGAGCGCCGGCCTATACACCAAGCCCGTAACAAGCCCGCGCTAATTACCGTCGCGCTTGGTTCAACGCGGTCCAACGCGGTCCAACGCGGTACGCCGCCACGAACCGCCGCGTGGAAGGCCTCTGAACGCAGATCGCCCCTGACACCGCCGTGCAGCGCGTCAGCCCTCCGCTTGGGGCGAAGTCGTTAGCCAGCACCGCATCCATCTCTACAGATTCCGAGCCATCCGCGCAGGAACCAGCGCGGTGCTGCTTTCTAATAGTCGGCGTTCAACGTAGTCAAGCTTGCCAGTGACACCCGCATGATGCTTCCACGCCCCGACGTAAAGCTGCGGCATAGTTCGTATATACAACCACACTCGATCAAGATTAAATTATGTTGTACGGGACACTCCGTCGGTGCTTTGCTATCTTACGTTTGAAAGGATGAAACATGAAACCGTTTAGTCAAATGTCGTTGAGATCTTCTGTTGGACTGCTTGCGTTCGCCGCGGGGCTTGTAATGCCCTGCGGTGCCCAGTGCATCCAGAATGATCAGATTGCTCGGCTTCTCGCCTCGGACAGGGCCGCGGATGATAATTTCGGCTGGTCAGTGGCGATCAGCTTCAATACCGCTGTCATTGGGGCTCACCACGATGACAGTGTTGCGGGTGTCAACTCCGGGTCGGCTTACGTCTACGAGCGTGTCAACGGCGTTTGGGTTCAGCAGGCTAAACTGGTCGCCAGCGACATCAGCGCCAACGATGCCTTCGGAACCTCCGTGGGGATCTCCGGCAACACTATTATCGTGGGCGCGCCGCTCAACGTAAATAGTAGCCCAACTTCGTACGGCGCTGCTTATATTTTTACCCGCTCTGGCACGGTGTGGACGCAAAAGGTAAAGCTCGTGGGGAGCGACTCCTCGCTCACAAGCCGCTTCGGATACTCGGTAGATATTTCCACCGCGCTACCGACCCGCCACTTGGCACTCGTTGGCGATAGGTGGCATCGAACCAACGGCCACATTAATGCGGGCGCGGCTTATCTCTTCTCGATGAACCTCGTCACCCCAACTCCGGTTTGGACGGAAAGTTATATCTTCGTAGCCCCCGACGCCGCGGCGGGTGATGAGTTCGGGGAGGATGTCGCGCTCAGTTTTGACAGCGTGGCCGTTATCGGCACGGCTTACGATGACCACTCCAACAAGACCGATGCCGGATCGATTCACATTTTTAGTGGTGATGCAGCCGGCAGAAACTGGACCTACAAGGAGAAAAAAGTGGCGAACAACCCTACAGATGGCGGCCGATTCGGTCAAAGCGTCGATGTCTCGGGCACGCGCATTATGGTGGGTGAGCCCGGGTTTACTTATCAGAACATTCCTTCTTGGGGAAAGGCCTATTTGATCCGAAAGGTTTCATCAGGCTGGGTCACGGGCGTCCAGTTCCACGGTGCCGCTGACGGTACATTCTTTGGCGACAGTGTTGCGGTCGACGGTGATTATATACTGATCGGCTCCCCGTCCTTCTCCTCAAACCTAGGTGGACGAGTGTTTGCTTTCTCCGATCTCGGCAGCGACATCGACAGTCATGGATGGTTGCGCGCTGATGATGCTTCAGCCTCCGACGCGTTCGGATCCGAAGTCGCTCTCGGCGGCGGGCACTTACTCATTGGTGCGAAATATAAGAGTGCTGGCGGTGTTTACCGAACCGGCGCCGCTTATGTATTTGACAAGAATCTCGCCCAAATTTCCCAGCAGCCCCAGCCTCAATCGCTCTGCGCCGGCGAAACCGCGACGATGACATTCACCGCAGACTTCAATGACTCGTACAACTACCGCGACTGGCTCAAGGACGGTGTAAGGATCGCCCAGACTGGCCCCAACGGCAACCCCTCCGCAGGAACGGACACCCTCGTACTCAGCAACATAAATGAGGCCGATGAGGGCGAATACTCGGTACGCCTCGAGCAACGATGCGGTGTCTACACCACGCAGACCGCCTATCTCTCGGTGTGCGCCTGCCTCGAATGCTCTGCCGACTTCAATGAAGACGGCGGGATCGATGGAACTGATATCGACGACTTCTTTACCAAATGGTCCGCAGGCGATTGCGATGCCGATGTCAACGCCGACGGCGGCGTGGACGGGGCTGATATCGATGTCTTCTTCGGCGCGTGGTCAAACGGGGGTTGCTAACTTCTCAAAGTCCCTTTCACACGCGCTTTTCACCCGCACCTTCCCCTCACGCTGAGCCGCTTACTATATATAACTCAATCGCCGTGCGGCCATCAGGCCACGCGGCGATTGTTTTAAAGTCGAATACCCCAGCCTAACTTAAGATTTCATGTCCCACGCCTCGGCATAGACCTCAGTCTCGACTCAGACTGATAAGTATTTCACTAGTCCGCGCGAGCAACTGTAAAGACCGCCCACACTCACCCCGTCCGCCCGGGGTGATGCGTGCAGAGCGCACTGCCCCGAGTCATCTGCCTCCGCCATCGAATGCCGAAGGAGGGACTTGAACCCTCACTCCTTTAAAGGGAACCGGATTTTGAATCCGGCGCGTCTGCCATTCCGCCACTTCGGCTGCCAGTGCCAAAGACACTTGGGGGCAAGTATAGTCCACTTCCCCCAAACCCGCCATTTTGCGGTTTTTCTCGAAAGATATTGCGATTCCAGCACGCCCAACCCGACCACCGCAGATAAAGG
>CAYVFW010000102.1:11256-11474 GCA_964450325.1 uncultured Phycisphaeraceae bacterium | reverse complement strand
GTAGATGCACCCGCAGCGTCCGTAACTGACCCAGGCGCAGTGGCCAGCGCGGGAGCCGAAGCCACCGCGAAAGGAGTCGGTGCCAAGGCGTCAGGACCGCCGGTCACCCCGGCTTGCGAGTCGGGCGGCGAAGTCGCCGTCGCGGCAGGGGTTGCCGCGAGCGGGTTGGGGATTCGAGCAAAGATAAGCCGACCGGCGGAAGTCTGGAGGCTGGACTG
>CAYVFW010000102.1:0-11246 GCA_964450325.1 uncultured Phycisphaeraceae bacterium | reverse complement strand
ACCATATTAACATTCTGGCCAATCCTGTCCGATCCGTTCTCGCACACCACCATCGCGCCATCGGGCAGGTAGCCAACGGCTTGGCCCGCCTGCGCCCCCGCCCGCAGCAGTGTCAGTGTCACCGCTTCGCCCGGCACCAGCGCGCTCTTGAGCGAGTTGGCTAGATCATTCAAGTTAAGGTAAGTCACGCCGTTAATGCGGGCCACCTGCATCAACGCCACATCGGCAGTCACCACGACGGCGGGCATCATCCGCGCCAGCTCCACCAGCATCTGGTCCGCGCCCGTGCCAGGCACCATCGTCTCCTCAATTGAAACATCTACACGAGGCAGGCGCTGCACCCGTGTCACCATATCCAGCCCGCGCCGCCCGCGCGCGCGCTTCATCGAGTCCGCGCTGTCCGCCAGCGTCTGCAGCTCTTGGACTACAAACCGTGGGATAATCACCGGCCCCTGCAAAAAGCCCGTCGCGGCTACATCAGTTATTCGCCCGTCGATCAGCGATGAGGAATCGAGCAACAAGGGTCTCACGCCACGGATCTGCTTGGCAAACTCCACGTACGGAATCACGAGTCGAAAGTCATCCTGCGTCTGAATAATCGTGACCGTACCAATGTAGCTGAGCGTGATTCCGATCAGCACCTTAAGGCTGTTAGCCACAGGCCTGACAACATCCAGGGCGTCTTTGTTCTGCATCCAGCTTTCAAGAAGCAGGTCGATAATAAAGCCTAACGCGGCTGTGGCGAGCACGCCAGCGAGCACCCCGAAGATCACCCCAGTGATGGCGGAGATTTTTTTCTTGGGTGTCGCTAAATCGATAGCGATGGCTCCCACGACCAAGATAAGCGAAACCCCAACCGCGACGATCACGGGCATCCACCCTCGATTGTCGCCAATAAAGAGTCGCTTCTCGCTCTGCTGCTGCTGCAACGCCGCGAGGAGCGCGAACGTCGTCATCAACGCCACAAAGACGGCGCGGACGATTCGTAGCACGATTGTCGTACGCCGCTGCGCGGCTTCTACCGGTTTAATGAGTTCTTCTGGCAGGCTCATGCGCGGTGACTATAAGCCCACGAATAGCCCAGACGCTTACTTATTCACCCGGAGATGCGTACGTAACCGAGCTAGGAGGCAGCGGAGCCGCAGAAGTCGCCCGGCTGCTTCGCAGTATCCGGCCGCCCATCGCATCACCGCCGTACATTGAGTTAATGCCGCTTCGCGTTGGCCCCGGATGGCGGCTGGGAGGCTGATAACAACCCGAGAGCAACGATAGTAACGCGATCCCACCGACGAAACTCGCGACCCAGCCGCGGCTGGCCGAAGCGGGCGCGTTGTGGGTAACTGGACATAGATTCATGGCAACTCCTGACAAACATACAGGACGAATAACTCACCGGCGCATTCCCCGGACACAAACAGTCATCGGCACCCTTGGCCAAATAGTGCGTCTCGGTAGGCGCGTGGGGTGTAGATACTCAAATCAGGGTCATACAACCTATACAGGCTGGTTCTGCCCGACTCCTATAACGAGGGCTCGATCAGGCACCTCAGCCGCCGCGGCACACAAAGCAGCATCTCACGGCCAGCAACAATAACAACGCCCTAAAATAACGCAACTCTCCCTTATCCGGGGGAGAAACTCGCTGCTAGGACCGAGAATTTGCTATGAGATGCTCAAGCTCGGCGTTACACTAGTGGCACCACGCAAGCTCGGCTCCGAGTAAGCGTTTCGTGGCATTCAGGAGTTCAGGGTGGAGCGTGGTTCGCTAGTCACCTACAAGGCGGCGACCTTCTTATCTGGGTGACCGGCACGACATATAGCGCCGGTAAAGTTTGAGATATCGTTCAAGTGTGCGAAACTGATTCGGGGAACTGCATAGACTTGGACGAGATGAATTTGGTTAGAAGAGTTTGGGAAGTGGGGATGCCAGAATGACTGGATTTTGTCTGTTCAGTGCAAGTGTGGTGCAACTGGAAATCGCCGGGTGATTTCTGGAGTGTGAGAAAGAGGACATCATGGTTTGTCAAATGAATCGTTCGCTTCTGTTGATCGCGGGATTGGCTATTGCATTATCGGCGAACGCCGCTTCCGCTGGCTTCGTGTTGAACACAGCTCGAGATTTCGTTCGCAGCGTACGCGTGAACCCCGCTCAAATTTCTATTGACGATCCATTCGTCACCGACGGCTTTGGCGGCTTCCTGAGTTACATACCCGATTCGGCCGACGACCCCGTTATCCATCCGCTTGATCTGGAAACTTACAAGTACCAGTTGAACGGACACGTTTCTGCGGTGCATGGCACCTCTGTCACGTACTCCGGCGAGTACTCAATCGTCATAGATCTTCGCCCGTTGGGCAGCCCGGACGTTTATATTTCTTCGGGCACCTTTATACTTACGGCGACCTACCGCACGCCGACTCATGCCTTGATCACTGGCCAACTCACGCAGGTGGACGGGCCAAACGAGGGCGGGATTTTCGACCTCACTTACGGCAGCGCACATCCGATTAATTACTTGGGTGAGTATTTTGAGACTGACCCCGGCCTTGGCGGAGAGCTTATCGGTGAGATGAGCCAAACCGCTCCGGGCGCGGGTTCCTTAACCGTGCTGCTGGCGGGTGCGGGCTTAGGCTTACGTCGTCGGCGTATTAAGTGAATCTTGCTGAAAGCCACTGACTTTCGCTCAACGCGGCTGGACTTTGCGGCGACGGCAAGCAAACTTAACTGCGGGAGTAAATCGGTGTGTTTGGCCCGGCCGGGCTGAGAGTAAAAACTAACGTTTAACGAAGGATCTGCCTTTTGGCGGATCCTTTTTTTAGCAGGTGATTTTCAACCTCTGTTCATTTCCCACAACTGGCTTGTCGGGCGTGTGGCCTGACTAGCATCGGGTTCGTCTGGTATTCGGCTTGTCTGGCGTCTGGTTTTTTACTATTCTTACCGGGCCGATCGCCCGTCGCGGATCCGACGGGAGTACGCTTACGTTCCGACGGACGTACACCCTGACACCTGACACCCTTCGTCCCGCCGCTGCGCGCGGCACTCTCTTTCTCTTGTTTGGTTAACTTTATTTACTTATGTAATAATGGAACGAGTCTGCATCTATTGTGAGCGAGACTGCTCTCATGTTCCTCGTGTCAAGAACAACGCGGGCCAGTACGCCTGCGCTAGTTGCGTTCCGGGCGGGACGATGGGCATCATGCAGGCCACGGTGAACGACCGGACGAAGCAGGACCGCGCCCCCTGCCCCGTGTGCGGAGCGGCGACGGTCGTTGGGATCCCGCAGTGCGGGGCGTGCGGGCACGCGCCCGATCTTGAACAGGGCTCTGTGCCCCGGCCTAAACGTAAGCGAAGGACCAATGGTCGCGCAGCCAGTTGCAAGGGGTGCGGTTACAGCCTCGTGGGGATTACCGCGCCGGTCTGCCCCGAGTGCGGGGCCAACATCTCTCAATCCACCAAGCGCGATTGGGATGCAGAGTTAAGTGAGGAGGTGGCCCGGGCGGCGTTCCGCCGGCCGCTTATCATCGGGGGCTCTGCACTGCTGGTAGCGGTGGTGGCCGCCGTGAGCTTTCAGTCGGTGTCGTTCTTGCCCGGCTGGTTTGCGATGTTAGCTTTGAGTTGGTTCATCGGCTCGACCACGTGCTTCTTTGTCTGCGCGTTCTGGGCGGGGTTCCCGGTCTCGCTGCCGCTGATGGCCCTGCATTTGGCCGCGGCCCATCTGGTGATCCTCGCACCCCTCGCTATCGTCGGTCCCGCGATTTACTTCAGCACTATGGGGATCATTTTCACGGCGATTCTCTACGCGATTCTGCTGGCGGAGCTTCTTGACATCGAAACCTTTGAGGCCAGGATCATCGCGGCGGTCAGCACAGCGATTCAGCTTTTGATCCTTCTGGTTGCGAACGTGCGCGGCTGGATTTAGGGGTTACCTTTGGTCTGCTCTAGACATAACCATAATTGATCGGCGAAACTGATCATAGCCGTTGATGGGATGAACGCCTTGGGATCGGTGATGATCCGCGTGTTGGCCGCCGTCATCTTCGAGAACGCGGGCCCCGCTGGTAGCGGCGACAAGGGGCCGGGCGAGACGACATACGACGCGGCGTTGACGCTGGCCACATCTGACTTTTTCGGGGCTGACTCACCCGGGCCGGGCTGAATAATAATATAAACATCCGCCCGCAGGTTCAAAAGGTCTTCCTGGTCTAGCGTAATATAAGCAGCACCGCCCTGAATGGCTCCGGCCTCTGGCCCGGCCACCGCCAGCAGTATTTCGTGGTGGCAGGAACCTGGTCCGAACGCCGCGGGGGGCGAGAGGGAGGCCAGCAGCAGCACGCGGCGGGGCGATGTGCCGCCGCGGTTTGACCAGGCGCGGTCCATCTGTTGCCAGAGGGCGCGACCGGAGGCGGAGAGGCGGGCAACCGGATCATTCGTACCGTCCGCACCGCTCGGCTCGATCGGCTGGCCACGGGCTAGTAAGTCAAGCCTGGCAACGGCCCCGCGAATGTCGGCCAGCGTAAGTAATCGTTCATCGTGCACGAGCCAGTTATGTTGTTTGCTGAGGGTAGCGAGCCGTGCGGGCAGCTCTCTTGAGCCCCACTGAGTTATAATTAAGGTAGGGGAGACCGCCAGAAGCGCTTCGTAGTCCACACCGTCCTGGTCACCGCAGACAGGCAGCGTTGAAGAGAGGAACGAATCAAAGCCGTGGCGGCCCACCACCGTGCTCGCGTACCCCAAATCACTTAGAATGATACCTACGGCGGGGCTGAACGCCACAACTCGCGGGAGAGTGAAGGCCGGAGTGAAGGCCGGAGTGGAGGCCGGGGTGGGGGGGTTCGCTGTAACCGGAGTGGGCGAAACCTGCTGCGCATCTGGCTTATCTTCGCACGCGGCCGTGCCCAGGCCCGCGAGGCCAAGGGCGACCAAGGCTGTTTTGGCGAAGCTAAGTATAACTGTAAGCCAGGTGAACCTACCGCCCGGTGGTGGCGGAGGTCGCGATGTAATATTACTATTCATGCGGCGGGCTGGGGTGTTGCGGCGGTGGCGGTGCCTTCGCGGGTGTAGATCATGTGGTGCACGCGCAGCAGTTCGGCGATGCTCCACGCCTGCGCGGGGCACCCATCGGGGCGGTAGGGGGGCTGGGCATCGTAAACTTCAGAGACAGTCGCGATTGGCCCCAATAAATGGGTGGAAGAGTCTGCTTGATCGAGGGTTGATGACTCGGTGAGCAACGAAAGTAGTGGGGCCAGGGCGGCGCCGGCCTCTTGCTTAGCATCCGCGGAGAAGCCGCCCAGTCGCAGCACTGCTTCGCAGTACGGCCCGATGAGCCAGGGCCAGACGGTGCCGTTGTGGTACGCCCGGTCGCGAGAGAAGAGGGGGCCCTCGAACCTGGGTTCGTAACCGGGATCGGTGGGCGCGAGGGTGCGAAGCCCGAAGGGTGTAAGTAGATGAGCGCGAACGGCGGTGACGACCGGGCTGTGCAAGCGGCGATCAAGGGGTGAGTAAGGTAAGCTAACTGCGAAGATCTGGTTGGGGCGCAGCAGCTGGCTTTGGTTCCAACCAACGACCGTGCCGTCGGCGCTGTGGACGGGGGTGAGGCAATCGAAGAGGCAGTTACGATCCGCGTTCCAGAAGACCCGCTCGAATGAGCGGTCGGACCAGGCGGCAATGTCGTTAAGCTCGCGCCGCTTTTGTTGGAGGTTGGCGGGGAGGAGGGCGCTGAGCCCGCGCAGTGCGTTGTACCAGAGCGCGCTGAGCTCGACGGGCTTGCCGTGGCGAGGCGTGAAGACCACGCCGTCGCGTTTGGCATCCATCCAAGTTAATTGGGTTCCGATGTTTCCCGCGCAGATAAGTCCATCGCTCGGGTCCATCTTAATGTCGAAGGCGGTGCCGCGTTCGTACGAGGCGACGATATCTAGGCAGGCCCCGGCGATTTCTTTGAGTTCGCCCGAGGGGTCTAGGGGCTGGCCCATGGCGAGGGCGAGCTGACACGCGGCGTGAACGAACCAGAGGGGTGCATCGGCGGAGTTATATTCAGCACGTCCTGAGCCGTTATCAAAGCAGTTGGGGATGAGGCCCCCTTCCATCAGGGCGGCGAAGGAATCGAGGCAACTGCGGGCCGCGGCGAGCCGCCCGGTTGTAATTAATAAGCCGGGCAGGGCGATGCAGGTATCGCGCCCCCAGTCGCTAAACCAGGGGTACCCGGCGATGATGGTGGTGCGGGGAACTGCTTTGAAGTCTCGGCGGACGACGAACTGTTCTGCCGCGGCTTCCAAAGCCGCCCGCTCGTGTTCGTGGCCAGCTTGCACTGTGGGTTGCGTTTGTTGCGGGCGCGGGAGGGGAGGGGGCTGGCTGGGCGTGGTGTGGTTGGTGCTGGCGTGATTTGCAGAGGCAGTGAGTGAAAGCTCAAGGCGACCCCCACGCCAATCCGGTGGGGGCGTGATAACATAATAACCGGGACTTGGCAAGTCTTCTTTAGCATCCTGCCCGCGGAGTGATTCTTTATAGTAATATAAGCGGTCCCACCACTGAGGGTCAGAGACGAAGGCGATGTGAGCCCGGGGATCGGAGGCGGTGATCGAGAGGTCAAGCCGGAACAAGCCTGATGTAATATTAACTATACCGTCCTCGGCAGCGTGGGCGATGGGTGTGTGCTCGCCTCGTGTGCCCAGGGCGTGAAAGTCTCGTAGCGGGGCGAACGGCCGTAGCTCCAGGTGTTTAAACCGGGCATCGGCTTCGATGGCGTAGTGCAGCGTACAACTATTCTGACCGCGTGCCAGGGTGAGGGTACGTCTGAATGTAATATTATGATCCGGGGAGCGATATTCCCAGGCGCAGGAGTGGTCCGCGCCGGTGCGCCGGGTGAAGGAGCTGAGGTTGCTGATTCCGCTGGGACTTATGATGCCTCGCAGCCCCATGCCCGGCCGGTCCTGTCCCGGGCCGCTCCACTCGGTGAATCTGTAGGAGGTAAAGTCAAGACGGAGGTTGTCTGGAGAGGGTGGGGTGCTCGGTGTGAGTGGCTGCCCGTTGGCTAAGTTTCCTGCGGCGAGTACGGCGGTTTCAAGGCAGGAGTGGAGCGCGACGATCCTTGCAACTGGCGGGGCCATCGCCGCGATGAGCCAAGCGTGATAGCGTCGCGCGGGAATACCTCCAGCGGTGCCCGAGGCGAAACCGCCCAGGCCGTTGGTAAGGAGCCATTCGCGCTCGGTGTGCTGCGCGAGCAGCGGATGATGGTAAGTTAAATCTTGCATGGTTGTCCGTCTCGCGCTGCACGGTATTCGTTGAGTTTACGCAAGGCCCCTTCTTTCTCCACACCTGCGGCCAAAGTATGTTATGTTAGCCGCCGGGCGGGGTGTGGGCTGCGCAGGGTCTGCGGTAAGTTAAGTGGCAGGCCGAGCGGCGCGCTCGATCTCGTCGGCCAGGCGGCGTTCCAGTGCCGGGTCGCGCGTTCGGGTGGTGTCGTACTGGTAACTGACGCCGCGTGCGCTCTGCGCGGGATCGGTGGTGACGGACCAGAGTGTTGGGGCTCGCGCGGGGATGCGCAGCCCGGGCGACTGGACGCGATCAACAAAGACTTCGACGCGCGCGATTCGCGCCGCCTGAGCGAGTTGCGGAGCTGGGTTGGTTTGAAGGGCTGGCTCGGTTTGCGGAGCCAGCTCGGTTTGCATAGCTTGCTCGGTGGCCAGTGGAAACGTAATTCGTACCCTCCGCCGTTGGTGGTTGAGCGTATCGGCGAGGTCCTGAGAGAAATAAGTCTGGTCAAGATCCCAAGGGGAGGCCAGGCCAGCCGATTCCTTGGGGGCGGTGGTAATCACTCCCGCCGCGGCGTCGACGCGTTCGAGGTCAAAGCGGTGAGATCGCAAGACTCGGCGGGCTGCGTCAAAGGTTTGAGTGTAACTTACCGGCTCCACGTGAATGGTGGCTTGGGGTCGGCTGCTTGCACATCCGAAGGGAGCGGCCAGTAGGAGCGGAACGAAGAGAAGCATGCGGATGGCTGAGCCGCGATCGCCATGGGAGGAGGGGTTGGGCTGGGCCATGGCGGAGCGTAGTGCGCTTAGGTTAGGGGCATCGCATGGGGGGGTTGAGCGATGGTGCAAGGCTCTTCGGGCAGGTCGGCCTGCCCTGCGGGCGTTGGCGGAATCGAAACGAGCCGTTGCCCCACGACGATTTATTGGTGAGACTGGACCGGCAGAGACTTCGTTTATGGAGCACTGATTAAAACGGTGGGGGCGGGGGAAACTGCAGCGGCTGCGACGACTCGCTTCATGTAACAATACACTCGCCCATAATGGGGGCAAACGCATTCGAGTGTCGCGTGTGAAAAGTCGGCGTTTACACCATCTTTTGTACTCCACCGTCCGTCATTAAGTTGCCTTGCCGCGTGTTCCCAACGATTATCGTCCTTGACGTAAATGGCCACCTTTTCGTATCCTGGTTCAACGCGGGTGCTGTCGCATTTCACAAATCCCTCGTGTGCTAATGCGGCTTCAAGCTCCTCAACCTGCCCAATCCGGCTCTCAACCCGGTCTATTGGCCAGTAATAGCCCTCGTCTTCAGATTCAGCGTCGCTCCACCATCGATCGTTGGTACCAACAGCGTGCGCGATGCAGTTGTACTCCGAAGTTTTCGAGCTTGTCTTTTCAAATCCGACAGATTGGAGTTTGGGGAAAGCCGTCCGCCAATACTCGTACTTTGTGTCGTCCCCAATCATTGCCGGCTGTTCCACCAAGTGACCCACGCAGCCGCCATCTCTGGGAGTTTTCCCCTGCTTTCTTCGGGAACTACGTTCTTAGCACCGGTTATGCGGGCCAGCGCCCGAAACCAATGTTCCGGCTTTCGGTTCAACTCCTCGATAACGTAAGGAACCACGTCCCATCCCAAATCTATAACTTGCTGGTACGCGGGATGCTCGCACATTCTGTGCAAATCACCGCGTGGGCGATCACGATACCACTCGTCTGCGAGTGATCTAAAACGCCGCGCAATCTCTTCAGTTGGGTGAAAGGTCCGAGTCGTTGCAGCTGACGTCGCCGTGTGGTAGATACAAAACTTGCTCTGAACGATTAGATACCATTCCAAATCTCTTGGGTTCCGCATTTCCAACATCGCAGGCCCGAAGGAGGTCTGGCAATAGCTTGCGAACGACCTCACACCATCGCTCGATGCCGAATATGGTCGATTCGAGAGATAGACCTTGGATGTGATTGGAAGATCGGCAATCATTGGATTCTCTCTTCGCTCTCTGCTCGTTTAACCGAAACGCCCGCCGCCATTTTGGCTCGCATACTAAGTAGACGACGCTGGTCAATCAGTTTGTCACCAAGCCATTTATACACCATCGTCGCAGTCGCATGGTCCATAACCATCGTGGCCTCGACTTCGCGAAAAATGCAGTTGCGACTCTCGACTGTCATCGGCAGGGCAACCAACTGCCCCGTGGGACTAACGTCGTATTCTTCGACCTTTGGGATGGGAGACCGTTCGCTAAAAACCGACATTACGATAGAGATGCCGTCTGGTGCAATACCGCCGTGTGCGCCATCCACGTGAATGGTGCGGAAGTAGTTACTCTTTTCGTACTCGAAACGTAACTTCGTCGGGATCTCACCAGAGCCACTTGGTTCGCTGAGTTCTTTTTCTGGTTCGTCCATGCGATGTCCCTTCGTCGTTCTCATAAACTGTAGCACTTCCGCTACGAAGGTTAACCAAGATGAAGTCTCCAGTCAAACACGACGCTCGGACACACGACAAAGACGGCGATCTGGGGCAATTCAAAGACCCTATAAAGCTATTGATCGTCACTAAGTCTTTGGGTGGTCAGACAAATGTCGCGGCTTTTAGTGCGTACCCTGTTGGTTACGGGCGGAAGAGGTTGTTGACGGGTGGGCTGGAATCGGGGGTGAGCTTACGTCCGTCTCGCGATGCGAATGCATGGAGCCTGCTAACTGGTTACATAACGCGCGGTTTTCGCCAGAGGCTTCGGGTGGTGGGGCGGATGCGCCATCGGGCGATTTGGCGAGCGCGGATGTGCAGCTTGTCAGTAGGGCTAAACAGGGGGATCAGGTCGCGCTGGGCCAACTTCTGTGCAAGCACCTGCCGCGGATTTATAACCATTGCAAACGAATAGTCCGCGACCCGCTTTTGGCGGAGGATCTTGCGAACGACACCGTGGTAAAGCTGATCGAGGGCCTGCCGCGGTTTGATGGCCGGGCGCAGTTTTCAACTTGGATGACGACGATCTTACTGAACGTGTGCAGATCGCATTTGCGTAAGGAGAAGGTGCGTCGCCATTCGAGTCTAGATGCCCCGAGCTCGTTCGGTAAAGGTTCGCAAGATGGGACGAGTTTTGGAGCGAATTTACCCGGCCAATCGGAACTTGACCCTGCGTTGCGCATCCGAACGGATGAGGACCAGCGTCGGCTTCGAGATGCGTTGGATCACCTCACCGAAGAACAGCGGGAACTGATCCTACTAGCGGATTTTCACGAGCATTCGTACGAGCAAATCGGCGCGTTGCTCCACATCGCGGTCGGGACGGTCAAAAGTCGGTTGTTCCGAGCGAGGCAGGCGTTGGCTGATGGATTTGAACGACCGTTCAACGCGGCTTCGGAGGGTGGATCGTCCCTCGAACTTGCAGGGGGAGATGGAGGGGGGATGGGTGCGCTGGAGGCTGATGTGAAGCCTGGGGCGAAACCTGATTTGAAGTTGGGAGTGACGCCCGTGCGGGGAAGGCGGTCGGCGGCCGATATGTGAGATGGCGTCGGGGTCAATAAAGTCAATAAGTAAGTTGGTCGAATGTGACTGGTGAGTTAAGTTATGTCGTCTTTTAAGCCTAATTCTTCGGAACACCCGCGTACCTCGGAAGAGGTGGAGGGCGTTCTTATTGATTGGCTGGATGGCGCGGTTTCGGAGCTTGAGGCGCGGGCCGCGTTGGGGCGGTTGGGGGCTTCGGCAGAGCTGTTGGAGCCGCGGCTGGCGGTGATGCGTCGGGTGAAGAGTTTGATGCGCTCATCGGCGGAGAGCGCGGTTCCGGAGGCGTTGACGCAGCGGGTGAAGGCGACTATTGAGAATGCTGCGGTGGTAAAGATGGTGGGCGATGGGGAGAACGAGGCATCGTCGTCGCCGGCTGGCGGTTTGACGAGCGCGGGGGTTGCTGCGAAAGCCGCGAATGGTTACGTGAGCGGTCGGGCGGCGAGCGAGGGTGCTCCGGGCAGACTTCGGATTGCGGGAAGTTCACGCGAGTTTGGGG
>CAYVFW010000101.1:0-11510 GCA_964450325.1 uncultured Phycisphaeraceae bacterium | reverse complement strand
CGCTTTGGGCCAGGCACTCGCCGCGATTCCCGCTCAGTTGGTGGCCCCGGTCTTTCCCGCCCCAACTCTGCTTGCCAACGGCACGAGCGGTGAGGGTGGAGGGGGTAGTGGGGGCTGGAGCCCGGCCAAGACGACACTTACGTTCATGTGGGCCAGCGTGTTGGGCGCGATGATTGTCGCCGCGGCCGCGCTCATCTCGGCCATCGAACTGGCTCAGCGACGAGGGCGATTCGTGTCGGCGGTGACGCACGAGTTACGCACCCCGCTCACTACTTTCTGCTTATATTCTCAAATGCTCGCCGACGGTATGGTTCAAGACCCCGACGCACGTACGACCTATCTACTGACGCTGAAGGATCAATCTCAGCGCCTCGCGCGGATTGTCGAAAGTGTGTTGGATTATGCTCGGCTGTCGGGCAAGCGCTCCACCATCATCACGAGCGAGATTACAATCACCGATCTGCTTCACGTGCTACGTCGTCCGCTTGTCGCACGCTGCGAGCAGGCCAACATGCAACTGGTCATCGACGATTTCACCCTCCCGAGGCAGCGAATCGCCACCGACGCGGCGGTGGTGGAAAGAGTTATATTCAATCTGGTGGATAACGCCTGCAAGTACGCCGCGGACGCCGCCGACAAGCGCATCATCCTCTCTCTCTCTCTCTCGCAGAACTCTCTACGGTTCACCGTCCGCGACTTCGGGGAAGGCGTGAACTCTAAAACGGCCGATCGCCTCTTTCGCGCCTTTACACGTGGCGAGGCGCACGCCACCGGCGCCATTCCAGGGCTGGGGCTGGGGCTGGCGATCGCTCGAGGATTGGCTCAACAACTGGGCGGGTCGCTGGTCCTCGATCCTCCCGGGCCAACGGCTGTGGTAACACACGAGAACGTCGCCCAACCCGTTATGGATGCTAACATAATAACTCCGCAGTATTCAGCCGCTGGCGCATCGTTTACGCTCAGATTGCCGATGGCTTGAGTATTCTAGAAAGCCGAATTGCTTGCGATAAAAGCGTTGTAAGGCGTGCATGACACCCGCGCACAATCGCCAGCGAACATCCAGCATAATATAATGGTCATGCGAGAGTCACGTGCGCGATGCCGAGCCCCGCCGCTGGATCACGACATCTTGGGCGAGACCGCCCAGTTCATCTTTCCGATGAGCCGCGACCAGTAATCGGTCATGGTGTTGTGTACGAAGCGGAGCATCGGCTTATCTTTGCTGAGGCGGATGGTGTCGCCCGCGGCCACCCGCACGTGCGTTTGACCATCAAGCACCAGTGCGGTGCCCGCGCCCGCAACCTCTGAGTTTACTTTCATCATAGTAAACTCGAGAATACTCGTCGAACCTACCACCACCGGCCGAAACGCGAGCGACTGCGCCGCCATGGCGGTAATTACAAATGCATCCACGCCGGGCGCCATGATCGGCCCGCCCGCCGCGAGGTTGTAGGCGGTCGATCCCAGCGGGGTTGCGACCATCACGCCATCCCCGCGGACCGTTGGCCCGGCGCAGCCGTCGACGCTCATCGAAATAGATATTAAGCGGTAAGGGGGACCAGCGGTGATCACCGCCTCGTTGATCGCCATCCCCGCAAAGCGAGGACGTGACGCAAGCTCGCCGGTAATCTCCGCCCGTAGCGCGCTAAAGTTGCTCGTCGCAAGCGCCCCTTGACCAAAGATCGGTTCGGCCTGCTGCACCAGAGACTGTAAGTCAAACTCCGCAAGAAACCCTAGCCGCCCCATGTTCACGCCGAGCATCGGCACCCCGAGTTCTGCAAATCGCCGGGCCTGCGAAAGTAATGTTCCATCGCCCCCGAAGACAACGAGCAGGTCCGCACGCTCGGCTCCCGGAGGCGGCGGGCCGTTGTCCGCCTCTGTTGTTCCCAGCAGGCGACCGTACCTCGTTACCAGCGGCGCTATTTCCCCCGCGGCTACCTTCGCCTCGGGCTTTTGTTGATTTACTAGTAACAAAACTGATCGGCCCATAGTTCGCCTTATCTAGTCGATATTCCCTATCTCACCGGCGCACGAACCAACTGCTTACTCAATCGTGTTCGGCGGTTCTTAAATCTAAGCAGCGCCCTGCGTTTCCAGTTTCCTTCTCCGCTGCCATCAATACAGAATTTCTCGAGTTTGGTCGCTTATGCTATGACCTCTCAGTTATGCCGAGCGTTCTCTAAGGTTCTCTTCAGGCTGACGTGTGACTTCCGCAGCAGATGATCCGGCGGCCTAGTTGGGCGGCCTTCGCTTTCCACCATTTCTTCCTGCAAGTTCGGTATCGTTCAAGTAACGATAGCCCCCGCGGTGCTTACTTCGCGAAGGCCCCTGCCTGCGTTGCTGCCCGCAGCGCCTTCACAATCCCGGCGCGGTGTAGGCCAACTTCCGCAAGCTGATTCGCCCGCGAATCCTGATATATCCAGCGGTCGGGCATGCCAAGCCGCGTAATGCCAGCCCCGGAATACCCGCACTCCATGGCCGTCTCCATGACCGCTGACCCAAAGCCGCCCACCACGCTGTGATCCTCGAGCGTAATAATAGGGATTCGCTTAGCCACCAGTTTGGAAATTAACTCGATGTCCACGGGCTTGGCGAATCTTGCATCCCACACGCCCACGCGCATCTCCGAATCTAGCTCCGCGGCGGCCTCGAACGCGGCGATCGCCGGAGTTCCGAAGGCAAGCACCGCCACATCGGGCGCGGTCCCATCTACAAGTCCGTCGCACGCGCTGTTCAGCGGCCTTGCCCGGCCCAATACAAAGGGCGGGCACGGCTGGCCCGCGAAGCGGTCGCTCACCGTATCGCGCGGGTATCGCACTGCGCTCAAACCTGAATCGTAATTACGCATGAACTCAAGCGCTGCAATCAGCGAGGGCTCATCAATCGCCGCGGTGAGCGCCGCACCCGGCAGCAATCGCAACAACGAAACGTCGCAAAATCCGTGATGAACCGCTCCGTCGCCGCCCACCAGGCCCGCACGATCCAAACATAATCGAACACCCAGCCCCTGAAGCGATGATTCCTGAAATGCCTGGTCAAAAGCGCGCTGAAGAAAGGTGGAATAGACCGCAAAGAACGGCTTATACCCGGTCTTGGCCAGCCCCGCCATCATGTCCATCGCGTGACTCTCGCAGATCCCCACATCCCAAGTCCGCTCCGGATACTTCGCCAAGGGCTTATTAATGCCCGTGCCATCGGGCATCGCCGCCGTACAGGCCACCACCTTCTGGTCTCTCGCCATCAGGCCGACCAGCGCATCTCCGAACGCAGCGGTGAAGCTGCGACCATCGCTCTTGAGTTCAACGCGGCACCCCTCCTGCTCCATGTCGCCATCCACTTGGAATGGCGCGGGCGAATGAAATCGGCTCGAATCCTGCTCAGAGAAGGCATAGCCCTTGCCCTTCACCGTTTTTACGTGCAGCACCATCGGTCGGTTGGTGTCGCGGCACTCGCGGAGAACATTAATTAGTGTCGGTAGGTCGTGGCCGTCGACGGGGCCAACCGTAAGTAAACCGAAATGCTCGAACCAGTTACGGTCGCTCACCGCCGCTTTGGTGGCCTCGGTCGCGCGGTGGATCGCATCTTTAACGATTCCACCGCCGGGCAACTGCTTGAGCGCATCCTTTGCGCTCTTCTTAAGGTCCGCGTACATGTGGCTCAATCTTACTTTGTCGAAGTAATGCGCCATCGCCCCCTGCGGCTTGCTGATGCTCATCCCGTTGTCGTTGAGCACCACCAGGAACTGGCGGTTCAGCGTCCCCGCGTTGTTCAGCCCCTCCATCGCCACGCCGTTCACGATCGACGCATCACCAATTATAGTTACAACCCTTCGGCCAGCGGGGTTGACCTTGGGCTCGAACGCCTCTTTCGATAATACATCTCCCCGCGCCATGCCAACTGCTGTTGATATCCCGGTTCCCGCGTGACCGACGCTGAACAGATCGTAACTTGATTCACGAGGTTCCGGAAAGCCAGCCATCCCCGCGCGCGTCCGCAGGCCCGGCAACATCTTAAGCCGCCCCGTCAACAACTTATGTGGGTAGCATTGATGCCCAACGTCAAATAGAAGCCGATCAAAGCTGAAATCAAACACGTAGTGCAGCGCGATGGTCAACTCAACCACGCCCAAGTTGGGCGCAAGGTGCCCTCCAGACACCGCGACCTGCGCGCAAATCGCTTCTCGGATTTCTTTCGCCAGTTCGCCCAGCTCGGCAATTGGAAGGCGGCGGAGATCGTGCGGCGTTTGAATCTGGGGCAGATATTTCATACTTAAAACGAGCATCCAACACCACGAGTCCAACTTTCACAAAACACTGAAAGTAGTGTACGCAAACTTTCGATTCTCCGCCATCAGCACCGCTTTCACAATGCCAGGCACGCCTCCCACTCCACCCAGCCAGTGCAACCGCTGGCACCAGTATGGCTATTTTAGCCCAATGTTCGCCGAGTACCCGGGCAGGTACCAACCGAGGCGGCCATCGATCGGCCGCTCCCGCTCCCGCCCTACCATTCCCCGCACCAGCGCATTCCTCAAATTGCCCTCTCTCGCAACCGTTGTCATACTTCCTTCCGTATATTGAGGCGGGCAATCGCCCGCTTGCAATTCAGCAAGGCGGGTGCGCTGTCGGTGCCCTGAACCAGCTCTCAACCGAAGTCGCTCTCTTCTTCATTTCGCTGCATCAAATCAAGAACTCATCCGATCCATAGGATTCGCGGCGCGCCGAGTTTAGTTTTTGATGTCTTCACTTTCCGTACCCTATCAGCAGCGATAAACGCACGTACACCCGATAAGGATTCCAGCATGTTCCCCCGCACTTTACATCTTTCCATCGCTTGTATCGCGGCGTTCCTCGCCGGGCTGTCCGCCGCTCCTAGCCCCACGCTTGCAGCATCCGCGCCAGAAGCGTGGATCCTGCTCGATGCGATGCCGCAAGCCGTACAAAACGATACTCCTTGGGTGAGGCCCGCGCGGTTTAAGGCCGCCCAGCTTGATACCGACGCGATGCGTCAGATCTTGGCGATCACACCGATGGAAGTTTTCCCGATTCCGGATAACGAAGGGGTCATGTTTCGACTTCCTCACCCCGCCGGTGGTTTCACCAGTTTCCGAATCGTCGAATCCCCAATCATGGAACCCGCACTCGCGGCTCAATTCCCCGAGATTAAAACTTACCGCGGCCAAGGCATTGATGAACCTGCCGCGACCATCCGGCTCGACCTTACGCCCCAAGGCTTCCATGCCATGGTGCTCTCGCCCGATGGCGATTACTTCATTGACCCTTACAGCAAGGGGGACCAGAACCACTACTCCATCTACTACAAGCGCGATAATCTGCGATCAAAGTTTGATCGATTCTTCTGCGGCGCAACGGGCGAGCCCTCCGATAACGAACAACCGTACGGTGAACGCAACAGCGGCGGCACTCTGCGTAATTACAGGCTTGCCGTCGCTGCGACCGTTGAGTACACCGCATTTCACGGTGGAACCGTTACTCTCGGCCAAGCCGCGATTGTGACCGCAGTGAATCGGGTCACAGGCATTTACGAGCGAGATCTTTGCGTTCGCCTCACCCTCGTCGCCAACAACTCCAACCTCGTATATACCACGACCGACAGCTACACCAATGGTAACGGCGGCGCGATGCTGAGTGAAAATCAGACCAACGTGACCGCTGTAATTGGTTCTGCCAATTACGACATCGGCCACGTCTTCTCTACGGGCGGTGGGGGCGTTGCTGGCCTTGGCGTGGTCTGCATCAGCGGCAGCAAAGCCAGAGGGGTTACCGGCTCGGGTTCGCCCACCGGCGATTCTTTCTGGATAGATTACGTTGCCCACGAGATGGGGCATCAGTTTGGTGGCTCGCACTCATTTAACGGCACCGTCGCGAGCTGCGGCGCGCAACGTTCGAGTTCGTTTGCGTACGAACCCGGAAGCGGATCAACCATCATGAGTTACGCGGGTATCTGCGAAGCCGACGACATTCAGAATAACTCTGATGCAGCTTTTCACTCAACCTCGTATGCGGCCATCCGCGCTTTCGTAAACGGCGCGACCTGCGGAACGAACATTGCAACCGGCAACACAGTTCCCACTGTAAACGGCGGTATCGACTACAACATTCCTCGGGGCACCGCTTTCACGCTTACCCCCACCGCATCGGGCGATGCAAACGGCGACACGCTTACATACTCGTGGGAGCAGGTAGATTTAGGTGCGGCCCAGGCGCTCTCCGCGGCGGATAACGGCACTTCCCCGATCTTCCGTGCCTTTGCGCCCACAACCGGCAACGCCCGCACCTTCCCGCGTTACGCCGACGTGCTGGATGGCACCCTCGTCCTTGGCGAGAAGTATCCCGCCGTCGCTCGCACATTCAAAGCTCGTATCAGCGTGCGCGATAACCGCTCGGGCGGTGGCGGTGTGATCGTTGATAATGTTAATGTAATCGTCAGCGGCACTGCCGGGCCCTTTTCAGTCTCCTCACCCAATACCGCCGTGGTTTGGACTCCTGGTAGCAATACCGTCACTTGGAGCAACACCGGGACCACCGCGGCACCCATCAGCACCGCGAATGTGCGCATCCTTCTCTCCACCGATGGGGGAAACACCTGGCCAACCACCCTGCTGGCCTCAACTCCAAACGACGGCACGGAAGTCGTTACTATTCCAGACAGCAGTTCTACCACGGCGCGAGTTAGGGTTGAAGCCGTCGGAAACATTTACTTTGACGTCTCGAATGTTAACTTTACAATCACCGGCACGCCCCCTCCCGCCACGCCCACAGGCGTAAACGCATCCCCTTCCAGCATCTGCACGGCTGGAAGTAATGTAACCCTCTCCGGCACCGTCGGTGCGGGCGAAACGATCGACTGGTACACTGGCAGTTGCGGCGGCACGCTTGTCATCGCGGGCTCCACTTCCATCAGTGTAACTCCTGCCGCCACGACAACGTACTTTGCCCGCGCCCGGCGCATTTCCGGCGGGGCGGTCAGCACCGCCTGCGCCTCGACCGTGGTCACCCTCCTCGGCGGCTCGATCTCCCCGCCCACGAACGTTTCAGCCGCCGACTTCACGGTGTGCACTCAGGTAACAATCACCTGGACTGCCGCGTCCGGCGCCACAAGCTATCAGATATTCCGCAATACGATCAACAACTCCGCCACTTCTGTTCAGATCAACACCGACACGGCCTCGCCTTACATCGATTCGACTGGCGTGGCGGGTACCCAGTATTTTTATTGGCTTAAGTCTGTCGGAGCTTGCGGGAGCAGCGTGGCGTTTAGCAACGGCGATGGTGGCGGCCGTCGCGCTGTGCCGCTTGCGCCCGCTGGTGTCTCCGCCACCGATGGCACATCCTGCTCCGCGGTAACGATCTCCTGGGGGTCGGTCGTCGGTGCTACAGGCTATTCTGTCCTAGCCAATACTGTCAACGATATTAACACGGCTCTATCGCTGGGAACGACCGCCGCCGCGACCTTTAGCAATAACCCGGCACCGGGAGTAACTTATTTTTACTGGATTCGGGCGAGCAACTCTTGCGGTTTCAGCGCGGATTCATCGCCCGATACCGGGTTCGTCGCTTCTTCGCCGCTTCCCCCCAGCACCCTCACCGCCTCAGATAGTACTGATTGTAACCAAATCGCTATCGCATGGTCTGCTTCCGGTGGTGCCACCTCGTACGAAGTTTGGAGAGCAACCTTAGATAGCTCCGGTGCCGCGACTCTCCTCTCCTCGCCAATCCTCACGTCATATAACGACGCGACCGCCGCCGCGGGCCAAACATATTACTATTTCGTGAAGGCTGTCGGAACCTGCGGCACAAGTTCCTTCAGTGTAAGCAACGCCGGGCGCCGGGCCGTAGTCTCACCCGTGCCAACCGGGGTTGATGCCACCACAAACTCCTGTACGCAGATCAGTATTTCCTGGTCGGCCAGCACCGATGCGAGCCTCTACGAAATCTACCGCAATACAACCAACTCGTCCGCAGGTGCGGCGCTCTTAACCGCTGTTGGCGGCACCAGTTACGCAGAATCTTCAGTCACCCCCGGCGTTGATTATTATTACTTTATCAAAGCCAGCAATCTCTGCGGCGAGAGCGCGTTCAGCACCGGTGCCCTCGGTCGCCGCCTCGCGCCCCTCGCCTCGCCGGCACCCGTCACGGCCGCGGATGGCGGCTCTTGCTCGGATGTCATGGTCGCTTGGTCTTCGGTTCCCTCCGCATCTTCCTACACCCTTTTCCGCGGCACAACAACCAACTTCGCGGAGGCCGCCGTTCAGTCCTCAGGACTACTGGCAACGTCCTACACCGATCTCACCGCGCAGCCGGGGATAACTTATTATTACTGGGTGCAAGCCTTGGGCAGCTGCGGCGACGGCGAAGTCGGTGGCCCCGATGCTGGTTTCATCGCCGCAACCCCCGCAGCACCAACCACGGTCGCCGCGGCCGATGCCGCCTCGTGCAATGGTGTGATGATCTCGTGGGACGCCTCGCCCAATGCCGACGGTTACTCGGTGTACCGTAACATCAGTGATACTTTTTCCGGCGCGGCGCTCTTGGGCCCGACCGCCGGAACCACCTTTGACGATGCCACTGCCGCGCCGGGAACAACGTATTACTACTTCGTTCAGGCCTTTTCCAACCTTTGCGGAGCTGGCCCCAACTCCTTGAGCGATAGCGGCTCTGCGGGGACGGTCCCCTCCATCGGTCAGCAACCCGCGAGCCTCACCGTGGCCGAGGGAGGTAGTGCCTCGTTCACTGTCGTCGTAAGTGGTTCAGGCACTACCTATCAATGGAGCAAGGACAACGCCCCGCTCGCTGAGGATGCCCCCCGTGTTACCGGCACGCTGATGGCAACGCTTACGATTAGCTCCGCCCAACTCTCGGACGCGGGCGAGTACTCAGTGTCTGCAACGAATGCTTGCGGGCTGATCATAAGCAATCCCGCAGTGCTCACAGTTGAGTCCGGCTTCCCCTGTCCTGCCGACTTCAACCAAGATGGTGGTGTCGATGGCTCCGATGTAGAGGCCTTCTTCCTCGCCTGGGTAATCGCCGACCCCTCCACGGATGTTAATCAGGATGGCGGCGTGGATGGTGGAGATGTTGAAGTCTTCTTCCTCACGTGGGCCGCTGGCGGCTGTTAACTTCTGTTGGGTCAGCACCACAAGTTCGCCCGCTACGACAACCCTGTTCCGTCTGGCACGCTCACTCCCGCGCTGAGCTTTCGCCCCACCCGCAGTTGGCAGCCCCACTCTCCGCACACCCGGCCCAAATCCTGCTCATCCGCATCGAAGCTCTTATGCCGGGTGCTCGCAATACCCCGGCAGTGTCTACCCTCGATCTGCATGAAGACTGCGCTCCTTTTCTCTATCGCGCTGGGAATTTCCTTAAACTCGGCTACCTATTGCCTGGGGCAGCCGCCAGCTATTGCGGCACCTGCTGCCTCCCCGCCGGGTGATGCCAGCGGCGGTGAGCGGCTCCGGGAAGACCTGCGGGCGATGGTTACCAAAGCCCGCGATCGCGTCTACCCCGCGCTCGTTAACATAAGCGTTGTCACCGTCTCCTACTGGGGCGGCAAAGAGACTAAAGGCGGCAGCACCGGCAGCGGTACCATCTTAAGTGAAGACGGTTATGTTCTCACCAACCAGCATGTCGTCAACGACGGCACGAAGTTTCGAGTTACCCTCGCCGACAAGCGAGAGCTCCCCGCGACCCTTATCGGTGAGGACCCACTGACTGATCTCGCGGTCCTTAAGATTGACATCAGTAAGCTGAACCCCGGGGAAAAATTAAGCCCCGCTTTGTTCGGCGCATCCTCCAGCCTGGGTGTCGGCGATACCGTCATGGCGATGGGCTCGCCGCTCGCCCTCTCCCGCTCGGTAACGCTGGGTATCGTAAGTAATACCGAACGAGTCTTCACCGCCGATAGCGGCGACGATGTTGAAGAACTGGCCTTCGAACGCGGCCGCACTGGTCTTTTCACCAGTTGGATTCAGCACGATGCCGCCATCAATCCCGGCAACAGCGGCGGCCCGCTCGTCGATCTTGAGGGGCGCGTGGTCGGTGTCAACGCGATGAAGATAGGTTCCTCGGGCATCGCGCTCGCCATCCCGCAGTCGCTCGCCCAGCCGGTGTACGACTCGTTAATTAAGAATGGTGAGGTCAGCCGCAGTTACATCGGCCTGGCCCTCAAAAGCATCAAGCGCAGTGATTTCAAAGAGGGCGTGATCGTTAACAGCGTTCTCAAGGGCAGCCCCGCCGATAAAGCCGGCCTCAAAGCCGGAGACCTCATCGTCGCCATGGATGGGCAGCCCGTCAACGTCCGTTTTGCCGAAGAAGTCCCGGTCTTCACGCGTGCCATCGCCGATAAGCCGGTGGGAACACCCATCCAGTTTGAATATAAGCCTTCGGGCACCGGCGCGATATCCAAGGCGGTCATCGTCACCGAAAAACTCCTGCGTGAAACCGGCGATGAGACTTCGCTGCGACTCTGGGGTATCAGCCTCCGCGAGATCACCGAGAAGCTCGCCCGCGACCTTCAACTCCCCACCATGGAAGGCACGATGGTGTTAGGAGTTAAGAACGGCAGCCCCGCCGACACCGCCGAGCCGCAGCTGCAGATGGCCGACATAATTAAGAATATCGATGGCCAGCCGATCGCAAATCTCAAGCAAGCCGTCGAGGCCTACAAGGCCATCATGTCTCGCGAACCAATCCCCGAGTTCGTGCTCATCGGCGTTGATCGTCAGGGTAAAGATATTGTTACGCTCATCAAGCCCCGCCCCGATAAGAAGGAAGACCCCCCGCGAGAAGTCGCCAAAGCTTGGATCGGCATCGCTACTCAGCCCGTCTTGAAGGAGCTGGCCGAAAAGCTTGGTGACAAGGGCGCCACAGGGTTCCGTATCACCCGCATCTACCCCGGCACCGTCGCCGCCTCCAGCGATCTGAAGATTGGCGACATCATAACATCGATCAATGGTGAGCGCGTCGCCCCTCGCACCATGCAGGAAGCTGGCGCACTTAATCGCAAAATTAAGTCCCTCCCGATGGATAAGCCCGCGACCATCGCGGTTATCCGCCAGGGCACCCCCACCGATATCACCGTCGCGACCGAACGCACCCGAACCACTCGCGATGAAGCCCTCAAAGACGTCAACAAAGACTTCGAACTTACAGTCCGTGAGCTTACATTCTTTGATCGCGATGAAGCCCGCTGGACCGCCGATGTCACCGGCGTTCTCGCTGAGTCCGTGGAGCAAGCTGGCTGGGCTGGCCTCGCCGGTCTGGGCGCAGGCGACCTCATCCAACGCATCGGTGAAGCCGATGTCAAAGATATTCCCTCCTACCGCAAAGTCATGGAAGCTATCACCAAGGCCCAGCCTAGCAAGGTTACCTTCTTCGTGCTCCGCGGCACACGCACCTTCGTCCTCTTCGCCGAGCCCGAGTGGAAGCCCCTTACTAAAAGCGAGACCAAAAGCGAGACCGACGGCGAAGTCACCCCCCAGGCTCAAGCCA
>CAYVFW010000100.1:4915-11577 GCA_964450325.1 uncultured Phycisphaeraceae bacterium | reverse complement strand
GTGGTGAGGGGCATGATGTGCGAAGCGGCCGCAACTTTCGCCACGCGCGATCGCGCCCCCTCACGCGTGCGGTATCGTCTATTAGACTCTTTGACTTCAGCAGCCTTGACCAAATCGTCTTCATGTGCCACCGCCCTAAAGCCCAGGCGTCATACCCAAGCTGATTCTCGGCCCTCGCCGCGTCCCTCATACGCTTGTGCATGCTCTCCGATCGCACTCTAACAACTTGGGCGTTGAAGTACATTAGGCAGTGCCATTATCTTCGCGGCGCCGCGTTGATGGCCGTTATGTTTACTGCGTCGGGCTGTATCTTTTCTGGTGATTCGACCGTCCAGCCTACCGCCGCAGATGCAGCGACGACTATTGACACGTCGGCCATCAACGATCCTGACCCGTTCAGGGCTATTTCGCTGCGCATCCACCCGCTCACTCACTTGGACGGGATGTCGGGCGACGCCGCCCAGTGCACGCTCTTGGTGCATTTTGAGCTTAAAGACCGCTTCGGTGATTCGGTACGAGATATCGGCGTGCTCCGGGTTGAGTTACACTCACCCGATCGCCAGGCGATCGCGTGGGACATCAATCAAACAATTACACCAGAGGAAAACGTCGAACGCTTCGATCCCTCTACGCGTACGTATCGTGTACTGCTTAACTCACCCAGATGGGTCTACGAAGAGGCGGCAAAGAAGGGCGCATTGCTTACGGTGCGGGTTGTATACACCATGCCTCAGGCCGAGCGCACGCTTCGCGATGAATACCGATTACCCACCAGCCAGTAACCCACGCGGCGGCCGCCAGTCCGGCGATACCTATGTAAGTATCCCGGCGAATGATAACTGTCTAGCCGACCGGTGCTCCCCCTTCCACGGCTCTGGCGTAACACCCAATATAAGCATACTCTTACCAGGAGCTAAGAGCGAGCAGCCCGCACATGGTTGCTCCCGCCGCCCGCCGCGAGCAAATGTTCGCGCCAGAAGGATTCATAGCTCGCCGCGAATGACCAACCGCTCATCCACGCGTGCGCCGCCTTTGACCGCCGCTGCCGCGTAATCGGATCTGCCAGCATCTCCACGATGTGCTCGGCCCAGCGCTGTTCATCAGCCTGGGTGTCAAGCGCCAGCACACTACCCGTCTCCCCGTCTCGAACCACATCGCGCGGGCCGCCAGAATCAGAAACGAGTACGGGAAGCCCGCTTGACTGCGCTTCCATCACCACTTGGCCCAACGTATCGGTGAGCGAAGGAAATACAAAGAGATCGCAGCTAGCGTAACACATCGCCAGTTCCTGCTCGTGACGAAAGCCCAGAAAGACTGCCCGAGTGCCTGCAAGGGCCTGCTCCATCGCGTGGCGATACGGTCCATCGCCAACCATAACCAGTTCTGCGGCGATTCCACTCGCGCAAAGCAACTCGTATGCCCTGCGCCAGATACGCGCAAGCGCGGCCATGTTCTTCTCTACACTTATACGCCCGGTGTACACCACCCGCAACGGTCGATCGTAATGAATATCCCCCCCGCACAGCCGATCCATCGCGGCACGATCAGCGAACGAGGGTTGAAACTCGCTTACTCTGATACCCGCGCGCAGCACCGCGAGCTTACGCGGCGTAAGCCCCAGCGAAGCAAGCAATGCCGCCGATCCGCCACTTCGCAAGAAAATCTTGTGGAAGTCCTTGTAAAACCAGCCCATGTACCACGCCGTCGCGGCGGTAAAGACCTCATCGCCGAAAATCCTCTGGACATAAGCCGGGAAATCAGTGTGATACACCCCCAGCGTGGGCCGCTTTACCGACCGAGCAAACCAGCGGCCCAGCAGACCCACCGGCCCGGGTGTCGAAATATGCACTACGTCGGGCGTGAGCTCCCTCGCCGCGGCGAGCATCGCCCTTGCTGGCGGCACCGCAAGATCAAGGACGGCGTAGCCGGGCATCCGCATGGCCATCGAAGGGGCGAAGTTTCGTATATTAACTTCAGCTGGCACGTCAAAGCGGGTACTGGTAAAAACAGTAAGATCGTGGTGCTGGGCAGTGGCTTCGCGAGCGACGTTGCGAACAAATCGGGCGACGCCGTTTATATCCCCCAACGTGTCGGTAAACAAAAGCACACGCACAGTGTTACCCTCCGCTGCGGGGTCGGCGCCCCGGGTCGGCTTCACCTTCCGGCTCGGGGCCGTCGTCTTCGTCGGCGTCGTCATCCTTGTCGTGGCCACCATCATTCATCTTCTCGAACATCTCTTTAATGTAAGCGTTTTCGGGGTCCAGCCGCAGAATCTCCTCGGCCATCTGGTCGCACTTCTCATACATCTCTAGATTAGCGTAACAAAACAAAAGATACTCTCGCGGTGCCACCCCGTTCAGGTCCCGCTCCGCGACATACTCCAGCGCGCCCCGCGCCTTGGCCCACTGCTCGGTCTCCGCCAGGATGCGGCCCGCGTGAAAGTGCGCGATCAAATCGTCCGGGTTGAGCGTGGTGGTCTTACGCAGCGTCGCCAACGCCTCCGTCCGATCCCCCATATCGTCCTGCGCCAGCGCCAAAGTTCCCATCAGCGCACTCTCTTTGGGGTGCACCGCAACGGCGATGAGACCGATGGCGACAGCCTCGGCTGAACGCTCGTCCTCTCGCAGCCGCGTCATCAGCCGAAGCCAGACGGGCGCGGCACCGTCGCCGGGCATGGCGCGCACAATCACTATAATTTCATCGAGCGGTTTGATGTGGTACAACGCTTCAATGTAAGCCCGCTTATACCCAACATAATCTTTATCCCGTCGCATCGCCTCCGCGTGGAACGCCGCAGCCCAGTCCCACTTCTCCGCACGCCGATACAGCATGCCCAGTGCGTGTACGGCCCAGTGATAGGCCGGCTCAATTTCCAAAGAGCGGCGGATCGTCTTTTCGGCAGGCTCAAACTCCCCGCAAAGCCCCAGCTCCGTGCCCACGGAGCAGACGCCCATGGGGTCCGTCGGCTCAAGCTCATTATAAGTCTTGAAATGTTCAAGTGCATCGGTGTGGCGGCCCTCATCCGAAAGGCATTTGGCCAGCTCGTAATGAGCGCAGCTGTGCTCAGGCCGTAACTTCAAATGCGCGAGCAACATCTCGGTCGCTTCAACATTCTGATCCGCCGCGTACAACGCCTGACCCAGGTTATACAAGGGAAGCGGGTTGCTAGGCTCGAGCGAGTGCGCCATGCGGAACTGCTTAATCGCTTCCTCAAGCATCTGCGCGTTCTGCAGCACCACTCCCAGGTTGTCGTGTGCCGCGGCGTTGTCCGGCTCCACCTCCACCGCTTTACGCATCGCCTCGATCATTCCCTCGCGCTCGCCAAGCCCGTCGAGAATCCGCGAACGTAAGAAATGAAACTCGGCGTTGGTGCCATCGGCTTCCACGCCCCGGTCGAGCATCGTAAGTGCCTCGCGAGAGCGACCGCTCAGCCACAAAGCCACACCATAGTTACGAAGCACCCCGGCCTGATCGGGATGATCATCCACCAACCGCTTCAACTGCTCCAGCGCTGCTTCCTTATCCCCCTGCTGGAATAGCACAATGGCAAGATTGTTCCGCGCTGGACCCGCGTTAGGCGCCTTGGAAATCGCCTTCATAAACAGCGACGCGGCTTCGTCAAGGTCGCCCCGCTCGTAAGCAATCACTCCAGCGTTGTATTCTTCCTTACCAGCAATCTCCTGTGCATCGCCTGTCGCTGAGTCTGATTCCCCACCCATCTCGTCCGCATCAAACACATCAAACATCCCCGAATCGAGCGCGTGATGACCCATCATCCGCGCATCATACTGATCGGTGCAGTTCTGACGCTTGTACGGTTTATCGGCTGCCTGCGGGTCGTAGGGGGGAAGGCCAAGATCCAAGACCACAGCGTACGCAGATGACCCGGCCCCGCGTGCATCTCACCATCTCCGCCGCGACTTTCCCGCCAACTTTCTCACCTCTAAGCGTCAACTTAACGCCGACGGCCCCGAGCGTCTCGCCTCACACGCATCCGGCGGTGGGGTCCGCGCCCGATTGTTTCCGTTGGAGCGATCTACCCCCGCGGCGACGAACCACCACCTTTACGCAGCGCACGGTCCGAAGATATTCACAATCTCAACCAACCCCGCCTCAGTGACGCCTCCACTTAACCGATACTTGAGCGACGCCGCGTGCCCGCGTGCCTCAGGGCCTCATCCGTCGCCGCGTGACCGCGCAACTGATTCCGGAGTAATTATGGACTTGATCGCCATCCTCAAAGCCGCGTACGAAGGCGGAGCCTCTGATATTCATTTGGTCGCGGGCCAACCCCCCGTGATGCGCGTGCATCAGGTGATTACACCGATGGATTTCCCCGTCATCTCAAAGGAAGTGGCCCGCAAGTTCGTGGAGCAGATGGCAAGCCCCGAGGCCCTAACTTACTTTGATAAGCAGAAAGATTCAGACTTCTCGTTCGCCGTCGAGGGTCTGGCCCGCTACCGCGTAAATGCCCACATGCAGGGGGGCCGCTGCGCCATGGCACTGCGTGCAATCAAAAGCAAAGTGCCGCCCCTCTCGGCCCTCAGTCTCCCAGAAGTAATTCAACGCTTAACATACCTCCCCCGCGGCCTGGTGCTCGTAACCGGCGACACCGGTTCGGGGAAGTCAACCACTCTGGCCGCGATGATCGAGGCGATGAATCAGCGCTATAAGAAACATATCCTGACGCTTGAAGACCCCGTCGAATACCGCTTTGAAAGCAAGGAATGCCTTATCGAGCAGCGCGAGTTGGGCCAGGACATGCCCAGCTTCTCCAGCGGCCTTAAGCACGCCCTGCGTCAAGACCCCGACATCATTTTAGTTGGTGAAATGCGCGACCTTGAAACCACCGCATTGGCCATTTCCGCCGCGGAAACCGGCCACTTGGTCCTTTCAACCCTGCACACCGTCAACGCAAGCCAGACGGTGGAGCGCATCATCGACATGTACCCCGGCGGGCAACAAAACCAAATCCGCTCCATGCTCTCCTGCACCCTGCAAGCCGTTCTCAGCCAGACGCTCTTCGCCCGCATCGACCGCCCCGGCATGATCCCCGCTGTTGAAGTTCTGCTCTGCACCCCCGCCGTGCGCAACCTCATCCGCGAGAACCGCACCTTCGAAATCCCAAACGTAATTGACACCAGCCGCAACCTGGGCATGTGCTCGCTCGATAGCTCGATCATGGAGCTCTACTTCAATGGTTACATCAGCCGCGAAGACGCCATCGCCCAGGCGGCCTACCCAGACAAACTCTCGATGCAGCTCGCCGCGTAATCCCCTGGCCACCCCGGGCGCCGCCTCCGCCGCCCCTCAAGAGCGCCGCCGGTTGTAATCATTCCACTGCGATTTACCCATGCCCACGTATCGTTACACCGTCAAATCCTCGGTAGGTCAGATTACCTCGGGGATGATCAACGCCGAGAGTTCGACCGCCGCGTCGGCGATTCTGCGTAACCAGGGTGCTTACGTCCAGAGTCTCTCGTTACAGGCGACAGGCCTGGACGCCAAGGGCCTGCTGGCGAAGTTGAGAGAACTTAACGCCGGGAGGCCCACCCAGAAGCATGTGCTGGATTTTACAACCCAGTTGGCTGTTATGGTGCGGGCCGGTATTAACTTGCGCTCCGCGCTCGAAGGCATCGCCGACCAGACAGAGCACGTAGCCTTCAAGAAAGTGCTTAACCAGATGCGCAACGACGTGGATGGGGGCCTCCCCTTCTCCGCCGCGCTTGCCCGCCATCCTAAGTTATTCAACCCGCTATATTACAACATGGTCAAGGCCAGCGAGCTCTCCGGCGGCTTCAGCAAGATGCTCGACCGCATCGCCGGTTACATCGCCCAGCAGCTCGAAACCCGCAAAATGGTCATTGGCGCGGCGATCTACCCCGCCATCATCGGCTCGCTCGCCATCTGCGTCACCATCTTTCTACTTACGTTCGTCCTCCCCAAGTTCGCCATGGTCTTCAAAGGCAAGGAGGATGTGCTCCCCTGGGCCACCACCTTCCTGCTGGCCCTCTCTGATTTCATGGTCCGCAACTGGTACCTCCTTGTCCTCGCCCTCGCGGGAATCGGCGGCGGCATCTTCGCCTTCACCAAGACCGATGTCGGCTCCTTCTGGATCGATAAGATGAAACTTACGATCCCCATCCTGCGCACTATGTTCAAGTCGCTATACATCAGCCGCAGCCTCCAAACGATGGGCCAGCTTATTAACGCGGGTGTCCCCCTGCTCGATACGCTTAGCATCACCGGCGATATTTCCGGCAACACGCTCTTCCGCGGCATGTGGAAGAAGGTCCACACCTCCGTCAAGCAAGGTAACAAAATCGCTTCCCCGCTCATTAAAGAGCGCGTCCTGCCCACCGCCGTCACTCAGATGATCTCCGCTGGCGAAGAATCCGGCAAGCTCGGCGAAGTGCTTGATGAGATCGCCATCTTCTACGCCAAGGCCTTGAAAGATAACATCAAGGCCGTCACCGGTATGATCGAACCAATTATGATCCTGCTCATGGGCTCAATCGTCGGCTTCATCGCGATGGCCGTCATCCTGCCCATCTTCAAGATGAGCCAGATCGTCAAGTAAAGGCACGCCGCGCACGCACAGTGAAGCGCAGCCCTCGCCCGTGCAACGTAACCCCACGTTGCCCAACGTAGCCCAACGTAGC
>CAYVFW010000100.1:0-4815 GCA_964450325.1 uncultured Phycisphaeraceae bacterium | reverse complement strand
CTCCCCGCCTCACACCCCGCCACTTACAATCGCCTTGCCCAGCTCAATGCAGCTCAGGGGCGCACTCCCCTCCGCCTTATTGTTAATAATAACAATACAGTCCTTCTCCTGCCGCAGCGACTTCGTCACAACATCCACCACCTGCCCCCGCACAGCCCCGTCCGGCTCCGCCAGCGCGTTAAACGGTGCGTAGAAATCCTTCGCCTCCTCATACCGGTGGTTGCTGCGCAGCATCCACCGCACCACGCACGGCCCGGGTAACGCAGCCGCCCCCAACGCTTCTTCCTGCGCAACTACCCCCCGCATCGACGGGTGCGCGGCATACACATGCACGCACCCCGTCCTCGCCAGCAGCCCCGCGTACCGCCCCGCCCACCGCCGATTCAGCACCTCGTCCGATAGTAACTCAACTCCCAACGCAACCGGCACGGCCTCTCCCAGCCGCGAACGTAAGCCCAACAGGAACGCCTCAAGCCGCTCCAAAAACTCGCCCTCATCGGTCAAACCCGCCTGCCGCTGCCGCGCCGTATCCCCGAACTCAATCGGCGGAAACTGAAAAACAATCACCCCGCATCGCGCCCCCAACGCCGCAAAGGCAGGCTTTACCACCTGCTCCGCCGCGTATTGATCATCCAAAAACAGCGGATTTTTTCCCATGTTCCCGCCGCCTCCCGCGCCCCCACCTGCCAGCCCATGTGTTCGGCCTTCGCCATCGGCATACGGACGCGTCAGCCCCTGATAAGCCTTCACCAGAAAACGAAAGTTCGGCGGGGTCTGGCTTGCCAGCGATTCATAACTCGCCACGCTGGGCGGACGATAGAACGCGCGATCAACCCCCACGCTCCGCAGCACCGGATGGGCCGCGTACGCACTCAGCCCGCGCTCGGCGAGTGTTACGTCACGGTGCGAAGCTTCATCCGCCCGCGATTCATACACAATCCCCGCCCATCCGGGAAACGACCACGACGATGTTCCCAAATGTAGCCGACGCGGCAGCTTCGCGCCAAGCTCACGCACCTCATCGCTTACACGGGCTGGCAAAACCGCCCGCGATTTCGGCGGCGGTTGACCGAACAAAAATCCTTGGCTCTCAGACATGCGGCCACGATGGTATTACGCGGCGGGCACGGGTAACTTCGCCGCTTACATACCCCCCACCAAAAGCCCAGGCCAGGGCTCTCCCGCTCTCATTGACAATAGCAAACTTCGCACTCCGCCGCGGAAAAACCCTACCGCTCGCGGCGTAACTCTTCCGCCAGACACGCCGCGAAGTAGGCGTATTGCTCGGTCGTATTATAAACATGCGCCGAGACCCGCACCACGCGGCTGTTGGTCGCGGTGAGCCTCCACACCGGAGTTACAATCGCGTGCCGTTCGTACAGCGCATCCTGCAACGCATCATCGTAAAGCGTCGGGCGGTCGGCCTTCTCCGCCGCTGGTTCGGGGATGATAATACTCGTCATCGCCCCCGCCATTTTATCCGGGCACGTATCAACCGCGCACCCCGCCTCGGCCAGCAGCGGTCGCATGACATCGCGTGCGTTCATAAGCTTCTCATGATTCGACCGCATGAGCGCGGGCCATCCCCCCGCCAGCAGCCGCCCGACAGCGCCCATGCTCGTGGGTAATGTAAGTACGTGCGAGTAGTCCAGCGTTCCCTGGTAATCAAAGTCACGCAAAAAGAGCGCACGCTCGGGCCGAACTTTCGCCGCGCGGCTCGATAACTGCAGCGGGCGAAACCCCGCCTGCTTATCGCTTCGGACGTACATGAATCCGATGCCCTTGGGCCCGCTCAACCACTTATGTCCGCTGCCGATAAAATAAGTCGGCTTCATTGCCGCGATGTCCACCGGAACCTGGCCCGGCGAGTGCGCCCCATCAATGCACACCTCGATGCCCCGAGCGTTGAACTCTTTAACAAGCTCGCTCACCGGGAAGATCAAGGCAGAGCAACTCGTGACCTGACTTATGAATGCAATGCGCGTCCGCGGCGTGATGCACGCGATCATCCGCTCGATCACCACCGCCGGGTCCGCCACGGGAAAAGGAATCGCCGCCGTCACGACCTTCGCGCCGGTCCGCTGGCAGATCCGCTCCAGCTCGTTGGGCAGCGACTGGTACTCGTGATCAGTTACCAGCACTTCATCCCCAGCCTCCAACCCTATGTTCTGCAGGACGGTGCAGAGCGCGATCGTTGCGTTGGGGACAAATGCAAGGTCCATCGCTCGGCAGTTGAGAAACCTGCCCAAGTCCTGCCGCGTTTCATCAAGCATCCGCTCAAGATCAACCTTGTAAAACCGGACGGGGTCGCTCTCAATCCTTGCCCGAAGCTGCGATTGATACTCAAGCGCTGCGAGCGGCACAGCTCCATACGAGCCGTGATTCAAGAACGTAAGCCGCGGATCAAACAACCAAGGGCCTACTTGAGCCGCCTCACCAGTCGGCTTGGGTTTAGGGGTGCTCGTTTCCGGCTGCGTCCCCAATCGATCCCCAAAGGCCCGAGGCCTTGTCACTAATTTACTTTCAGCCAACTCAGCCAGCTCGCGCAGCTCAGCCAGCTCGCGCAGCTCAGCCAGCTCGCGCAGCTCAGCCAACTCGGGCCGCGAACCGTCCAGGTTCGCCCTTTCTAATCGGGCAATCGCGGCGTGAATAAATGAGTCTGGTGCAGTGACCATCGCGCCGCTGTATCGGCAATTGTCACCCAACTTACCCAAGTGAAACCTGACGAATTGTAAGATCAGGGCCGAGCCAGCACAAAACCTAATGAGCGTCACCTCCGCACTGCCCGCACCCCTCTAGGCACGCCCCTCCAAACCTCAGCAAGGAAACTCGGTTCCAGCCAGACTTCCGGTATCTTCGCGATAGGCCTTAGCGCACTCTTCAGACACCCTTGAGGCAAACTGGTAGACGTTCATCTGTTTGATCGGCGGCGAATAAATGTGCACGGTGATGAGGTCCTCGCCGGGGGCCTGCATGTTCGCCACTTGATGAATATCCGGGTCGTCGGCCGCGCAGACGTAACCAGGGTCCATCGCCACTGACTGCGTCGGGCAGATCAGACCGCTCGGGGTTGAGGCAAACCGCATTTCGACCCCTTGGCCCTCAATCACTTTGAACGCGCAGCTCACGCCCTGATGGTCATGAATCGGTGTAAAATCGCCGCTGCGCCAGCAGAGTGCCAGAAGCTCGAACCAAGGACTAGCCGCGATCGTGTTCCGTTTATAACCTTTTTCGCCAAAGAGGCAAGAGGGGGCAATGTCTTCGCGAGTGATGTTGAGTTCGGCGAGCATCGCCGACAGCACTTTGAGGTCAGCACGCCCGCTGAGGCCGTTCAGGTAACTCACCACATGGGTTAACTTCGGGTACGGACATTTCGAGTCATGCGCGGCATCGCAACATGAGTCTTTGGTCGCGCTGGCTGGCTGTTGTGAACTAAGTGCGGGCATGATGGCTCCTAAAGACTCGCTAACGCTGATTCGGCTTATGGCTTAATACGAGTAATACTAATACCTGTTCCGCTGCCACTCGTATCGCCGATCCGATCTCACTGGGTTACAAAAATCGTGCCACGACCGATAAATCGCCTAGCCCCCGCCAGTCGCGTCCTCTGAGGCATTATATACGCTGGCCTAACCGCCCCCAACAACCCACCACTTTGGTTAGCCGCGGCGTGCTCGCTCGCCCCATCTTGAACGCCAAACCCTCATCGGCCGGTCCGCATCGGTTAATACTCCGTCGCGCGTCACAATCCTCACCAACGCCCGAATAAACTGCAATTTGAGCATTTTTACCAGTTTCTGATCCGCAACCTTTGTCTATAGACCCTGAGGCCGGTATAAACTTAGTGAAGGCCTCTAGGTGAGACCTTAGGGCCGCCACAGCCTTCTAGTTGCAAGCCTTTTAAAGACGGTCAGCAACAATCGGGCCTTTTAGGAAGTAAATAAGTCTACTATGTCAGAGAGTTTCAAGTCACTATGTAATGATTCCTACGTCAACATGAAGTTGACGTTGAAGATGGACTTGCCCAAATCGCGCGAGACCGTTCTTGATACCTTCGAGCGTCTCCGCAAGGCCTACCCGGAAATGGGCCAGTTTCGTCGCTACAAAGACGAGTATGCTCTCGAAAGCCCTCAGTCCGATCTGCCCCACCGCTGGGCCGCTATGCGCAGCAATTATCTTCGCGCGGGCACCGTCAACGCCGCGACGCTCCCCGAGGCCTACGCACTTCATCATACCCTGCTTACGTTGGCCCCGTCCTACCTTTCCATCAGCCCCCTGGATGTCGATTACATCGAGCTCCTCTACGGGTTTGATCTCGTTGCTGGCGGCAACCATGACGCCATCGTGCTGAGCGCACTACTCGCCAACTCCCCGCTCTCCGCTCTGATGGATATCCCCGGCGCCACCCCCATCGACTTCCAGCCCATGCTGGGCATGGCGATGCCACGCCGCGGCGATACCGAAGTTTTCTTCGAGGTCAAAACCCATCACGCCGCCACCAGGGCCGAGGGCGACAACGGACCCGGCGCGGGCATCACTGTCGAGGGCATCACCCAAGGCGACCCGATCAGTGTTTATGTCACACTGCGAAAGTTCGGGCCAATCCTCGAAGTCGAAGAGCTACCACGCCTCTTCACCGCGCTCTGCCAAAAAGGCGAAGACCTGGTTCAGCACCGTGTCATCCCGGGCCTGCTCCTCCCCATCCGCGAAGCAATCTCCAGCGGCAACGCCTAAGCATCAAAAGTCGGCCCCAACCCAGCCGCGAAACTGCTCAACGCGCCACAACTCTAGCCGCCGCACGCACCTATAGTGCCT
>CAYVFW010000099.1:0-11714 GCA_964450325.1 uncultured Phycisphaeraceae bacterium | reverse complement strand
GGCTTCCCCTTCGAGTTGGACCCAATACGCACGGCGCTTGGCCTTCCCCAACCCGGGGGTGTCGCTTTGCTTTACGCTTTTGTATTAACGGGCCAGTTGGGTACCTCAATCACTTACGTTCGAGGCTCGTTGCGATGCGTTGGGTACCTCGCGTCAGACTTTGGCTGCAAAATTAAATAAATTTCATCTGTTGCAGGCCGAACATGCGCTTTGAAGGCGGGACACTCCGCAAGTTTCAGATGAACTACCCACAACAGGAGTGCTAACCATGGCGCGAGAATCGGAATGTAATCTTGTGCGGAACAGCCACCACACTGCTGGGCTTGATGATTCGTCGCGGCGAGGGTTTGCTGGCGGGAACCGAGGTCGGTTGATGTCAACGCGGATGGCGCTCGTGGTGCTCGCTTCGGGCCTTTTACTTGTATCGGCGTGCGCGAAATCTGGGGCAAAGAGAGCCGCGGATGGCAGCGAAATGGTGAAGACGAAATCGGGAATGGTGAAGATGGAGCGGCTGGCGACGCTGCGCGAGCCGTGGGCGCTTGCGTACCTGCCCGATGGAAGACTTCTGGTTACTGAGAAGCCGGGAAACTTACGAATCTATGCCAATGGTGCGCTCTCGCAGCCTGTTTCGGGCGTGCCCAAGGTTGAGTATCGCGGCCAGGGGGGTTTACTCGAAGTCGAAGTGGATCCGGACTTTGCGCGTAACTCGCTTATTTATCTCTTCTTTACGGAGGCGGCGGCCGCTGGGTCCGGCGAGAAGCGCGACACGGCCGATCCTCGCCTTGGGCCGCTTCAAGATTTATCAGATGGAACCCTCAAGGGAGGCGCGGTCGCGAGGGGACGGCTGGAGGGTTCGGCGTTGCGAGACGTAACAGTAATTTGGAGGCAGGAACCCAAGACCATCGGCCGCGGCCATTACGGCGGGCGATTAAACTTCGCGCCGGATGGTAAGTTATTTATTCTGTCCGGGGAGCGGCAGCGCTTTGACCCTTCGCAGGACCTTACAGGCAACCTGGGCAAGGTCGTTCGGATTAACTCTGATGGCACTATCCCGCAAGATAATCCGTTCGTGAATCAGTCCGGGGCACGTCCGGACGTCTGGTCACTGGGTCATCGTAACCCGCTTGGGGGTGCCATTCACCCCAACTCGGGAAAGTTATGGATCCATGAGATGGGGCCGCGGAATGGGGACGAGCTCAATATACCCGAGGCGGGAAAAAATTATGGTTGGCCGATAGTGAGCAACGGTGACAACTACGATGGCAGTATAATTCCAGATCACGCCACTCGGCCCGAGTTCGCCGCGCCTGTCCACTATTGGCACCCGGCAAACTCGCCCGCGGGGATGATCTTCTACACCGGGAGCATGTTCGCGGATTGGAAAGATAATATACTGCTGGGCGGACTCTCCGCCGAGTCGCTTTATCGGCTTAAGTTAGAGGGCAACACGGTGAAAGAGGAAGAGTGCATCAGCCTGCACCGCCGCGTTCGGGATGTTGTGCAGGCGCCCGACGGCTCGCTCATGTTACTCACGGAAGTAAAAGACGCCGAGGGCCACCTGTGGAGGTTGACGCCAGCGGGGAGGTGAACTGCGGCGGACTAACGCGGGGAGGTACGTTGATTTCCTCGGGCCGCGTGAACGTTGCCCCTGCCATCGTTTGCGTGCATTCTCGTATCGCCGGACGTAACCCTTGTGCCGCTGATGCAGACTAATCACCGTGATATTATCGCTGGCGTAGTGCTAGCATCGGCGACGGGGTGTTTTCGATTTCGCGGTAGGTCCGTGCGCGTAGTTTCGATGATTTTTACGGTGCGTGTATTGAGCCTGAGGGCAAACTTGAGACCAATTATAACTGGCATGGCTATGTGTCTGCTGGGGGGTTGTGCATCAAGGCACGACGGGAAATCGGGGAGCGATCAACGAACAGGATCTACGCAAATGAGGCTAGGAAATTTTTCGGTGAGCCTGGCGGTCAAGGATTTGTCGGCCTCTCGTGCGTTCTATGAAAAGCTCGGGTTTGAGGCAATCGGTGGGGAGGCAAAACAGAACTGGCTGATACTTCAAAACGAGACCAGCACGATCGGGCTCTTCCAAGGCATGTTCGAGAAGAACAGCTTAACTTACAACCCCGGATGGGCTCGCTCTTGCGGCACCTTGCCCGACTTTGACGACGTGCGGGATATTCAGAAGACGCTCAAGAGTCGCGGCTTAACTTTGACTGCGGAAGCCGATGACGCTTTATCGGGGCCTGCGAGTCTGGTGTTGACCGATCCGGATGGGAATCTGGTATTAATTGATCAGCACGTGCCTCGTCCGGTAAAGTAAGCACGGCGTGCTCAGAGGATTTTTTTCGTATGAGGTGCGGTTTCGCGGGTTTGAGTCTCTTGCCGAGCGGAACGATTCGACCTGGAAACCAGAGCGCTGCTACATCGGTCGGGAACGATAACCTCGCGGCGACCCGCGGATGACGCTGCGGGCTCTTGCGATTCACGCGGCAACTCAATGTGTAGATAGCTTTGGGTGATAGAGCGGTGTAGACACTCTGATTCTCGGGCTCCTTGGGTTAATACGCCCAAAACCAAGTGGTAGGCGTTGACCGATCACCGTCGTAGAATAGTGACGGACACAAACATGCAAAACGATGATCGCGACAAGCTGGCGAAGCTCATTAGAACACAAAGCGTCGGTCTTCTTACGAACTGGCGGGAGTTGGTGCGTGCACTTCCTTCCGCACGCCACCTTGATACGCCCACGCTGAACGATCACCTTCCGGGCCTTTTGGAGGAGTTGGCGAGCCAACTAGAGTTAGACTCTGAGCAGACCATCCCCGAAGCTCTCGTGGATGGAAGTGCTCCGGTTCATGGCCTTCAGCGGCTACGCGATGGATTTGACATCCAAGAAGTTGTGGCGGAGTACAACGTTCTTCGCGGCTGCATCCACGATGTTGCTGATCAGAACGGGATCAGCCTGCAAGGAAAGCCGTTCCACATAATTAATCGAGTCTTTGACGGGGCAATCGGGGTCGCGCTGCAGACCTACGCCACTGGGCAAGCTTTGGAAGTGCAGCGTCGCCGCGAGGAGTATCTGGCGTTCGTGGCGCACGACCTTCGCACCCCGCTGAGCGTAATTTCGATGAGCGGAAGAGTTTTGGAACAGAAACTGATCGCGCGCGGAGCCCAGGAGGATGCCGCGAAAATACTCAGGGCGCTGGACCGAAGTGTGCAGCAGCTTCGATTGCTCGTGACCAAAGTGCTGGAGGAGAATACGCATCTGCAGACCGCGGTTGGAACAAAGCTCGAGATGCGTGAAGTTCATCTTTGGGCTTTCATCGAGGCTTTGATGCACGATCTTCATCCGGTGGCAGATACTTCTGCGACGAAAATAAGTAACCAGGTCCCTGAGGATTTAATTGTCTACGCTGATGCGAGTTTATTAACTCGAATCTTTCAAAACCTTATCGCGAACGCGATTAAATATACCCCGCGTGGCGAGATTATCATCGGGGCTCGTGAAGTGCCCGGTGATTGCACGATCGAAAGCTGGGTGAGCGACAACGGAGCCGGAATACCTGAAGCATTCCTTGGAAGAGTTTTTGATAAAGGCGAAACCGACCCGGAGAGCACGGGCGGAGCGGGGCTCGGTCTTACCATCGTGAAATCGTTCACTGAAGCCCACGGCGGGAAAGTGTCCGCCGAGAGTCAGGAAGGCGTGGGATCTACTTTTCGAGTTTGGCTGCCAGCCCTTTCCAAGGAACCTCGTCGGGCCGGTCCGTGAGCGTGGCTCGTGGGTGAAGGTTGCGCTGCGACTTATGTTGCGGCAAGGTAAGAGATGCTCAAATCCGCGCACCTTCGACTAGCACCTCAAAGGGCCGCGGGATTTGGAGTCGCAGATGCTTATGTTGGATTTGGCACGGCCAAGGAGGGCAGTGGCTGGCCCAGGTTGCCCTCCACGCTTCACTTGATACTCTTTGCGCATGCACCAAGCGCACGACCACGCGGCGATGATCGCGGCGAACAACGCGGTGTTAATTGGGAACACCAATCCTGCTCGTCAAATGACCAACACAACTGGATGCGCGGCTCGCATCCAGTCGGCGAGGACCTATTGCTCAGAGGCACCTGCGTGCCTTGCGGGGGTGGCTCAGCTCGCCAGCCGCAACTAGCTTTGGGACATTGCGCCGCTACGGCGCCGGATAGAACAAGGCTTTGACGTGGGGGAGGTTATTGGTCACCACATAGCTGGCTGGCTTCTTGCGTGCATGGCTGATGCAGTTGCTGAAAGGGCTCTCGACTGCGATGATCGTGCCTCGATCCTTCGTTGTTATTGGTGGGACGTTTCGAGAAAGTGCCGCGACAGCCCAAGACTTATCGCGTGGAATGAATCTGCGTTCCCGCTCTTTGTCGCGAAACTCGCCGCGACGGGTCTTAAACTCTTGCCATGAGCAACGAGCGGAAAGAACCGACCACCGATCTGTCTTCAGTTTCCGATATGGCGGCCACACTCGGGGCAGAGTCTGGTGCTTTGGGTTCGGTCAAGGAGACACCTGGCGCTTGGATCGGCCCGTACCGCTTGCTGCGGGTCATCGGGGAGGGGGGTTTCGGATCGGTGTTTATGGCGCAGCAGGACCATCCCGTTCAGCGGACCGTCGCGGTTAAAATTATTAAGTTAGGGATGGACACGCGGCAGGTGGTGGCCCGCTTTGAACAGGAGCGGCAAGCACTCGCGGTGATGGAACATCCCAATATCGCGCGCGTGCTAGACGCCGGCGCGACCGACACCGGGCGTCCTTACTTCGTGATGGAACTGGTCGAAGGGGAGAGCATCGTTGCGTACTGTGATAGTAATAATTTAACTATCCCGGGCCGGCTCGAGCTCTTCTCGCAGGTGTGCGGCGGGGTGCAGCATGCCCATACGAAAGGGATCATCCATCGCGATATTAAGCCGAGCAATGTTCTGGTGTCGATGCAAGAGGGCCGCCCGCACGCGAAAGTAATTGACTTTGGCATCGCGAAAGCAACCAGTGCGCGGCCGACGGAGATGACGCGAGTGACCGAGCACCACCAGCTGATTGGAACTCCGGAGTACATGAGTCCCGAGCAGGCCGAAGGGTCTGCGGATATCGACACACGGACCGATGTTTATTCGCTGGGCGTGTTGCTGTACGAGCTGCTCACGGGGAGCACGCCTTTCAACGGGACCGAGTTACGTTCCGCCGCGTATAACGAGATCCAGCGAATAATCCGCGAGGTAGATCCGCCCAAGCCCAGCACCCGGCTGAGCGAGAAATCCGGCACTTTGGAGGGCGTGGCGGCACGCCGGAAGACCGAGCCTCGTAAGCTTGGCGGCGTTATTCGCGGCGACTTGGACTGGATCGTAATGAAAGCGATGGAGAAGGAGCGCTCGCGCCGGTATGAGACTGCGAGCGGCCTGGCCGCGGATGTTCGGCGCTACCTGAGCGGTGAAGCGGTGGTAGCCGCGCCGCCGAGTAAGCTGTACCGGTTGAACAAGTTCGTAAGGCGCCACAAGGGCGCGGTGCTGGCTGGCGCGGCTGTTGCGTCGTCGCTTTTGTTTGGGGTTCTAGGCTTTGCTTGGCAGGCCAGAGTCGCTGGTGGCCAGCGAGATCGGGCGGTGGCGGCCGAAACGGATTCAAAGAAAAGGGCGGACGAGCTTCAGCAAGTGTCGGATTTTCAAGGGACCATGCTGAGTCAGATTAATGCCACAGATGCTGGCGAAAAACTTGTGGCGGATATCCGAGAGCGATTCAGCAAGGCCCTTGAGAAAGCCGAGGTTGCGCTCGCGGAGCGCACAGCACGCACCGCTGTGTTCGCACGCGAGCTAAGTGAGGTAAACGCGACCGACGCGGCGGCGGCGATGATCGAGCGAACAATTCTTAAGCCGTCGATCAAGGCAATCGACGAGAAGTTTAAAGATCAACCGGCGGTAGACGCTTCACTTCGGCAGACGGTGGCGGGTCTGTACAGCACCCTGGGAATCGATCAAGAGGCCATAGCACTTCTGCGGAGCGCGGTAGGCACGCGCCTGCGCCTGCTGGGCGCGGACCACTCGGCCACACTCTCCTCGCAAAGTCGGCTGGCGGGATTGCTTACATTGAATCCGGGCAGCGATGAGGGAGTTGCGTTACTCCGGGACACGCTCGAGCGCAGTCGCCGCGTGCTCGGCCCTGAGCATCCCGAAACGCTCGCGATAATGAGCAACTTAGGTAACTTTCTGAGGACTCGCTCTAACTTCGCCGAGGCCCAGCCGTTGCTTCGGGATGCGCTCGAAGGACGGCGGCGCGTGCTGGGGAGCGAGCATCGTGAGACACTGATCTCTCTTAATACTTATGGTTATCTTCTGATCGAGCAGGGCAACAACGCGGAGACTGAGACGTACTGGCGCGAGGCATATGAGACTGGTAAACGAGTTTTTGGCGCCGATGATCCGGACACGCTCGTCTGGACGGCAAACGTGGGTGGCCTGATGTCCGAGTTGGGTCGATGGGAGGAGGCCGCGGCTCTCTACCGCGAAGCCGCGGATGGTTTTCGTCGCGTGCGCGGTGAGGAGCACCCGTACACGCTGGGCTGCCTGGCCGCACTGAGCCTGCCACTGAACCGGCTGGGCAGGCTGGATGAGGCCGAGAAGATTACGTTGTCGGTACTGGAAGCGCAGCGCAGAACCTTGGGGGATGAAAACCCAAGCACATTGCAAACACTGGCGACGTTAGCAGGCATTGAGTGGTCTCAGGGTAAACTTATCCAGGCCGAGGCAAACCTGCGGACCGTTGCGGAAGTGCGCCGACGCATCTTTGGCAACGAAAGCGCCGCAGCTTTGGCGAGTCGGAGCATGCTCGCAACAGTGCTCATGGAGCTGGAAAGATTTGATGAGGCCAACGCGATATTCGTCGAGGTGCTGGGTATATCGGAACGAGTTGTGGGGAAAGACCATTCGTCGTACATGATCGCTATGGCAAACTACGGGAGCTCGCTCACGCTGGAAGGAAAGTTCGCGGAAGCGGGCGTGCAGTTACGTGAGGCTGTCGAGCGGCGCCTTCGAGTGTCGGGGCGCACGCACCTTGAAACCGGGAAAGCGTTGAACATTTTCGCCGCGCTGCTGACCGCGGAGGGAAAGCACAGCGAAGCGGAAGCGACCACCCGAGAGGCGATGGAGATCTATCGCGCGACGCTGAAGCCGAACAACCCGGTGCTGTACATGGTCATCGAGAACCTCGCTTCTGTGCTTTTGTCGCAGGGCAAACTCGATGAGGCGGAGGTCTTCGCTCGCGAAGCACTGGAAGGAATTCTTAACTTCTCCGGGAAGGACCCAGCCCGATTGGGCTCTATCCACCGGCTGATGGGGCGGCTCTTCACCGCTCAACATAAGTTTGAAGAAGCAGAGCGGGAGCTGCTCGAATCACACCGCTTACTCCAGCCGTTTCAGATGACTAACTTGCGATCTTTTCGAAAGTCTGCGGTTGCGTTGGCGGACTTATATAAGAAGTGGCACGCGGCGAAGCCAGGCTCTGGGTATGACTTAAAGAGCTCGGAGTGGAAGACCAAGGCGGAGGCCGTTGGACGACCTGTGGCGGGCGGGGAAGGCAAGCCGTAGGCGTTTTGCTGATAAGGCCCACCGGGATCATAACTGCAACACGGGTGGGACGGATTTCTTATTTTCGACAACTTAATTAGCCATGAATGCGAATCAGATCCGCATCCTCATGTTGGTCGCGGTACTCGTGGGCATTGTTATATTCGGGCTCTTTCCGACGTTGGGTCTCGCTGGCCCGCTGCCGTTCGCGGGGGGCGGACTCTTCGTCATGCTTTTTGCGTTGTGAAGGCTTGGACGCAAAGCCCCTGTATCCACGACTGGCTACGCGGTATTTCAATCGCACTGGACAGCGGTTGTGGTGAAGCGGGCGCAATCTGACTTGCGGAGAAGCGTTCTTCTTCTGTGCCTTCCTTGGTCACCGAGTTCTGTATGAATCGCAAACGTGAATGGTTATGGTCCGGTCTGCTCGCCACGGCTGCCGCGGCCGCGTTGGGCGCTGACGTGTTGCAGCCCCCGGAGACGCCGGTTTCAGCTAAGTCACAGGAGAGCGTGGTCGCGCCGCCCTCTCCCCGTGATGCACGCAGTTTCGGTATCGGAGGTTATGTACCCAGCGCGTCCGGTAAGGTGATATCCGGTGAGCTCGCGTCGAGTAAATCTTGGCGAGCTGGGCGCGACGATAACGAGTTATCGGGAGATAAGTTAACAAGCCTGCGAGGTGCTAAGTAGTCGGTGTTACAAGGTGGGCCCTCGGTTACCTTTGAGAATACCTGCGCGGTGGTTGCCTTTGTCAACGCGAGAGGAAGTAACTGAAAGCCCGCTTTACATTTGCATCACTTGCGCTTGGCAACCTGCTCGCGCGCCGCATCGAGAATTTCCACCGCCACTAGATTCAGCTCCAGACTTGAAAGCGGATCAACTTCGCATTGACCTCGAATTACTTTGGTCAGGTAAGTCCACTCGTTCTCTATCGCGGCGGGCTTGGCGGGCGGCTTCACCGGGCGGGGCTGCTGGTCGGGGCTTCGAAGCGCAAGGTCTGCCCAGCGGCCCGCATGAATTGACCCTTTTTCTGTGTGCAAATCCATTTCTTTGTTGTCGTGCGTCCACGCCCAAGACGCTTGAACTACGGCCGTTGTGCCTGGATATGTAAGTATAATTGTTGCATCATCATCCACCAGCGGGTACACCAGCGGCTTCAGTGTGGTGGCCGATGCTACGACGCTGGTGGGCCGCTGGCCGTTCATAAGCCACGTGGAGAGGATCGCCCCGTAGCAACCAAAGTCAACAATCGCGCCCCCTCCATTACCATCGGGGTCGGTAAGCCAAGCGAGGAACTCGGGCGAACAACCGATCTCCGCAGGTCCACGGTGGCCGTGGCGGAAGACCATGCGTCGCAGCGGTGCCATTTCGCCCGATTCAACCAGCCGCTTTGCTTCTCGTACCGACGAATACCAACTCGTCTCGTAGTTCGTAAGTGCCAGCACACCGTGCGCTCTGGCTAACGCCGCGATTTCGCGGGCATCGGCGTTGCTGTAGGCCAAGGGCTTCTCGAACAGCATGTGGACGCCCCGGGGAGCGCAGGCTTGTGCCGCGGCGAGATGCCCCTTCACTGATGTCATCACGCTAACGGCTTCGGGCTTCGCGGCGTCGAGCATTTTCTCAAGCGAATCAAAGCGCAGGCTGGCGTCCAGCTTATATTTGTCGGCCAGTCGCTTAAAAAGCACTTGGTCAGTCTCTACGATTCCGACTATCGTAATATTATCTTGCTTGGTAGTTTTGGAGAGAATCCCCTCGACGTGCCCGTGCACCATTCCCACGACGCCGATGCGCAGCGCGCCGGTCTGGCGGGAGAGGGCTATCGGTGCGTTCGAGGACTCGTGCGAGGGCGGCACCCCTTGGCCAATTGCTAACGAGCTAAGAATCGAACCAAGGATGATCATGAAAAGGGTCCTCGTCATGATCAGACGGTAGGAAAGCACGGGTCTGCGCCGCCAATCACGGCGGGTAGAGTGCGATCCGATGATTGTCTTCACTGCGCGAACTCAGGCGAGATCACCCAAGCATCGCTGGGCCGCAGGCATTAGGCCAGTTTCAGAGTCATAAGTTTAGTTGTAACCATCACCGTGAATATCGAAGCCCCGGCCAGACTTTCTCCATCGTAAGCCGATGCAATCGCGCCTCGCGTGAATATAATATTACGTTCAGACTTCGGTGCGCACCGCCGCGATACTTGACTGCCTCGAATGTTCGCCGCCGCAAGGTCACTTCTTGCCGGGCCTGTCGGTCACTTGGGTTGTAACTGCTCTTACCTCTCAATGACTAATGAACCAGGCGGCTCAGGGTTGGGAAAGGTTACGTCACGCCCGTTTCCAGCCCGCGTTCTATGCCCCATCGGTCAAACTTCTTTCCCAGAGCGAGAACGGCCGGGGCGTCGTCACCCCCACGAGGGCAACCAAACCTCCCGAGTTTCTCCACGTGAGGCCTCGCTCGCCCACCACGCTGAAAAAAATACCTTCGCGCCCTCCTCTGCGGAGGCCGCAAGGCGATTAGAATGCGGCGATGACCTATGAGAGCCGAATTCAGTACGAGCAGAAGCGCATCCACGCCGCGGCGTTGTATTGCTCGGATGGCAGAGTTGGCGCGCACTTCGACGACTTCCTGCAAAATGGCTTGTCGCTGCCGCGTTATGACCGCGTCTCGCTACCTGGTGGGCCTGCGTGTTTAGCGGGGCACCCTCAGGCACATGTAGAAGAGCAGGGCGTTGTGGATGAGCTTAAGTTTCTAGCCGAAGTTCACGGGCTTCAGCGGGTGGTGCTCATCGCCCACCAAGGCTGCGCTTTTTATGCGACACGTTTAGAACTCAAGGAGCCCAGACTTGAGCTGGTGCAGAAGGCCGACTTAGTGAGAGCCGCGGCGTTCGTACATCGCGTTACCGGGGTTGCTTCGATTGACGCTTATTTTGCCCGTCTGACAGATGGCCGAGTACGCTTTGAACAGGTAGAGGTTTGAACCGGGGAGGACGCCTGCTCCGGTCCGGTACCAGCTCCTCCGCCGAGCGTCGGCATTAAGCCGGTTGAGCGGCGTTCGTTGAGCGGTCTTCAGGGGACGTTGAATTACCAGCACGGCGGCGAGAGTGGAATGTGCCGGTGTGGGGACTTGGCGTTGCGAAGAATCAAGGCTGGTGGTCTGGTTCGCTGGCGTGCGGGGAACGTGCGGCTCATCGCCCGGAGCACCTCAACGGCGTGCCGCGCGACGCCACGAAGCGGGTGCTGCGCGGGCGGAAGGGCTTCGAAGTTAATCTTGACGAAAAGGTTGGGCGAGCGGTGCTGGCAGGGGCGGGTGCCATACTCTTCGCTCGTACTCAGGTATCGGTTTTCTGAAAATCGTCAAATACTGCGGATTTTTCGACGGCTTACTAGGCAACGCGGGATCTGATTACCGCGAAAGGGAAGTTAATATGGACTCGATCTCAACGGCGGCGCTCGCTGGACTCATGGTTGTCGCGGCAGAGGCGGCGAAGGACGCGACCAACCACCTCGCCACGGCGGCGTGGGGGAAGATCAAGACGGCGCTTGGGTGGACGAGCGACCCGGCCCCTACCGAACTGAAGGCGAACGCCGAGGCGGCGCTGGCGGCGAAGCCGGAGGCAGCGCAGCAGGTGCAATCGATCGTCAACGACTACCAGCAGCAGGTCGGGGGCGTATCGGTGGGTACGCAGGGCTCGATGGACCTGCGCGGGGCGACGGTGCAAACGGTTAAGGACGTCAATGTCGGCCACAACTCGGGTACGATGACCTTCTAGAGGGGGTACATGGTGCTATGAGCGACCACAAAGATTTCGTTGACGCGCGGGGGGCGAACATCGTCAGCGTAACGAAAGTCACCGTTGGCAAGAACGACGGCACGATGAATACGGTCGTGCCGACTGGTCCGGGGCGAAAAGTTGTTCGGATCGATGTTCAGGACACTGATTCGCCCGCCGACAACCTCGCCGCCGCCAGCGCCCATAAGAACAACGCCTTCATCGGCCGCGTCACGCAGTTAGATGCTCTGGCCGCGCTCATCAACGCCGCCGACGGACCCGCCGCCGTCGCCATCGTCGCCGGCGCAGGCTTCGGCAAGAGCGAACTCGCCAAGCACTTCATCAACACCCGCGCCAAGCCCGCCGCGC
>CAYVFW010000098.1:0-11722 GCA_964450325.1 uncultured Phycisphaeraceae bacterium | reverse complement strand
CCGGGGCGTTCGTGTATATAGTTTACTTCCCCCGCTGTCGAGCCCCGCAAGGGTGCGTCGTAAGAGCTTTGTGAGGTTGAGTCCGACAAGTCCGCCCCGGTTTAGATCACTTTGAGGCACCTTTCTCGATGCGTATTGCAGTTGACATCTTTGGCGGTGATCTCGCCCCGGACGCCATCCTCAAGGGATGCGTTATGGCACTCGACGAACTGGCGCCGGGCGACGTTATCATCATGGTCGGGCGGTCTCGCGACATTGTTGAGTTGCTTGAGGAGCGCGATGTTGATCCCAAGGATCCTCGGATTGAGATCGTCAACGCAGAGCAAGTGATCGAAATGGGCGATTCCGCGGCGAAGGCCGTTCGATCAAAGACCGAGTCGTCAATAGTAAAGATGTGTATGCTCGGTGCAGAAGGGCACCCCAACCGTGCGGACGTTGTGCTCTCCGCTGGCAATACCGGTGCGTGCGTCGCTGCGGCGATGCTCTACATGCGTCGGTTACCGAACGTGCTTCGTCCCGGCATCTGCGTCACAATTCCAGCATTCCGAAACGATATTGTCCTTAGCGATGCGGGTGCTAATCCTGAGCCCAAGGCTGAACACCTTTGGCAGTACGGGGTGATGGCCGATGTCTTTGCTCGCACTGTTCATAAGGTCGAAAACCCGCGCGTGGCCTTGATGAATATCGGTAGTGAAGAAGCCAAGGGGACCGGCATCATCAAGCAGACTCGCGACCTGCTCAAGAATACACCCGGATTAAATTATATCGGATTCATCGAAGGTCGCGAGTTTTTCGAGGGCGTCGCCGACGTGGTCGTTACTGATGGCTTGGTTGGTAACACACTGCTGAAAGCTTCCGAGGGCCTCGCCAAGAGTCTGTTCAAGGCCATCGCGGCGGAGATGATTGCCATTGACCCTTCGATGGTCACTGCGTTCGAGCCGGTTGTTAAGTCAATCTACGCGAAGAACGATTATCACGAACTGGGCGGCGCGCCGCTGCTGGGCGTGAATGGCGCGTGTTTTATAGCCCACGGAAGCAGTGAGGCCCGCACCATTCGCGCTGCTATTCGTAACTGCCGCAAGTTCCACGAGGCCCGCACCAATCAGGCTATTGTGAAACGGCTTGCGGAGGTTGCTCACGTGCTCGAAGCTTACGAACACGAGAACCAAGCCGCGGCCGGTTGATCGCACCAGTTAAGTTAAGTCGCAACCCGCCTTAAATGCCGGGCAACGCCAACATAAGTTTCATTTTAGAAGATGAGTCGGCGTGAGGATCGCCACGATTCCTGGACTCGCTGGTTCTCAAAAGGTGGACAGCTTGATGCATGCACCCCGCGTTGAGTCGATTGGCCGACCCTAGCTCTGAAACAGCACCGGGCTATTCGGGCATTGATCTCAGCATTTCTATGGGTCGCAAAGCTACCCAGCCTCGCGCTCGGTTTACCTTCCCTACCGTCTTTTCACAGCAATGACCAACCTCTCCGAACGCCTCCCCGCCCGTATCCCCGCTCGACCCGCCGGTGTTCGAATTGCCGGCACCGGCTCCTGCCTTCCGAGGAACGGCCTTACGAATGCTGACCTGGAAAAGGTGATGGCCACGTCAGATGAGTGGATCGTGCAGCGCACGGGCATTCACTGCCGCTACAGGATCGACGATTCAGAAAGCACGCTCACTATGAGCACCGAGGCGCTCAAGCGCGCTCTCCATGCGGCGTCGCTCAGCGGCTCTGATCTGGATTTAGTTATTGTTGCAACGATGACACCTGAGATGGCCTGCCCGGCAACTGCCTGCCGCGTCGCCGCGGCGGTCGGGGCGGGGCATGCGGGGGCGTTTGACCTCAACGCGGCTTGCTCAGGCTTTATCTTCGCGCTCAATACGGCGCATGAGTTAATTAAGGGTGGCTCGTACCGGACTGTCGCCGTGATAGGGGCGGATTCGCTCTCAACGCTTATGGAGTATTCGACCGCCGGGCGTGGAACAGCGATTATATTTGGTGATGGGGCAGGAGCGGCTGTTCTGCGCGGCTGCGACGACCCGAGCAAGGGCATATTAGCGCAAGCGATGCACTGCGATGGGAACGGGTGGAAAGAAATTTATGTCCCCCAGCGCGACCGAGATTTTCCGCCCGACGTAGTGCCCGACGCGGCTAAGTTAAACAAGGTGCAGATGAACGGGGCGGCGGTCTTCAAGTTCGCCGTGAAGACATTCTGCGACCTCATCGATTCCACGCTCGCGCAAGCGGGGGTACACGCCGATGATGTAGCGATGTTTGTATGCCACCAGTCCAACCAACGCATCCTCACGGCCGCGCGGGAACGATTTGGTCTGAGTGATGAAAAGTTGTATGTTAATATCGATCGGGTGGGCAACACCGTGGGCGCGAGTGTGCCGCTGTGCCTTGATGAACTTACCCGCGCGGGCAGAGTGCGAGAGGGGCAGAAAGTTATGTTCGTCGCCTTCGGGGGCGGGCTGACTTGGGGAAGCAGCCTGTGGCAGTTATAAAGGGTCGGGAACCCCTTTGCCTTTAGGGCCAGACGCGCGTTGGTAGCCAACAACATCGCACCATCCGCGTCGCCTCGCGGAACCTGTTGCCCTGAGCGCTGAAGCCTCCCCGGGCGAATCGCAGTAACTGCTGGATTTAGAAGAAATCGCAATAGCCGCCATTGCTTGAGAAGACGGCCGCGGCGAGTGCTGCCGAATCGGAATCCTTAACCGTAATTCTTCCGAGGTGGGAGAGCACAACTGGGGAGAACTGTCCGCAATAGAGTTGCGATAGGCCTCTGATGTCGGCGGTGATGTTCGGACTGGGCACGCCGCCCCGAGTTACACTCCCTCCCCCATCATTTACGGTGAGAGTGAAACTGGTATTACTGGCTGGCAGCAGCGAATCCACGACGCTAAAAGTTAACTTGATGCTCAGCCCACGGGGATATCCTCGCTCGCCAAACGCGCGTTCAACGTTGAGGATTCTGAGCATCCAGGTGTCGCGGAACGCGACCTCGCAATATCGGCTTTCGGCGAGCAGCGTAGCAAGCGGATGAGACGCACCGGCGCGATAGATGACTCGCTCCGCCATCGAAGAGAATCCCGCCAGAAACGACAGAAGTTCAGAAGCAGCGCCGGGCGTGGTCGCGGAGAAGTCGCCCACTTCCAAGTCGTGCCGGCCCAGCCCCGATGGGCGATCCTGTCGCAAATAAACATAACCATCGATACAGTGGCCGTTCGTTTGGGGGTTCTGACGGATCACGACGTAACCAACGGCGGGTTTACCTCGAGGGTTCTGTTTTCGCTCCCACATATACATCGAGCGGTCGAGCGCACCATCGCAGGTTGCGCAGCTTTTGGCGTAACACGCCCGCACCGCGCCGAGATCGTCCGCCACCATCGGCCGAACACGGTACCCCGTTTCGCCGCTCTTAAAGGGGAGGCGGGTTACGGGGTAACTGTGCTCAAAGTGCTGACCCGCCTGTTCATAACCAACCGTGCGGTAAAGCGCTGTGGTGGATGGATAGAGAGAAGAGATGGCACAGTTGCGGGCCTCGGATTCTTTCACCACTTCCGTCATCATGGCTTTGCCAACGCCCTTGGCCCGCCAATGAGGGAGCACGCCCACCCCCGCGATACCCATCATAGTTACACTCCGTCCACCATAATATTGGCCCATGGGCAGCAGCGCGGCGCACGCGATGGCTGAACCGGCTTGATCGCGCATCACACGGACGTTCTCAAGAGTTACTTTGTCGCGAACCCATTCACGGACGCCGTCGGTTTCGCCCCCGAACGCCATCGAAACAATAGTCGTAAGTGAATCCAAGTCGTCCGTAGCAGCGCGGTCGTAGAGAGTTTTCATTTGCCCCAAGGCTAGGCAAGCGAGCAAGCTTACTCAAGGTACGCCCGACCGACCGCTCATCGGTCCAGATGCGTCGGCAGCGGAGCATCGAGAATGGGCGGTCGAAATTTTGGCCGCCTTCCGCATGCTTCGAGTAAACGCGGCGACCAGAAGCATAGTAACCTTTGCTGCAACTGCAATCGGGCCGGGATGTCAGCTTTGAGGAGCGATCCGCCCGCTGGCTCTGCTGGCGTACGAAGTTTGGGCGCAGGCGGTTTCTATGGGGGCAGCATCCGCGGCCTTGCCGGTTGGGTCAATCACTGATTACTTATGACAGGGCTTCACCCAAAGAGGCCCCGCCGATACGCTTTTTACTTATGTCTTATCACGGACCCTTTCGAGCAGTTTCTTTGTCGCTCGGATGCCGTCGGGCTCGCTTAACTTCTGCCCTTCGTACTCGATTCCCACCCAACCTGTATAGCCAGCGGCCTTGACGATGGCCATCAGTTTCGTGTAATCCTTGGCCGCTTCTTCACCATCTTCCTTAAAGTCGTGCGACTTGGCGCTTACGCCCTTGGCGAAGGGCATGAGTTCGGTGACGCCTTTGTACATGTCGTACACCTTGCCCTCGCCGATATTAAAATTACCAAAATCGGGGAGGGTGCCCGCGCGCTTGTGCGCCACCTTTTTTATGACGCTTGAGAGCCAGTTAGCGTTAGATGAGAGCCCGCCATGATTTTCGACAATTACATTGATGCTGGATTTGTCACCATATTCGCACAGCGAACGCAGGCCATCGGCAGCCCGCTCCATCTGTTCTTCGTAGCTACCTTCACTCTGAGCGTTCACGCGAATGGAGTGGCACCCCAACCGGGCCGCGGCGTCGACCCATTTATGATGATTCGTTACTGCGGTTGCACGCTTGGTTGCATCCGCGTCGCCCAGCGCACCCTCGCCGTCGCACATAATTAGAACACTGGTCACGCCCAGATCCGCGCAGCGGCGTTTGATTTCATCAATATAGCTATCTTTGGTCTTCTCTTTAAAGAACACGCTTACATATTCCACGCCGTTGATGCCATAGGTTTCTTTGGCGGCGCGGGGGAAGTCAAGGTGGTCGAGCGTGCCCTTGAAGAGTGCGTTGTGCAACGACCACTCGGCCAGACTTATTGAAAACCAAGGAGTAGTGGTTGATGGAGTCGCGAGCTGTTTCGTTAAAGCGTCGCTTTGGGCGTTATCAGCGGGGGCCGTGGAGGGCTTTGAGGCTGTAGGAGGCGCGGAGGATGGGGGCTGCGATGCCCCAGCCGCCGCGGACGCCAAACATCCGAGTGACGCCAACCCGGCCGCTCCCGCCAACGCCGCGCCGACGCGGATCACTTCACGCCGACTTACATTTGAGTTCATCATAGCTTTTTCCAGGGTACCTTTGTTGCTAAGGCTGAGACGATGTAGCATTAGAGTTACTTTTTCGATTACTTCGCGGGTTTGCTTGCTGGTTCACCCAAGAGTTCGCTAAGTTTGGGTTCGATTGCCTCGGCCCAACGTCGGTAGCCGTCGGCGGAAAGATGGAGAAAATCGGGCATTACTTCCTTGGAGATTGTTCCATCCGCGTTTAAGAAGGTCGCGCCTATATCCATAAAGTAAACGTGCTTACCATCGTCGAGGGACCGAATTATGTCGTTGACTTGCGTGTTCTTCTCCCGGGCGAACGCGGGCTTTTCGTCTCTCGGAAAGATTCCTAGCACCAACACCTTTATGCCCGGAACCTTCTGCTTTAGAAGACTTACAATCGCCGAAATGCCAGCGGCTGTCTCAGCGGGGGGCGTATCGCCAACATTGTTAGTACCGATCATAACGACGGCGACTTTGGGCGCGGTACCCGCGGCGGGCTGCGCCAGTCCCTGGGCGTTTCCATTCTGCAATCGCCAGAGCACGTGCTGAGTACGGTCGCCGCCTATTCCGAGATTAACTGAATTCCGCTTCTGGTAGAAGCTCTGCCAAATATTCTTACCTTCGCCCTCCCAACCTTGGGTGATCGAATCGCCCACGAAAAGAACGCCGATATCTCCTTTGGCCGCACCCTGCTTTACCCGCTCGTTCATCGCCGCGTGTCGCTCTTGCCACCATTTGTCGGCTCGTGGCACGGGTGCTAGCGCGGGAACCAACGCGGCTCCCATCGCCTCCGGCGCATTCACCTGCGCGGTTGGCTTAACTTCATCCTTGGTACTCGCCGGTTGATCGTGTGATTGCCTCGTCTTCGCGGCGTAACCAAGTGCAGCGGGGGAGTTAGTTTGGGGAAGTGGCCTAAGGGAATGAACGTCTTGCGCTTGACCCGTCAAAGCCGGATCAGTTCCGAACGAGAACGCGGGATTGCACTCAGAAACCCGAAGTTTGCCGGAAACCGCCAAAGGCGCTAGTGTGGCGGCCAGGCAGACCATGATGGGCGTAAAAAGGAGAGTCGAGAGGCGATGCATTTGAGAAGTGTACCCGCTCTGAGAGAACGACTCAGGAATTGACTTGCGAAGCGATTTCCCAGCCGCGGCGAAGATCCTCGACCAAGTGCGAGAACAGTTCCTCGCGAATCTGGCCATCGGTGGCCCGCAGAATCGCCGACGGGTGAAATGTCGCGATTACAGGGCGTGTGAGGCCCAAAAGATCACCAGACATATTGATCTTGCCCCGGTCCTTGGCCACGCGAAAGCCCGAACCGAGCAATGAATGCGCGGCGGTGGCACCCAGGGCGATAATCAGTTTTGGGCGAACCAACCACACCTCGTGTTCAAGCCAGGGCCTGCACGCCCGAGCTTCCGCCACGCCCGGCTTAGCGTGTATTCGGCGCTTGCCGCGCTCCTGGGGTGTCCACTTAAAGTGCTTGACCGCGTTGGTAATATAAATAGTGCCACGAGAGATTCCGGCCTTTAAGAGCGCATCATCCAGAACCTCTCCGGCCGGACCAACGAAAGCAAAACCCTCACGATCTTCCTGATCGCCCGGCTGCTCGCCTATCAACATAAGCGGCGCATCGATCGGCCCAGCCCCGAATACCGTGCAGGTTGCCCGGCGATACAAGTCACACCCTTGGCAGGACGTGGCGGCTGCGGCCAGCACCCGAAGTGAGACGGATCGTGCGTCGGCCGAACTTTCCGGCGTAACGCCCTCGGTTCGCGCCTGGCGGCGTATATCTTCGGGAATGTAATCTAGCGCCGATCGCTCCACTCGCGGCGAGGCCTCGATCATGCTCCCCAGTTGTTTAGGAGCCTTGCGCAGGAGTTCATCGATGAGTTCAGCTTCTGGTAAAAGGGCCCAGAAACGCTTGGGCATCTCCCGCTGCATCGCCGCGGGGTTGATTCGCGCCGGATTGAAGATGTTGGCGTAGTACGTTTTCCACAGCTCTTCCATCGGATCGCCTCGGACCGCCTCACGCTGGGTCGCACCCGGGCCGAAGACAAGTTTTTCCCCGTTCCAGTGCGCGCTCTCATTAGGGGTAAGGATCGACCATCGCAGCACGCCAAAGCGGCGAGCGAAGAAAGGAGCCACCAGTCGGACGATGCGATATTGCGGTTTATACCACGCGACATAATAATCTGGGATAATTACCGCATCGTTTTCGGTGGCTGGCGAATCGGTCCGCCGAAATCGAACAAAGGCTTTCATTTTATGAGCGTCACGCCGTATGGCCTTGGCCCAGAGCTCTAACTTTCTTACGTCCGGATCCACGCTGTTGCGGAGCAACCCTGTCTGCCGAAGAATCATAAGTCGGAACGCACACGTGTATAAGATATTCCACCGCGCTGGATCGTGATGAAACAGAACTCTTTGGGCCAACGCGATGAAGCCAGGCGCAACACGGGTCGGGGCGGCCGAGGCCATCGGCATTCCGCGAGTGCTCCGCTGGCGAAGCACTTTTACAACGGGAGTTCCAAGCGGGGTCGCCGCTGCATGCACGACAGACGCTGTTTCCGAAAATAATGCCGCGTCGGTGTCCGGATCGTGCCATTCGATATCTGCGGGCGAAATATGCTTGGAAAGTAAGCTCCGCACCACTTGTCTCCAAGTCTCCAGATCTCTCGAACCGTGAGCGTGCACTGCGGTTGCTTTCACAGTTCTCCCGTGCGAACGCTTTGCGGCAGCATGAGCGGGAGAACCGCCGCGGATGAGGGATCGCTGGCCAAGCCGTCATACAGACCAACTGGCGCATTCGGTTTAACCTCCTGCGCAAAGAGCCCGCGCGCTGTTTGGCTGGCGAGCGAATCCGGCCGCTCTGGAGTTAAGAGAACCTGCTGTCGAAGGTGTGGAGAATCTAGCAGCAGGGAGTCGGGACGGTGATCCGCGGCGATCATGAATGGTAACGATCTCCGCAACGCCACTTTGAGCCGTTTGAGGTCGGCGATTTTTAACACGCCAAACCTTCGCGCCTGCACTATCCGCCCTGCGTTTCTGGCGCCGATACCGGGCACCCGCAAGATTGCCTCCCGGCAGGCTTTATTAATATCGATCGGAAAGAAGTCGCGATTACGCAGCGCCCACGCCAACTTAGGATCCGCCTCGAGATCAAGGTTAGGCTGGGAGGGGGTAGTGAGTTCCGCAGCGGTGAAGCCGTAAAAGCGCAGAAGCCAATCGGCTTGGTACAGCCGATGCTCTCGTGCGAGGGGCGGGCTGATGAGCGGCAACCGACCGTCGCCCGAAGGAATTGGGCTGAACGCAGAGTAATAGACGCGGCGGAGACGCTGGCGAGAATAGAGGCTGGAAGCTTTTTGTAAGATAATGGTGTCCGATGCGTCCGAAGCACCAACGATCATCTGGGTGCTCTGGCCCGCCGGAGCGAAGGCGGGGGCAGCGGGCAGTTTTCTTCTCTCGGCTTTGGCCTCTGAGTACTGTTCGCGGATGCTGGACATGGTCAGCTCCACTGTTTTAAGCGACTTTTCAGGGGCGAAGCGCTTTAAATCCTGGTCGGTGGGCAGTTCTATATTCACGCTAAGTCGGTCGGCGTATCTTCCAGCTTTTGCGAGGAGCTCGGGCGATGCGCCGGGGATTGCCTTGAGATGAATGTAACCAAAGAATCGCTCATCCTCTCTCAGGGTTCGTGCCACCTCGCTCAACTGCTCCATCGTGTAGTCGGGCGATTGAATGATCCCTGATGATAAGAATAGCCCTTCAATATAGTTACGTTTATAAAACTCCATTGTGAGCCAGACAACTTCGCGGATAGTCATTCGGGCCCGGGGAGTGTCGCTGGTGATGCGGTTGACGCAGAACGTGCAATCAAAGATGCAGTAGTTGGTCAATAAGATTTTAAGTAGCGACACGCACCGGCCGTCGGGGGTATAACTGTGGCAAATACCCACCCCATCAGTATCGCCAAGCCCCTTGCCCCCATTAGACCGCTTCGCACCCGAACTCGCACAACTCGCGTCATACTTAGCCGCGTCGGCGAGGATCGAAAGTTTTTCGCGTATATCCACTTATGAATTGTATGCGATACCTAACAAACTTTACCGTCAAACCAACGCAAGAGTGCTTTGCAGCCTTGAAACGCGGTTTTTGATGAGCACTGGCGGGCGACATAAGAGCGAGGTGCTTCCGGAAGACTCATTATGACACGGGCTAAAATTCTGCCGCGTTGAGGAAGCGGTGCGAGATCAGACTTTGTATTCGACACTTGCCAACGTTGCGTCGTCATCAAGCGGGCGCTCATCGGCGAACCGCGTCAGTTCCTCGAATACACCGGTTACGTCCTCATCGGCGCTCTTAGCTCCCGCGCAGAGCGCGTGCAGCCGCTCGACCGAGAAGTACTCGCCCTGCGGGTTGCGTTGCTCAACGGCGCCATCACTGTAAAGTATGACGCGGTCGCCCGGCTGTAACTGTAATTTATTTTCTTCGTATACGCTATCGCTGGAAATTCCCAGGGGCACGCCTCGGCGCGTGCTTAATGGGGGCGACGCGAGCGTGGTGCCCGCCGCGTGCCGCACAAACCAGTGCCCATGACCCGCGTCGATATAACGTAATATTCCATCTGATTCGAGCATGCCCGCCCAGAGCGATGCGAAACGCCCGCCGCTCACGCGGGCTGAAAGATACTCGTTAGCCCCCCGCACCGCCCCAAGCAGATCGCCAGTGCTGCGAAGCAACGCGGTGAGGTGCGATTGTAACATTGCCATCAGCATCCCGCTACCCGCGCCGTGGCCTGTTACATCACCCAGGAAAAAGGCCGTCCTGGCCGTCCCTGCCCCCCCGCCGACCTCGGGTAGCTCCAGGACATCAAACATATCACCGGCGACCACAGCGCCCGGAAGCACTCGCACGGCAAAGTCTACGCGCGTTAGCGAGCCTCTTTGAGGCGGCATGATCGTCTCCTGCACCTCGCGCGCTGCTTGAAGCTCGGCCGTTAGCTCCTTCTGCCGATGCTCCAAAGCTTCGCGGCGGAGCGATGCTAACGTAAGCCCCAACGCCGTGGCTACCGCTTCGCAAAACTCCGCGGCCTCCTGCTGCACTCCCTGCTCACCCGCGCGGGCATCTAAATATAACAACGCCCACAGCGAATCGCCCATCATCACGGGCGCGCAGATCGCCGAGTGGATCGTCATCTCCAGGATGCTCATGCTGGTCACCGGTTCCGAGCTCTCGGTAAGCACGAAGCTGCCACTCCCATCCACCGCCGCGCGGATCAACGAGCGGCTGAAGGTCATCGCGCCGGTATCGTCGGGGTTGGCATGCCGAGAACATAATATTACGATATCGTCTGTGCCGCAGGCGGTTGCACCCTGGCCCACCGGCCGAGGATTTGCCGAACCTTTGAGAACTCGCAGGAGCGCGCCGCGCCCAAACGCCGCGCCCTGCATCACCATTTCTAGAACGATGGGACCGAGCGCGGATTCTTCCCTCGCGGCAGACAGCCGGCCCAGGCAGTTGGTCAGCAATCGCAACCGCCGCCCCACGAGCGACACGCTTTCACCATGTACGCCCCCGACTTTGCTTAGCTTCTGGCCGGGTGACCCGGTATCGTCAATCGTCTTTCCCACCGGTTGGTGCCCGAGTGCTCGCGGCCCGTCACCCTGTTCACTGGCGATCGATGCCCGCATTGTCCAGGGACCCACGCGAACCAGGTCGCCTTCGCTGAGCAGCGAGGGTTCGCCGTTGCGAAGTTTGATGCCGTTAACATAAGTTCCCCCCGAGCTTCCCTGATCCGCGATGAACCAATCGGTGCCCTTCGCGCTTACCAGCGCGTGCCGACGCGAAACACCCTCGTGCAGAAGACAGATATCACTGAAAGGAAGCCTGCCGATGACCGCTGATTCACCCGCGCGCACGTTGTAAGAGCCGGATTGTGGCCCGATAAGCGTCCGGAGTTTTAGAGTACCGCGATCATCCATGGCATTGCCAGCCCGATTAAACCACACAATGTTTACGATCTGCTTATCGCTCCCGCACAGCCGCCTTGGCTTATGTTATTCCGGTCCCATTTACTTACGCTTATGTCTCTTCACCCGCGTGCCCCGCACCCTCTTTCACCGATCCTTCGCCACCACTTATGTTGGTCATCGCCCGACGGTGCGCTACCACCAATCGGATCTGATCGTACGTGAACCCCATCTCCAGGCGATCAAAGATGGGCTTGAGTTGGCCTGTATCCCCCACCTCCTCGATGGCGCTAGCGATCCGCTGCTGCGCTGACCCATCGATCCAAGAGTCGATTGACTCAGGCCGCGATAACGCGATGTACTCTGCAAGGTAGTTTGCCGCGGTGCCCACCGTGACCTTTGCCATTTCCGCTACGTCAGCGAGATTACGACGATCGTCGAACATTTGAAACGCTCGAAGCCTCCGACCCCGAGGCGAAAGCCCCGCCCCGCCTGTCCGGCAGCCAGCCCCGCGGTCTGCGCCAATGCCTCCGTC
>CAYVFW010000097.1:4371-11784 GCA_964450325.1 uncultured Phycisphaeraceae bacterium | reverse complement strand
GCAAGAACGAGTTCCTGGCGATGCTGGCGCACGAACTCCGCAACCCCCTCGCCCCCATGCGCAACGCGCTGCAGATCATGCGGCTCACCGCCAGCCGCGAAGCCCCGCGACCTGAGGACGAAGCCATCAAAACAGCGTCCGCCATGATGGAGCGTCAGGTCAGCCAGATGGTCCGGCTAGTCGACGACCTGCTTGATGTCAGCCGCATCAGCCGCGGAACAATCGAGCTCCGCCGAGCCCGGACCGAACTGAGCTCCGCCATCCACCACGCCGTCGAGGCCGCTCTTCCGCAGTACAAGGGCATGGACCACACGCTGATCGTCACGCTCACGCCCGAGCCCATGTACCTCAACGCCGACGCGACCCGGCTGGCTCAGGTGCTCGGAAACCTCCTCAGCAACGCCTGCAAGTATACTCCCAAGGGCGGCCAGATGCTGCTGACCACAGAACGCGATGGCCGCCAAGTCGTCATCCGGTTGAAGGACAGCGGCATCGGCATCGCCACAGAAGAACTGCCCCGCATCTTTGAGATGTTCGTGCAGATCGACACTTCGCTTGAGCGCTCGGTCAGCGGACTCGGAATCGGTTTGACCCTAGTCAAGAGTCTCGTCGAGATGCACCAAGGCACGATACATGCTCATAGTGCAGGTCTAGGACATGGCAGTGAGTTTGTCGTCCGCCTACCGATTATCGTTGAACAGCCACAATCGCCACGACCCGCGTTGACGGCCAGTCAACCCCACGGCAAAGATAGCCGCCGCATCCTCGTGGTTGATGACAATCAGGACTCGGCCTCGTCACTCGCGGCGTTGTTGAAATTTATAGGCCATCAGACGCAAACCGCTTCGGACGGTCGGGAGGCAGTCGCCGCGACATTGACCTTCCTGCCTGAAGTCGTACTGCTCGATATCGGCTTGCCGATTTTGAACGGCTACGACGCCTGCCGTCAGATCCGCGCACAGCCCGGTGGCAAGCGCATCTTGCTGATCGCCCTCACCGGATGGGGTCAGGATGAAGACAGACGTAAGTCCAAAGAGGCTGGCTTCGACGCCCACCTCGTCAAACCCGTGGACCACGACCATCTCATAACGCTGTTGGCGAATTTCCGTCCGACGCCGCTATAAAAGCGGCAATCTCCATTCACATCCGGTCCGGACGGCTGAGCGGAACAGTTTTGGGGGGCGTCTCTACTTCGCGTAGAACTCGCTCCTGATGGCACACTCGCTACACGGGGCACTTACGAAAGCTAACGATTAACTTATAATCGCCATTGGTGGCAGCGGCGTACGCCCTTGCCAGATCCGCGATTGATGCACCGTATCCATCCTCTCTTCGCGGACAAAAAACCCCCCGGGGTCAAATGACTCGGGGGGTTTCGTTTTGATGGTTCCGCAGATTGGCGACGGTCATTCGTGCGGGCCGCTGGCGGACGTCCCGGCCTTCTGCAGTTCGCCTTGATAGGTGAGCGCCGTGCTGAGCGCCGTCTGGGCGCGGGCGATGCCGGTCAGGATGGCTATCGGCAGCAGCGCAGCCAGAAGTGCAACGAGGGAGCGACGTGTCAGGAGCGAAACTCCGGGAGGATCAAAAAAACTCCCCCGGTCGATCCGACCGGAGAGACGGACTTCAATGTAAGCCAAATGGCATCAACTGCCAATCGGAAGGTGCCGAGAAGCTGTGGAAGGCCAGCAAACTATAGATAATGGCCTCCCCATCTTGTCAAATGGGAAGAGCTGGCAGGCATACCTTCCCTGGAAAGCTCGCCCTGATTGGTAAAGCCGGTGGTCGGTCGGGCTTGGGCATGTGCCGCGCCCGCCGCGGCGAAGAGAGTTCTAACGGCCTGAGCAATGAGTATTCGGAAACGGTTCATGGTGTGTGGTCCAGAGTGTTCGAGTGACAGCTGCGCACATATCAGAATGCAAGTACAGGTATTTAGATTTACTGGGTCTTGGTGATCGGATAGCTCCGATCAGCGTGTGGTTATTGGGTCGCGATTAGGTGGGCTGGCCAGCGGCTCCGCTCTTACTTAGCGGCCTGCGTGCTGAGGAGGACTTCGATCTTCTCGAGCCGAGCTTTGAGTTGGTCATTCTCGGCCTTGAGTTCTTGGATCGCGCCGATGGCGACCACCGAGAGCTGGCTGTAGTTGACCGTCAGCATGCCAGCCCGCTCATCACCCGTGACCAGTTGCGGTATCACGCCGCGGACATCCTGCGCAATCAGGCCGAAGTCCTCAACGCCGCTCGCCTTCCAACGGAAGTTCACCGGGTGCAGCTTCATCGCGGCGGCGAGGTTGCCCTCCGCGTCGGAGATATCGGTCTTGAGCCGTGCATCGCTCACGGCGCTCCACGAACCTGCGTTGTTCAAGCGAGCAAAGTTGGGAAAACCGAGATTGGCGGAGCTGGTGACTTCCAGAAAGCCATTATCGGCCTGTCGCATACCACCGCGGAAGTTGACATTCGCTGTATTGGTCAGGAACAGTTGCCAGCCGCTGCCGATAGCGCCCGTCTGCACCTGAGCCTGACCAGTAAGGCCAGACCAAGGCATGTTCACCGCGGATGTCGCGTTGGTTGCATGCACTGCGCTGGTGGCACTGCGTGCAAACTGGGCGTTGATCGCGGCGGTCATTGGCTGGCGGGGCGTCAGGGTCTCAAGGGCACCGATGCCCGCAGGAGAGCGGACTTCGATCTGCAGGAAGAGGTTCTTGTTGTCGAGCACACCGAAGCCGAAGTCCAAGCTGGTGGTGAAAAGGCCATTGGTCACGGGCACGGCGGTACGCGTGATCGCGTTACCGATCTGGCCGGCAGGTGCGGCGTTAGTCGCATCTGGCCAGAGCGAAAAACGGAAGTCGGCGGTACCGTTGACCGCCACCGCGCCACTGTCAAGCCTGCCCTGATATGTAAAGGACGAGTCTTGACTGGCGGGGGCGATTGGGCCGGGGTAGAACGAGATTGACCACCCGCCAGCGATGGCGCCGTTGTCCAACTCAACAAAGTCTTGCACATACAACGACCAGGTGCCGTTGGCATTGGTGTTGGCAAAGCTGCTCAGAGCTGTGGTCGTCGGCGTGGCGGGGGCGGGAAAAGTGAATGTTTGCGCGAGTGCACCGTTGCGTGTGGGTGCGAAGTCGCGCGAGGAAATGGCCGTGGATATTGGCGGGGCGCCGTCTCGGAAGGTCGGCGTTACGTTGACCGCATCGTCACCTCCGCCGGCTCGGCCAAAGAGGATCGTGCTGGCCCCGTTTGGGCCGACTAGCATGATGCCGACATCTTTTGGAAATCCGTGGCTAAAGCCGGCGAGCGTCACGGTCATCGAACCAATGCTCGTCGGGCCGCCAACGACATTGATTTGCGATGCGTACGGCGAGGCGGGGCCAAAAAATGGAATCGCAACGTTCGCCGAGTTGGTGAACGTCTGCGCCGATGCCACCGAGGCGATCAGTGTAAAAGCGGTGGCTGCTGCGGGAACGAGTATTCGACGAGCGAAGTTTATCATGGTCCTCCCAATGCGAGATCCACTGGCGGTTGGCTAATCTGCAAGAGGATTTTGCATCAAAATACGCATTTCGAGCGGCGTTATTATCCCGGAGAGGGTTAATCCGAACGGTCTGGGGAAGGTGGAAAGTGCCGCGTAGGTATTTTGTTTAGTTTTTGATATGTATTTGTTAAAGGAGAGCCGCCTCGAAATAGGCGAGGCGAAGAGTTAGGTTGCCGACGACCCGGGAATCTTCCTCGGCCGATAAGTGCTATTAACGCACGCGGGGAGGATGTCGTTCTGCTCGAACAGGATCTGTTACCTCAAGGCGGAGAGCAGCGTACAAGGCAACTTACCCGCTTAGGAACAGCTGCGGAAATCAAGACCACGCCGGTTGGGGTGGGTTGCGGAATTTCACTTGTTCAAGTCGGTTTCGCCGATTTCGACCGGCCCGCCCGCCAGGTCGCATCAATGAACAGTTTCGTTCGCAGGAATCGACAGATTCGGCCGCAGGCCCGAAACCGAGATGATCGGATGGCTCCGATCACCTCGTGATGGTGTGGGTCAGAGGCGGTTACAATCTTAATTCTCGGCCGGTTGTGTTGGGGTGGTGGTGACGGGCGCGCTCACCGGCTCGCTCGCTTGGCTGTAGATGCCAATGCTTTCGGAGTGGCCAAACGCCGCAGGGTGCAGGAGCTTGCCCTTCTCGGAGCCGACCTTGTCAACACTGTTGGGAATGCGGTTTTTGTTGGCCCAGGCATCTTGGCGGATGCCGGTGACGGTCCAGGAGACTTCGATGTTGGGCATTGAGGTTTTGATGGTGAATTGGCGCGAGGCTTCAACACCCATCTTGCGGTAGACCTTGGCGAGAAGAAAGTCGTTCTCGCTATCGTCCAAGACCGTAAGCTGATACCGGAAATCTCGGTTGAGGGCCTCGAAGTAATCCGGCATCGTGATGGTGGCGTAGCCGCCGCCATCAGTTGTTACGTTGCCGTTGTAGATGTTCATCATGTCCGGCGACTCGACGAACGAGTGGTAGAGGTATTTGTTCTCGGGGTCGAGCGGATGATCGATCTTAAACGAGCCGCCGCCTTTGGCGAGGGAACCGGTGATGTTCACGTTGCCCAATCCGTTGATCCGCATGACTTCGCGGCTGTTGGCGGTGTTGCACTGCCAGGTGTCAAAGCGGATGTCGCCCGAGTTGCCGCAGCCGGCGGTGCCCGGGCCCACGACGGTGCGCATGCCCACGAACTCCCCGGAATTGTTTGAGACGATCGAGCCAAAGCTCGCCTTAATCCCTCGATTGCCTTCGCCGTGCTGGCCACTGACGTCGGTGACGCTGGTGCCGATGACACCACCCAGCCCGACATCGATGGCAATGAGGGGGGCCGGATTACCGATGCCGACAATCGGATTGGAATTGATCAATGCAGTATTGCCGCGCAGGGCGATGCTGTGGAATAAGCCTCCCGCCACGGCGGTGTACCTCGCACCGGCGGGTAAGGCGGGAACGGTGATTTGGCCTTTGGTGTTTTTGCCCCACGCAACGATCGCGCCATCGCTGCGGATCGCCAGGCTGTGGTTGCCACCTCCCGCCACGGCGGTAAAGGTCATGCCGGCGGGCAAGGCGGGAACATTGGTCTCGCCGTTCGAGTTGAATCCCCACGCGGCGAGGGTGCCGTTACTGCGGAGGGCAAGGCAGTGAGTCGCCCCGCTTGCGACCGCGGTGTACGTCACGCCTGCGGGCAAGCCGGGAACGGTGAGTTGATTGGCGCTGTTGGACCCCCACACGATGACCGTTCCGTTGCTGCGGAGGGCCACACTGTGAAAAGTGCCAGCCGCCACCGCAGAATATGTCACCCCAGGTGGAAGCGCGGGGACAGTTGTCTGGCCGCTGGAATTGTCGCCCCACGCAACGGCCGTGCCGTCGCTGCGGAGGGCGAGGCTGTGCAAGCCGCCACCCGCCACTGCGGTATATGTCAGGCCAGCAGGGACGTTGAGTTGGTCGGACCCGTTATCGCCCCACGCTATGACCGATCCATCACTGCGGACGGCCAGACTATGGTAAAAGCCACATGCCACGGCGGTGTACATGATACCGGCGGGCAACGCAGGAACATCGGTCCGGCCCGAGCCGTTATTTCCCCACGCGACCGCCGTTCCGTTGCTGCGCAGAGCCAGACTATGCAAATGGCCAGCCGCCACCGCGGTGTACATCACACCGGCGGGCAACGCCAGAACGCTGGTCTGGCCGTTAGCGTTATCTCCCCACGCAACAGCATCCAACGGCACACTTCCCGGCGTCCATTGTGACAGTATCCGCTCCACATCCCCCGCCATGCGGCTGCGGGTGATCGTGCCCGCGGCAATGTTGGCCCCATTGAGATTCGTCAGACCCGCGCCGCTTCCACTAAAGGTGTTGGCGGGGTTACTGAAGTTCATCAGCCCGGTAAAGGTCTGGTTGCCGTCTAGGCGAGCAACGTTGGTGGGGATCGTCGTGCTGGGTAGTGTGCCCGTGAGATTGGCGGCATTCCGATAGAACGATGCGGGCTGGCCGTTGAGTGATGTGGCATTCGTCGCCGTAGCGGCGGTTGTCGCTGTTGTTGAACTCGTTGCGAAGGTTGCGTTGGGGGTCGCTGTCAACTCTTGACGCGGGGTAAGGGTGGTATACCCGCTCGAATCGGCGCAAGCAAGCCCTGTGTCTTGACGGACTTGGATTTCGAGGAAGCGTCGCTGTCCAGCGAAGACCGCACCGAAATCCAGAGATGTGGCGAAACGGCCGTTAATTACATCGAGGTTATCGGAGCAGAGCACGCCACCGATCTGCGTGCCGCCGGTGGAGGCATCAAACAGCCGAAAACGAATGTCATGGAGCCCACTAGCAGGTGTGCCGGTACTGGAAAGTTCACCTTGGTACGTAAATGCTGAGCTCAGGCTTAAGGGTTGACCCAAACAGACCCCACAAAACAGGCCGGAAAACAGCACTATCGCCGCGGAAACTGGTGCGCATAACATCGACTTCATAGGAATTCTCGCAAAAGGTTGACCAAACCGCTGAACCAGACGAAAAAAAACGGGCCTTCCTTTCTTTGGCGCAGTCCATCGCCGTAGGGCGCACAAATTTGCCAGAATAAGTTTCGATCTATAATCTTGGCCAGCACGCTCTCGGTGACGGTCACTCCCGATCGTCATCACACAACTCTCAACCCAGCCAACCCGAATCATGTAAACCGCACACGTTGCCTCCAAGCCATCATCCCCAGCCGCAACGCCCCACAGACCGATGAGTTCCCTTCCAGATCCCAATCTCAGCGTCTTGCTTGACCGGATCCGCGACGGCGACGAGACTGCCACCGGCGAGCTGCTCAACGCCGCGTACAGCGACCTGCGTTCTATGGCCAGCAGCCTCTTTCGCGGTGAATCTGCTGGCAACACCCTGCAGCCCACCGCGCTGGTCAACGAGCTGTGCATCCGCCTGCTCAAAGCGCCGCAAACCGGCTGGGATGACCGCAACCATTTCTTCAGGGTCGCCGCCCGCGCCATGCGCAACCTGCTGATCGACCACGCTCGCGCCCGGGGTGCCGCGCGCCGTGGTGGCGGTCGCAGGGTCACGCTGGACTCACTCGAGCTCGCCGCCGGAGAATCCACCATTGACCTGCTCTCCCTGGATGAAACCATCACCCGGCTCTCCGAATTCAATGAGCGGCTGGGCACCATCTTTGAGCTGCGCTTCCTCGCCGGGCTCACCGTCGAGCAGACTGCCGAGGTAACCGAAATCTCCCCTCGCACCGTCGAGAAAGACTGCCGCTTCATCCGTGCGTGGCTGCACCGGGAGCTTGAGCGATGAACCCGCCTGAACGTGATCTCATTTCTGAACCCAACGCTGAATACGGCTTCGGCCCCGGCAGCGGCCCGGGTGCTGGCCCGCGCGGCGGCAACCTCACC
>CAYVFW010000097.1:0-4271 GCA_964450325.1 uncultured Phycisphaeraceae bacterium | reverse complement strand
CGGCTTCGGCCCCGGCAGCGGCCCGGGTGCTGGCCCGCGCGGCGGCAACCTCACCGCCGAACAGTTAGCGCGCGTGCACGAGATTTTCTCGGCCGCTGTTGATTACCCCAAGTCACAGCGCGAGGGCTACATCACCGCTCAGTGTCAGGCCGATGAGCAAGTCCGCAGTGCTGTGTGCGAACTGCTCGCCATTGATGGAACCGATGAGACCCGCTTCAGCCCCGAGCAAGGCGGCCTGGTTCCACGCATCACGGGCGCGGCATCGCCTGGCGACGGTGCAATCCCCGCCCAGTTTGGCCAATACCGTATCCAGCGCCTCATCGGCAAGGGCGGCATGGGCGTTGTTTACCTCGCCACCCAAGCCAACCCTCAGCGTCACGTCGCGCTCAAAATCCTCGCCAGCAGCGCACCCTCGCACTCGCTCCGCGTGCGTTTCGCCCGCGAGATCGACCTGCTCGGCCGCCTTGATGACCCCGGCATCGCCCGCATCTTTGAGGCTGGCACACAGGCCACGCCCAGCGGCCTCGTCTCGTACTTCGCCATGGAGTACGTTCAGGGCCCGCGGCTTACGGACTTTGCGAACCAGCAAAAACTAAGCATCGCCGCCCGCATTGACCTGGTCGCCAAGGTCGCCGATGCGCTCCACCACGCTCACACCAAAGGCGTTCTGCACCGCGACCTCAAACCCGCCAACATTCTGGTCGCCAGCAGTCTGCTCCCCGCACCAGGCGCTGCATCAGTTGCTTTTCCGGGCGCCGCACTTGGCACCGGACTGGGCACCGTATCGGGCGTGCCTGCAACAAAGGCAACCGGGCAGCACACAGCTTCCCAAGGCCCCCAGCCAAAGATCCTCGACTTTGGTGTCGCACGACTTTTGGAAACGTCCACCCAGCACACCGCGCTGACCGAGGCTGGCCTGCTCATCGGCACCGTCGCCTACATGAGCCCCGAACAGCTCAGCGGAGACCAGAACGCCATCGACACCCGCTCAGACATCTACTCCTTGGGCGTGGTGCTCTACGAGCTGATCGCAAACCGCCTCCCCTCCGACGTTCTGACCAAGCCCATCGCCGAAGCCGCCCGCATCATCCGCGATGATCCGCCGGCGCCGCTCACCACGGCCAATGGGGCCCGCATCGATCACGACCTTGCCACCATCGTCGCCAAGGCAATGCACAAGGAGCGTGACCGCCGTTACTCCTCCGCCGCAGCGTTGGCCGATGATCTTCGCCGATGGCTCCGCGGTGAAACCATCGCCGCCCGCCCCGCGACGGTAAGTTACCAGCTCTCACGCTTCGCCCGGCGCAACCGCGGGCTCGTCGCGGCGGTGGCGTTCGCAACGCTGGCCACCATCGCGGGTCTGGTCATCAGCCTCTCAATGTACGTGCGTGCCCAGCGGGCCAGCGAGCGGGCAACCAAAGAGGCCGCCCTGAGCGGCGCGATCCGCGAGTACATGATCGAGGGGCTGCTGCTGGCGGCATCCCCCGGCCGCATGGGGTACGAAGTCAAGATGATGGACGTGCTGACCAAAGCCGCCGATGGACTACACGAGCGGTTCGCCGAAAACCCCGAAATAGAGGCTGAGGTGCGCTACGACCTGGCCAAGGTCTTCGAGAAGCTGGGCAAAAATCGAGAAAGTCTGGCCGAACTCGAACTCGTCCTTCCGCTGGTTGAACGCACCTCCGGCCAGGACTGCGAGCTCGCCGTCGAGGTTCTGGCATCGATGGCGCAGGTGTTTGCGCGGATGCAGCAGCCGCAGCGTTCGCTAGAGCTGGCTCGCGAAGGCGTGGCGCGGGCCAAGCGCGCCCTGCCAGCAACCAACCCCGCAGCGATTGCCAGTGCGCAGCGAACAGGGATCGCGCTGCACCTGCTGGGGCGACACGATGAGGCACTGGCAACCCTGACCGATGTGCTCGCGACGCTTGAGCGGGCAGAGCCGCGCGATGAGCACACGATCCTGACGACGTTGAACTGGCTGCTCGCGTGCGAGACGGCCAAGGGTAATGCCGCAGGCGCACTCGAACGGACGCGAGACCTTGCCGACCGCACGCAGAAGCTCTGGGGCCGCGACAACGACCACACACTGGCGGCACGCAACAACCTGGTGAGCGCGCTGGTCAACGCAAAGCTGCTCGATGAAGCCGCCGCCGCTGCTGTGGACCTTCCGGAGGCAGCAGAGCGAACGTTCCCGCCAGGGCACCCTGCCCGCGCGTACTTACCGCTCACCGCGGCAAACGCGATGCTCAGCAGCAAACGATACCAAGAGGCTGCAAAGTACGGCCTGATGGCGCACGCCGCGTGTTTGGCGGCGTTTGATGATGTCAACTGGACAACCGAGAAGGCGGCGGAAACGCTCCGCCGCGTTCACACGGGCTGGAAGGCCCAGCCCGATGAACTGCGGCGATGGGCATTGCAGGGCGCGCGGATCCGCCTGATGGTGGCCAACGCCGATGAACGGCCGACCACTCTCAAAACCATAAGCGACATCACCGCCGACCTGACCGAAGGTGCCATCAGCCTGCCCGATGGCGGCTTACTCATGCTCCTCTGGCAAAACCGCGACACCCTCGCACCCCCCGGCCACGACCGCCGCGCTGTGTTCATGGCCAACCTCGCCTGCGTGATGGCCGCACTTAACCAACGCGAGCACTTTGATGATGCCCTCGCCGCCGCGCGCGAATCACTGGCCACCGCCAAAGAACCCGCCGTGGCCCAAGCGCTCTTGGCCGCCGCGGAAATACTCCGCGTTAAGTAGGCCAAAGCCCTACATCACGGCCCGCCAGCCGCACATCGCGGTTGGCCTGACCGCAGAGTTACGTGCAACATTACGGCTGCAGGATATTGGTGGATGTGGCGGTCCAACTGTCGTTGCCGTCCACTAAGAAGTTACCTGTGCCCGAAACCCGTACGATCTCCAGCGAAACGTTCGCGTCGCCTGAAGTAACCGGGATAAGCGCTACACCGCTGATAGTCGTGTGCTGAAATGTCGTGTTGAAGAAGAAGCTCGTCCAGTGGCCCACGTTGCTGCCGATGCGAATACGAAACTGGAACGCGGTGTTGGAAAAGTTGGTGTAGCCGGATGTCGTCCAGTTGACGATGACCCGACCCGCGGAAAAAGACTGGGCATTGATGTAGAGGGTCGTTATGGTGGCTGGCGAAGTGTTTGCAACTGCCAGGTTGGTGGAGGCCCAAAGCGTCGTCTTGGGCGGGGCATACGCACCTGCGGGCTGGCCGGCGAGGTTGGTTGCGTTGGTTGCGTTGGTTGCGGTGGTTGCGTTGCCAGTGAGGTTCGCGATGATGAGGTTCGCGGTGATGACGTTCGCGCGGAAGCTGCCGGCGCTGTCGCGGAGAACCAGAGAGTTGGGAACACCTATTACGTTACCGGTGGTGAAGGCGTTGGCTAGCGTGCCGCGGACGATGTTGGAGGCGTTTTGGTAGAACGAAGCTGGCTGATTGTTGAGGTTGATTGCGTTGGTTGCGTTGCCGTTGATGAGGTTCGCTGTGATGGTGCCCGCGCTGAAGCTGCCGTTGGCATCGCGGAGAACCAGAGAGCTCGCCGTGTTCAGATTGGTACCGGTGGTGCGCGCGTTAGCTAGCGTGCCGCCGCCAATGTTGGAGGCGTTTAGATTCGTCAAACCTGAGCCGCTACCGCTCAGCGTGTTGGCAGGGTTGAGTAAAGAAAGTTCGCCAGTGAAGTCCTGGTTTCCATCGAGCCGTGCAACGTTAGTAGGGAGGACGGCACTATTGAGCAATCCGGTAAGGTTGGCCGAGTTTGTGTAGAACGATGCCGGTTGGCCACTGAGCGATGTTGCGTCGGCGGCCATCGTCGCGCTGGCCGCCCAGCCTGCGCTGGTGGCAAAGTTTGCATTCGGCGTCGCAGTGAGTTCTTGGCGCGGCGTGAGGAGCGTATAGCCAGAGTCATCCGAGCAATCCAGCCCCGTATCGGTGCGGACTTCGATCTCAAGATATCGCTGCTGACCGGCGAAGACCGCCGCAAAGTCCAGAATGGCAGCAAAGCGGCCGTTGGTCACTTCAACGTTATCGGAGCAGAGGGCACTTCCGATCTGGTTGCCGTCGGCTGCCGCGTCATACAGCCGAAAGCGGAAGTCATGGACTCCGCTTGCCAGGGCACCAGCGCTGGCGAGTTCACCTTGGTACGTGAAGCTTGTTGAAAGCGGGGTCTGGGCATGTGCCGCGCCGGCGGCGGCCAGAAGCAGTATCACTGCACGAGAGACTGATGTTCGGAAAAGGTTCATAACGTGGGCTCCTAG
>CAYVFW010000096.1:2278-11891 GCA_964450325.1 uncultured Phycisphaeraceae bacterium | reverse complement strand
GGCTCGCTCCGCACCGCGACCGCCAGCAAAGAAAGGCCCCACATCGAAGGCCACCAAGGCCGTTCGCCCACGGCCCTCTGGGTGAACCAAAAGAAGTTTGTTACCTTCCCGCCCAGTTGAACCTCCGCCGAGCATCTACCTCTCCAACAATAGACCACGCTATGCCAGATTCTCCCCATCATCAGTTCGGTCACCCCACGCCCCAGTCCAGGACCCCCGCGCCGCTTAACTTGCGCGTGGCCAGCGTGGTCGGCCTCGCGCTTTTATGCGCGGCGTCCGGCTGCCAACGCTTCGACCGGCTGAACCAGAAACGTAACCCCGCGACGCAGACGCAGGCCAACATGGCGGCGGACTCGGTCGGGCGCGAGCCAGCCATCGGCGGAGCCTCGGGGGGCAAGGGCACCCTTTCTCAGGCACGATCCTTGCAGTTGCAAGGAAATTACGATGCCGCCCTGGCGGAGTTTGAACGGGCGATTGAAACCAATCCCCGCCTCACGCTCGCTTACATGGGCGCGGCAGACATTTACCGCCAACGGGGCGACTACAACGCCGCCCAAACGAAGTACGCCCAGGCCGCCAGCATCGAACCCCGTAACTTCAATGCTAATTATATGAACGGGCTGATGTTGCACCTGCTCAATAAGCTCAGCGAAGCGGTGCGGGCCTACCTCCAGGCACTGTCCGTCCGCCCCGACGATTTCAATGCTAATTTGAATGTTGCGACCGCCTATCTTCAACTCGGCGAGCCGCAGGAGTCCCTCTCCTTCGGCCAGCGCGCTGTGCAGCTTAACCCCAAAGACGCCGCGGCCCGCACCAACCTGGGCGCGGTCTACGCCGCCTTAAACCGGCACGAAGAGGCGGTCATTGAGTACCAGCAAGCCGCAGAGCTTACAGAACTTTCGGCCCCCCTGCTTCTTAACTTAGCCGAAAGCCTCGGCAAAACGCAGCGTTATGGCGAGATGACCAATACGCTCGAGCAGCTCGTCAAAACCCAGCCTACAGCCATCGCTTATGAACGGCTGGGCTTCTCTTACTTCCGATCTCGCCAGTACCCCGGCGCGCTCGGGGCGTTCCGGAAGAGTCTGGAAATTGACCCCAATCACTTCCCCGGCCTCAACGGCGTGGGGGTTTGCCTGCTTAATCAATGGAAGTTCAGCAACGAGACCGACGAAACCGCCCGCATGGAAGCAGTCCGCGCGCTGAGACGGAGTGTTCAAATCGAGCCGAATCAGCCAAAGATTCTTGAAATGCTCGGCCGCTACGGCCGATGAATGTTCACGCCCGCCCGCTGGCGGCCCCCAGACCAAACAGTACCGTCTTCTTGGGGTTTGTTCCCCTCCCTTTAACACGCTTTCCCGTCCTCCAGACGTAATTAAAATGCCCGATACCGCTCTGCTCGAAGGTTTCCCGACTCCCTCCGATACACCGTTCGTAGTTGAGCACATCGCCGAAGAGTTTACTTCTGTGTGCCCGAAGACCGGACATCCAGACTTTGGCGTGATCACTGTGCGGTTTGAACCTCGTGCCGCGTCGGCGTCGGGCATTTGCGTAGAACTGAAAAGTCTCAAACTTTATCTTCAGTCATTCCGCAATGAGGGCATTTATTACGAAGCGGTCACAAACTCGATTCGGGATGATCTGGCCGCGTTTATGCGTCCGGCCTGGCTCTGCGTGAAGGCCGATTGGAAGGGCCGGGGCGGTATCCGGTCAGTTATCCGTGCTAACTCCGGGCTGGTTCCCGAATCCTGGCTCTTATAGCGTCCCCGGCCCCAGCCTCATACTCTTGGCGAGATTGGTCTTTCGGTTTTTCCACGCCGTCCACATTTCCTTATGTCTAGCAACGCCCCAATCGCCTCCACCGTGCCCCAGACCGCCAACGAGGGTTCGCCCAAACGCCGATTCATCTCCGACCTCGCCGCGTCGGAGCGGTTTAACGGGCTCTTTGCCATTTCCAATGCGCAGTTGGGACGGACGCGGCAGGACAAGCCGTACCTGAAGGTCATGGTTGGGGATCGGACTGGCGAGCTTCCGGCTCGGATGTGGTCGATCGATGAGCAGACGTTTCGTTCGCTGCCCACCGACGGCTTTGCGGTGATTGAGGGAGAGACTCAGCCGTACCAGGGTGAGCTTCAGTTGATCATCCACACGATTCACCCTGCGGATCCTTCGGCGGATGAGATCCGCGATTTGCTGCCGTGCGCCAAGCGGCCGCCCGAGGAGATGTTCGCGGAGGTCGTTGTAATTTTGGAAAGCATCGCGCACCCGGCGATGAAAGCGCTGGCCAAGGCGTACTTGGATGACAGGTATTTGATGGACGCGTTCAAGCAGGCCCCGGCCGCGAAGAGCATGCACCATGCTTATCTTGGCGGGCTTCTGGAACATACACTTACGTTGATGAAGCTCGCGGATCTGATCTGCCCGCTGTACCCGAAGATAAGCCGCGACCTGGTGGTGATGGGTCTTTTCCTCCACGACCTGGGGAAGACCCGGGAGCTGGTGTACGACCGCACGTTTGCTTACAGCGACCGCGGGGAGCTTATCGGTCACTTGGTGGAGGGTGCCATTATGTTGCAGGATAAGGTACACTCGCTGATGCGCGAGCAGGGTATCCGGCTTCCTTCGGGGACGCTGACGGTGCTGCAACATATAATTATTTCCCACCATGGGCTGCCGGAGTTTGGGGCGGCCAAGCTGCCCTCAACGCCCGAGGCGATTCTGGTTTCACAGCTGGACAACCTGGACGCGAAGACCACGATGTCGCTCGCCGCGGCTCGGCCGGAGCGGGAGTCGGCGTTTGATTCGGGCGGAAACTTCACGGAGAAGCAGTGGGCCCTTGATACCAAGCTCTTCCGGCCGGACGTGCTGGCGCAGAAGTAGGGTTTGTTGCTTACGTTGACGAAATAATCTAGTTCGGCGGGCAGGGGCTTTACGCCATGATATTACATCTTGCCGATCATCCACCGCTGGATTGCACGCGGCCGGTGATTGTCGGCATTCTTAATATTACATCTGATAGTTTTGCTTCTGACCCCGCGGAGCCGGGGGCCATGCTTGATCCTGCCCGGGCGGCGGATGCGGCTCTTGACATGATAACTCAAGGGGCGGGGGTTCTGGATATCGGTGGAGAGTCGAGCCGTCCGGGGGCTGGCCCCATCGCGCCGGCCGACCAGATTGCCCGGGTGCTGCCGGTGCTGCGGCGGCTGCGTTCAAGCCTGGATGGGCGGGCGACTGTGGCGATCAGCGTTGATACGACTTCGTCGGTGGTTGCGCGGGCGGCGATCGCGGCGGGGGCAAACATAATTAATGATGTCTCGGGGGGCTCTGACGACCCTGAGATATTTAAGGTCGCCGCGCAGACGGGCGCGGGGCTGGTGCTGATGCACCGCCTGGCGCCCCCACTGCTTGATTCATTCGCGGATCGATATGTGTCGCCGCCGGTGTACGAGGATGTAGTTGCGGTGGTTCGGGGTCAGCTGCTTGAGCGGCTTTTGCCACGTGCGATGGACGCAGGGGTTGCGCGAGAGGCGATCATAATTGATCCCGGGCTGGGGTTTGGCAAGTCGGTCGAAGATAATATTACGTTGATTGCCCGTTCCGCCGAGCTGATTGAGGTGTGCGGCCGTCCGATGCTTAGCGCGCTCTCTCGCAAGAGCTTTGTTGGAAGAGTGTCGCTGCGGCGAGATTCGTTGCCCTCGGAGCGGCTGGCGGGAACGCTTGCGTTGAGTATTGCTCATCTCTTCGCGGGGGCGAGGCTTTTCAGAGTTCACGACGTTGGGGCGCATCGCGAAGCCCTTTCCGCCGCGTGGGCTGCCATTTCGGCAGCGCGGCCGACTTGAACCAAGCGAACAAACACGGAGTGGTTCCGCGTACTATAGATGTCGGCGGTGCGGCACCCTCGACGTTGCAAGAACGGTGCGGTTGCTCCGGTTATGTAGAGCAATCGTAACCAATAGTGATAGCCACTGAAAGGATTCCACATGGCCGGAAGCGCAAATGTTCATGAGTTCACCGACGCTAACTTTGAGGCCGAAGTGCTGAAGTCACCGGTGCCCGTGCTGGTGGACTTCTGGGCCGAATGGTGCGGGCCTTGCCGGGCTATGACTCCGGCTATTGAGGCGGTCGCCGATGGCCTTGTTGGCAAGGCCAAAGTGGGCAAGGTCGATATCGACAGTAACCGCGCGATCGCGATGAAGTTTAACATCACGGCCATTCCGACAATTATGATCTTCAAGGGCGGCGAAAAGGTTAAGACTTTCGTGGGCATGAAGAAAAAAGATGAGCTGACCCTCGCCCTGCAAGAGGCCGGGGCCTAACTTTTCCCGCGGCCCGCATTGGCCGGTTCCAACACCTACGCTCAGCGATGATCTCGACACGGGATAGGTTTGACGGAAAGCCATTGCGGTGCGGGGTAGTTGGCGTTGGCCGGATGGGGCAGCACCATGCCCGGGTATATGCGAATATGCCCGGTTGCCATCTGGTAGGCGTGGTTGATGCCAGCAAAGACCGTCGCGAGGAGATGGCGGACAAGTTTGAAACGACCTCGTTTTCAAGCATCGACGAGCTACTGAATGCTGGCGTGGACGCGGTGAGCGTTGCAGTTCCCACGATCCACCATTGGACGGCTGCCCAGCCGTTGTTGCAGGCTGGGGTTGCTTGCCTGATTGAAAAGCCGCTCGCGGCGGACGTTGAGGCGGCGCGGGCGCTTAAGGATTTGGCGGAACAGACTGGCTCTGTGCTCATGGTTGGGCACATCGAGCGATTCAACCCTGTGATGCGGGCGATGCAGAAGGCGGCCCTGATGGGTCAGCCGATCGTGCCGCGGTTCATGCAGGTTGTGCGGGTGAGCCCGATGACTTTCCGGTCGGTGGATGTTGGCGTGGTTCTGGACATGATGATCCACGATATTGACGTGGTGCTCATGCTGATGGGCGGGCGGGAGCCAGATTATATTCGGGCCGCGGGGGTAGCGGTTGTGACCGAGCACGAGGATATCTGCAACGCCTGGCTTGAGTTTCAGACGGATAACGGCCGGTGCGTCGCGGACATAACATCAAGCCGCCTTGCGCTCAAGACCGAGCGGGTGACGCGGATCACCGGCGAGAACGCTTATATTAAGATTGATTATGCGGCGAAGAAAGGGAATGTAATTCGCCGGACGGCCAACGAAATTCAGATGCGCGAGGTGCGCGAGCAGATCCGGCTGGGGAGCGACCTGACGAGTTTGAAGTGGGGCCAGCTTGTGAATATCGAGGAGCTGGAGGTGGACGATGCGGAGCCGATCGTCGCGGAGATCGAGGCGTTTTTAAAGGCGGTGCGGACGGGCGAGCGGCCGATGATCGATGCGGAGGCGGGGTTTGCCAATGTGCGGACGGCGGAGCGGATTGTGGAGGCGATTAAGAAGGGGATGTAAGGTTTGGTGGCGGGGGTGACCGGACCCAGACTCAATTGACGGACATTCAAACGGCTTCTAGGGGGCTAGGAGGCTTCGGGGTTGATGCCGCTCGTGCTACAGCCCGGACAGTGCTCTAGGGGAGTTATGTTCGGCGCTGGCTTCGACGGGGCTTAGAATACCGGCGGTTCACCACCAATCGAGTCTTATCACTTTTTCAGCCACATCCCGGCGATCGCAAAGGTAGCCGCACCGGCGTAGCACTGCCCGAAAGAGCATTCCGACGATTACTCCCGCTAGTAAGGGCAATGTGATTGCGATCAGTATCGCGGCTACGCCTGCGGCGGCCATAGTTAAACCGATACCAAGAAGCGGCAAACAAAACAGCCCGAGAAGAACTGTGACAGGAAGCAGCACGCAAGCGGAGGCGACCGTCGCTGAGCTTACATATCCGACCCAGAGTGAAAACCAGGTTATGAAGATCACGGCTGCGGTTGCTGGGTGGAAGTCTAGAACGAGCAACGTAAATATGGCAGCAATGACTTGTAGCAACACAAAGCCGGTGCGAGCACCGACCGCGACACGCCGACTGGCATAAAAGAGTGTGGTGCTTTTGCGCGCAGCTAAGTAGGTTTTCCCGCACTCGGGGCAGACCATTGACGGCAAGCCCTTCATCGAGTAACCGCAGTTCTCGCACCTCATTTGATTGGTTTGGGTTGGGCCAAGAATGCTTCAATGTCCTGAAAGAGTTCTTCTACCACAAACTGCTCGAAGCGCGTCAACGTTTATTGTATGCCACAAACGTAAGCGAATCGGTTCCAGCCGTGGTATCGTCATTGGTTGTTCCCGATAGCGTGGGAGAGTCGCATGCTTAAGCTATTGTACTGATAGGAAAGTGCGGGCCGGTTGCTCTGGACGGTCAGCCGCACTTCACGCGAACGCCCGAAGCCGTTGTGCGCCTACTTCTGAGCCGTGATCGACGTAATATTATTCTTAGTATCGTACGCGATCTGTCGTTAACTTTCCAATACTGGCATCATTCATCAACGCGTGAGTCAGGCGGTCGTCAAGAACTGCGTGGATGTGGCAGTCGGCAATACCAGTTGCCAGCCTAGAAAGCGTCTCTAGCTCCGTCGTTCCATCAACGCTTATGTCGTGCAGTACGAGGACTGAACTATGAGTGCTGTAGATCGGGTTGATAATTTGGCGCGACCGAAGGGTCGAGGTTCCTGGTCAGTAGGAAATTGCAATCACGCAGCACCGGATCGTCGATGATTCGAGCGAGGTGCGATGGGGAGCCCAGCGGCTTAAGTAGGTGCAACAGCTTCGCTTTTTTCGGTTCACCCTTGCGCACAAAACCAGAGAACAAGACTGTAGAACAAGGCGACTGAGAGGGCATGAAGTGGGTTTTCGTTGCGTGAAGGGGTTAACGTAACGATTTTGTTGGTCGGCACGAGCAGCCCTCCGGGCTGCGGGGCGGGGGCGGAAGAAATATTACGATGCGTCTTACCGGGGGTGTCGTCGCCCTCCACGCCCCGGCTACGGACGGTCGAGGCCTTCGGCTTGGAGCGGGGAGAAACGGTGGCGAGCACGAGCGCCGGACCCGAGGGGGCGGAACGAGGGAGGACGAAATATTACGACGGTGTTTACCGGGGGTGTCCGCCGGGTGTTGATGGACCGGGAACGTTGCGGAAGAGTCGATTGGGCTGGGTGGGATAGTCGGGGATGAAAAGGTCGTACCAGCCGTCGCCATCGTAATCTATCACACAGATAGAGCCCCTGACAATGCCTAAGTTAATCTCGCCGATTATGCCTCGATTGACGAATGTGGATTCGCCAATGACTACTTGGCCCTATAGCGGCGTGGCTACCGCCGCCGCGACGAGTGCAGCGAGGAAGGGCACGACCGCGGCGGGCGCATGGGTGCTTGGTTGGCGATGGTTACGGGATTGGGCAGGGGAGAGTTGAGTTCGCATGGTGATCTGTGATTGGGGCCAAACTGGAGAGGGTGCGGTTATATTGCTCTTGGTGGGGTTGGCGAGCACGACCCGGCACAGTTTGGATGTAGTTGGTGGCGAATGGTTACATGCCGCTGAGGGTGGTTTGCGTTCAAAAAGTGAGTTGACAACTTTGAGATTGCCCGGAGGGGGCGGGCCTGCGGGGTTGCGTTAGTGCTGCACTGCCTGCGTCGCCACCTGAGGCCGACTGCGGCATTCACATTTTTTTAAACCGCTGCGGAAAGGTTTTAACACTTGGCGACGAAGAGATTTCGACGGGCCGCGTGGGCCTGGCAAAAACCTTGCCCGCCAGGATGCCGCCGCGGATGTGGACGGCAGTGAGCAGGCTATTTTCATAGGAGCCAACGATGAAGTCTCGCTTCAAAAATAACAATGCGCGCACTTATTCCATACTAAACCTTTCGGGGAGCGTAGACAAGGCGGTAGATCTGGGCGCCTCACGCACCGAGCCATGGCACTGGGGGTGGGTACATTGGCGATGGCGCTGGCTTCCGCCGCGTACGCGCAGCCGATTGGGGACTGGTATGCCACGATGTCGAACTTCAACGGGAACCGAATAGCACGCGTCTCCGGGGGTGTTCTTACATTTTTCCCGGCGGTGAATGTCTTCGAGGGGCCGATCGCGGTCTCGGGGGATGTCCGCACAAAGTAGATCCCCAGCGGTGTGCATAGAAACATTAACATCGTCGAACGGCGGATTCGAAACATACGTTTGAGTCCAAGCGAGCATATCTGTTGCGACATCCCGTAGCCGTGCTGGAGCGGGGCGGCGATGTTGTAGTTTTCTAAAGTAGGGTCAAGGCCATTGCGGGTTCTGAAGATTATAGTTAAGGTTTGGCTCAATCTTCGGCGGTCGCCGTGACTCTGGATACTGGGAATGGGTACAGCGGGGTAAACAAGCGCTTATAAATTACATCGACCACGTGCTGCACTTCTGAGGGCGGAGTTCTGCCCTGTAGAGCTACCTCGATGCGATATCGCGGGGTGGAGAGGGGGGAGCGAAAGAGTTACAGTTGAAGGATGAAGAGAGCGGTCATTCAGTACCGGGCGGCGCGAAGTTTTTGAGGCGGTTAAGGAGATCGGCGCGCTGCATGATCAGGTTTTCGCGGCCGGGGGTGTCTGTGACGAGGTTTTGATCGAGCATATGTTCGATGGCGACGAGTGCGAGATCAGGGCGGGTTTGGCCGGCGGATTGAAGCTCAGAGCAAAGACTCATCTCCGTGTTCCGGAGGCGTCTGCTATCCATTTCCGGAAATGAAAACTCGCTTGGTTTTTGGAGTTCCGCCCGAATAAGGTCCACTGAACGGAGTGCGGTGAGCAGAATTTCACCGGATTCATCGACGCGATTATCGTTTCGGCGGAGCCGGGCCAAATCCCGGGCGGACTGGAGACCATCCAGGGTCGGAGTTTTTAGATGAGCGGCCCAACGTTGGCTAACTATGTTTTCGGTGATATGAGGCTTATTCAATGTAGCGGCGGCGCGCAGGACAGAGTTCTCGAAGCCTTCGCTGCTGCGGCCGCTGTCGCGTTCCTTGGTGATAAGCTTGCCAAGCCACCCATTTTCGTAAGCGTCTGTAACAACCTGCGCCAAATCTGGTTGAAACTCAAAATCGAGCGCGCCGAGGGCGTTTAACGCCGAAAAAGGTTCTTTGTCTATCGAAGGATTTGCCAACATCTGGGCGGCGACCCTGCCAGCTGTGGCGGCGTCCTGAGTAAATATGGTTGAGTTAATAACGTCGCTACCATATCTTAGCGTAAAGCCAAAGTTTGATACGTCCTGATCCGGATGATCATAATATAAGTTATATGCTTTTTCGGTAAGTTGCTGGGCTAGGACATATTCTTTGCGAACGCTCGCTAGGCGAGAGAGTGCTTGAAGGGTGGAGGCATGATTAACGGCTCGCACAACCACCGCGTCGTCGTCTGGTGGGGGAGGAGCGGATTCAATCATAACAAGCAACTGATTGAGGAGCGTTGTGGAGGTGGGTTCACCCAGATCCATGAGGGCAACGATCTCGATTGATCCTTGGGGGCTTGTGATAATTGCGGAGAGACTGGGAGAGGTTGTCCGATCGCCGCCGAGTGATGGGGCGCTGTCAGCATCAGAATGGCTGTCCGGCGTGGGTGCGGGCTTCGGGTCGGTGCGAGAGGTGGAAGGCGTCCCTCCGCGAAGCTGGATGAGATAAAACCCTGATAAGCTTATAAC
>CAYVFW010000096.1:0-2268 GCA_964450325.1 uncultured Phycisphaeraceae bacterium | reverse complement strand
TGCAACAGTGATTACTGCGACGACGTAGGCGCGGCGGGTAACATGCTTGCGCTGGCGAAGCGGAACAACTGGGTGGGACGGGGGCATAGTGAGGGGACCTCTACGCTTAGCTAATAAAAGGAGGTTGCCGCGGTATGGTGCAGGACGCTCGCAATCTATTTCAAAGATTGACGGGAGAACGCGGCGTAGGCGGCGTAGGCCACTACACGGGTGAACGAAGATCTACGGGCGTCTACATTAGTCGGGCATCCAGAGACCGCAACACGAAGCTGGCGGGGATTGAAAGTCGTGGCAGCCGGCCAAAGGCGCGCAGCAGGGCATTGAGGTTATTCCGTCATGCGGATCGTTGGGTGGAGTAACATATCCATCACATCGCTTGGGAGCGCGCTGGTACCCGCCAGCGGAGACTTTCTTTGCGCTACCGATCTGGAAAATCTTTTGCTCGGCAGAGTCGAAGAGTTCTCGTTCACCCGTGCTTATGTTACGCCAAATATGCATCTTGCAAAATTGAATGTGCCGACCCTTTACTGAAATTTCCCAATCTACAAACCGGATCTTAGACTCATAGCATTGCTCTGGGGTTTCATTAATAGTCTGTGAGTTGATTGTCTTTTTACACCCCGCGCGCGATACACCTACCTCAACTCGAGCGTCGATCTTTGCGAGGAGTGCGGCTAAAAAACCCGGCACCGCCCGATGCCGCGACTGACCCCGAGACCGTCCAGCAGACTTCATCTTCGTGAGCGCGAGTCACTACATAGTTAGCGCACGGCCGATACAAATCAGAGCGCAGATATCTGCAATCACATGGAGGCACAATGTGCCACCGGTCTTCAACTTGCTGCGTCATCGGGGTGTCGAAAGTTGTTTGCACGCTGCCTGCGACAGACGCGATGTAAACGTACCCTGGTCTGGCGGGGGGTCTTCCAACCCCGAAACAGGGGTCGTCAACTCCGCCACCGTCATCGTGACGAATTCTGCCGACCTGCGCAGGGGCGGACGAATGCCATACAGCTGCACCCACTGCGAAGACCGCAGCAAAACCAAAGGCGTTAGATAAGAGTGAAGGAGCAGCCCAGGTAAAACGCCTAGGCCGTGCTACCGGGCTGGAGAGTTGGAGAGTTGGAGGGCTGGAAGGCTGGAAGGCGGTAAAAATGTCATGTTAGCTCCGTAAGAGTGGGGCGGGACGTGATCGAGACGCTGCGGGTCGACGAACAACTGGTCACCTTAGGCTTCGCAGAACGCTACGGGAGGTAAAGGGGAAAGTCAATGGTAGAGTAAGTTTGCGGGCTGGTTAGCGGTGGGGGGAACGCGTTTGCGTTTTTACGGATTGCGTGGCGGTGGATCATGATTATGTTTTGATTAGTAAGTGAGTTGGATGCGGGAGCTGAACGTGTTATTATTTAAGTTATGACAGTTTCGTGAGGTTGAGTTGGAAAAGTATCGGGGACGGGTGCGTTGTGGTTGGTTGATTTGTTGGGGTTGAGCTGGCGCAGGGTCCATTTGCTTCGGGGTTGCTTGAGGCATCGTGTGGTTGCGTTCCTTCGGTTCTTCGAGGCACCCGTAGGGTACGTTAGCAGTCCACTGGTTGCGCGTTGGGCGGTGCGAACATGCCTTAAGCATGGCCCAGTAGCCGGCAAGCCTGTTGAAACGGGCTGGGGAGGGGCCTTCAGCCAAATTGAGCTTAGGCGTGAGGGGAAATTATGTTATTTTAGGTTTGTTATGGTGGTGTGATTGTATATTGTAAGTCTTGGGTGAGTGAGATGGTGGTGTGTGGGTGTTATTATTTGAACGTAGATTATGTTGTTAGTTTGCGCGGGGGGAGTGAGAGCGGGCGCGGGGTGGGATGGATTCGCGTGGGCTGGGTGCGGGTGCGCCGGGCGGTTGGTTAAGGCATCTGTGGTTGCGTCGCCTGTGCCCCTCCTGGGCACGGAGGAGGGGCGTGTTTTTCCACGAGTTGCGCGGCAGGCGGGTTGTGCCGCCGAGCCGCTTCAGTCGTGGCTAGAGGCCGGTGCCCTTTCAGGGCATCCAAAAGGTGGGACTTGCTTAAAGGCATGGCCTATTAGCGGGCAAGCCCGTTGAAACGGGCTGGGGAGGGGCGTTAAGATAAATGGTGCGTGGGTGCGGGGGGCACCAGGGACTGATGCTTACCTTCTAACGAGTTGACGTTTGGACGGGGTGAAGTAAAGACAAATGAGAGTTAGAGTGCGGGACCGAACTCGCCGGGGGCGAAGAAGTGTGCGCCTCCGGCGTCGATTGTAACTGTAA
>CAYVFW010000095.1:9792-11921 GCA_964450325.1 uncultured Phycisphaeraceae bacterium | reverse complement strand
GGCGATGGTTGCGGCGACGGTTGTGGCGAGGCGTTGAGCGGGCGCGGTCCCCCCGCTGAAGTTGGCGGGTATTTACGAACGAGGGTGTAGGTTGCGAAGAGGTCGTTTTGCAGATCCATCGGCTGCTCACCCTGATCCCATTCTAGCGCCAAGCCCAGTTTGCGGGTCGCTTGCGAATCGTCTTTGTCAAACTCGAGAACTTCCAGCCCTGCGGCCTTGAACGCCTCGCGAGAGAAGGGCGAGCGCCCATCGGCCCAAGGGATATACCGCTCAGTGGATTGCTTTGGTGTAATATTATATATAAGGAAGAGTCCACTCACGTTAAGCGATGCCGCGACGGAGCGGAGAAACTGTTCGTCGCTCACCCCAAGGTCAACCAGCATCCGCTTATCTACTTCCTTCTCCGGATGAATGTAACCGTTCTTGAGGGTGTTCTTGGAAATAATAAAATCAAATCCTCTGCCCACCTCTTCAATGGTTCGCTCGCTCTTTGGCCATCTTCCCAGCACAATCTTGAGCGAGCCATCCGGGGCGAGGTTCTCTCCCATACCGACCCCCTCGATCACGCCGGTGTCTTGTGGGTCGCTATACAAGGCTTGCAGCAGCGGATCAACATCTACGCCAACCACGTGAGAGCCCGCGCTGGCCAGTAGACGTAAGTGGCCAATCCCACCGTAACCAAAGTCCAGGAGCCGCTTGCCCACAAAACACTCTTTGCAATCAAGCTGTTTGCAGAGCAGATCAAGCGCTCGGGAGTAAGCGAGCGGGGAGCCGTATCGAGTGTAATAATAATACTCGTCGTCAAGCTCGCGAGGCGCAAACCCCGCGCGATCCACCTCGGTGAGGGCATCAAAGGCCGACTGCGTAAGCGCCTCAAGCTTCTGCTGATTCCAGAACACCGTCCGGACGCGCGGGAAGGGCAGCCAGTTGGTGGCGAAGAGCCAGCGCTTGGTTCCCTCACACTCGAGCAACCGCCGGACTTGCCCCGCCTCAGCGCGAAGCTGTTCAACAATGGATGCGCCCTCACGACGCTTGGTGCTGCTCGCTGGGCGGGCTTGCTCGCTCGCACCAAGAGGCGAAGGCAGAGGCGAAGGCAGAGGCGAAGGCGGAGGCGAAGGCAAAGGCGGAGGCGAAGGTAGAGGCGAAGGTGCATCTGGCGCGGTGGGGTTGGGCGTGGGCCCAGCGGGGGTCGTCTGTCCCGACACCATGCCAGCACTTGATAACGTAAGCAGGACGATCGCCAGGCTAGCTGTGCGAAACCTTTGCAAGGAATGCAACCGATACACGGGCCGATACACGAGCTGAGATGGCATGATATAAGTATAGGAACGTCCGTGCAAACTTCGCTTGGCCTCCCCGGGCAGAGCCGAAGCGGAGAGAATCTCGCTCGCTACGCCCTGGGGCGTTCCTTAATCTTTTTCGCAGGGTTCCCCACGTTCACCGACCACGCCTCAAGATCTTTAAATGCCGAAGCTCGCGCGCCCAGCACCGCGCCCTCGTGCAGCGTCACGTTGGGTCCGACGAACGAATCGGCCAGCAGCCACGCATCATTCTTCAGCGTGATGGGCGGCCGAAGAAGCGGCAGCGTGTGATGATTAAGGTCGTGCGAGCCCGCGCAAAGGTGCGCATACTGGCTGAGGCAGCAGCGGTCCCCTAGCGTAATTGGTCCGAGCGCGTAGACGATCGCGTGCTCTCCGATGGCGCATCGATCGCCGCAAGAAAAGTTCCAGGGGCACTCAAAGTGCGCCGTACGCTTAATCTGACACTTGGCCCCGACCTTAGCCCCGAAGGCTCGCAAAAGCGCAGCGCGGTAGCCGTACCACGTGGGGAAGGAGATGCGAAAGAGCGTCTGCTCCACAAGCCCCCAGAGCAACCGTTTGATCTTCTCGCCGGTAGTGTAGGGTGAAATATAACGTCCCTCCTCTTGCGAGAGTTGGGCCGCGTTAGCAAGGTGCGGATTCGCCAACGGTGCCGAAGGGCTTTGAGAGTGCGGGGCGTGGGGGGAGTTAGGCTGAGACATGAGAGGGCGCTCGGGAAAAGGTTAGGCTCAACTAAGTGTGTCCGGGAGTGCGTGCGCGAGCCAGCGGAGATCGTTAAAAGCCAGCGAAGCTCATCATAAGCCAGCGGAG
>CAYVFW010000095.1:0-9692 GCA_964450325.1 uncultured Phycisphaeraceae bacterium | reverse complement strand
GGAGTTAAACATAATCCAGCGGAGCTCGTCATGAAATCGCTTTGCGCGAACGCTCTTTCTCGTGCGCGCTCATCTCGCGAGACTTAGCGATACTTACAAACTCGTACCACGCCAAAAGCCTGCACATAACCAGCCCGGGATATGCATCCATAAAGCCGCGCTGGAAAAAGTAAGAATACACGAACCGCAGCGTGGGCCGGAAAGGGAGCTTGCGGCCAAATCGCTTGATGAACCGCCGTCGTTCGATCGGACCGCCGAACAGGCTCGCGTTCACCGCCCCGATGTCGCCCGCCTTCATCGCGTGCGCCTCCCAAGTTGTGTAGCGGTTATGTTTCTCGATCCATGCCGAAAGGTCCGGGTAGGCGTAATGAAGGAACTCGTGCTGGAGGTACCCCGCCTCACCCGAAGAGAGCACGATGTGCTCGTGAACTTCGTTGTCACCGCTGCCGGTATCGCCCAGGTTTCCGATCCGCTCGTACCGCCCCAGCTTATGTTTAAACAAACGCACGTTCCACGAGGGGTAGTACCCGCACCCCTTCAGCCACCGGCCCAGGAACATAAATCGGCGGTTCACCCAGTAACCATCGCCGCACCCGCGCCTCGCAGACCCCGCGCCAGGTTTCCACTCACCGCTCACCACGCGACGGATCTCCTCGGCGAGTTCCTCGGTCATGTACTCGTCGGCATCGAGGATCATGACCCACTCGTTGTTCCAGGGGATTTGCTCAAGCGCCCAATTCTTTTTCTTGGGCCATCCGGTAAAGCGATCATAATTAAACTGATAGACCTTCGCCCCCATCGCCTGCGCCAGGGGAATCGTTTTGTCCATGCTTCTGCTGTCGATCACGACGATCTCTGTCGCCCAGTTGCAGCGCCGCAGGCACTCCACAATATTACGTTCCTCGTTCTTTACCGGCACCAGGATCGAGATCGGCACTGTTCGGTACCCCGGCCAGGTGCCGGGAATATTGACATGCGGCTTAAGCTGTGTAATATAAGATGCGGTCTCTGCGTGGATAGGTTCAGGCCCGGGCGTCGCCTCGTGATGCCTGGCACCGCCCAAAGCTCCGGCACCGGCCGATGAATCGCCCTCCGACGAGTCTGGTACATACAACGCGGGCGTGATGTATGGCGGCACGCTCGCGAGGATGGTCGGTCGATCGGGTATCGGGTTAGGCGGCACTTCATCAGAAAGCGGCTTAGGAAGAAGCGTCGGCCCCGCTACGGTGATCGCCGAGTTAATCAGATCGCCTTCCGGCACCGCAAGGCCCTTCGTAGGAGTTTCGGCCAGCCGTTTGGCATCCTCGTCGATGTGCAGCGCACGGATCTCCGCGAGCTTCAGTGATATAAGCAGATCGTAGGTTGAAAGTAGCAGACAAAACCGAAGTCCCGGAAGGCCGTCCAGTATCCCCAGCCGGAAAATGTACATGTACAAAAACCGCCAAAATCCAGAGAGCGGTAGCCGCGGCAGGACATGCCGCTTGAGCCAGCGACGCGTCGCGATGCCCCGCTCCAGCGGGCCAGCGTCGTCCACCTTCTTGCTAATTCGCTCGCGAGTCAACTCTCTGGCTTCGAGCGTTGAGTAGCGGTTATGTTTCGCGATCAAGTGCTCTAATCCCCGCCGATCCTCGTGGTTCATCAGGTGCCGCAGCCGCCCGGTGGGCCCATCCACGATCATGTGCTCGTGAACCTCTCGCTCTTCATACTTCGCTTTGCCGCGCTTAAAGAAACGCAAGTTATAACTGGGAAAGTACCCGCAGTGGCGGATAGGGCTGCCCAGAAAAAACGTAAGCCTGTTAACGTAAAACCCCGCCTCGCTCACGCTATTCACATCCCGCGCTGCCAGCGCTAAAAGTTCATCGCGCAGGGCGGGTGTGATAGACTCGTCTGCATCAAGGATAAACACCCAGTGCGACTGCATCGGCAGATTGGTAAGCGCCCAGTTCTTTTGCTTGGCGTACCCAAGCCACGGGCGGATCACAACCTTCGCGCCCATCTCCTCCGCAATCTCGCGAGTCCGGTCCGTGCTCTGTGAATCCACGACGTGGATCACATCCGCCCATTCAAACACGCTCTTAATCGCCTCAACGATATTCAACTCTTCGTTAAACGTCGGTATGACGACTTCAATGTTGCTCCGCCCCGAGAGAGTTCGAAATCGTGGTTTATCCGCAGTGGACAGCCGGTGGCCGTTCAGCGCATCGGGCATCTTTCCGTTCGAGCGCGCTCCCTCCCCTGTCGAGCCATTCTCGCCCCACCCTGAAACACCCGATGTAGCTTGAGATTCGCTCATGGATCCTTTTATTCCGCTCTTAACGCTTCACCGCTCATTCAAACGGCGAACGACCACCTCAGATTAGTACACTACACAAACCTAGTCGCAGCTTCCACTCCGCAACTGAGAGCCGACTCGCAACTGCACTACCAAAATCCTAATTCGAGCACCTTTTCCCGCGCCCGACCTTGTAAACGCTGTGCTTGCTGGTGTGGGCGGCGGCTTGCATGGTAGATTAGGTCCGCTTCAGCATCGGCAAGATTGCCCTGCTCCCAAACCTCAAGGGAGACATACTGCGCTCGTTTGACCTCTCTGTCGTTCAAATACGAACCCACGACCGTTGATCCGTTTAAGGGCTTCCCCGGTTCCGTGGACCGACAAGCCCCTTATGATGGCGGCCCAAGACTCCCAGCCACACCGTTCGCTCATTTTCTCTATTCGTGACCGCTCATTACCACGTGCCCTCGATCACCACCGGCCAACTCGCTTCGATCATCTCCGCCCAGCTCGTGGGGCCGCCTGATCTCATCCTACGCGGCGTGGAAAGTGCCGACAGGGCCGTCTCCGGACACTTGACGTTCGTGCGATCCGCCAAGTTCGCCGCGGCGTGGCGAAGTGGGCTCGCGACCGCAGCCCTGGTCGCCGCTGACGTTCCGCTCGATCGGGTTTTGGAAGATGTTCTTACCGGCAATCCTGGCGCGGCCCGAGCCATTCTGTTGGTTCCCGATGCTGACCTCGCGATGATCGCCGCTTTGGAATGCTTTGCCCCGCCCGAGCCTGCTCCGTGGCAGTCGAGCGGCGCGGGGGCGCAGATTCACGCCTCTGCGGTCATTCACCCTACCGCCTCGGTTGCAGCCACCGCTTTCATCGGTCCACTCTGTGTGGTTGGGCCTGGAGCCGTGATCGGGCACGAGGCACGCTTGGTTGCGCACGTGACCATCGGGGCGGGCGGAGCGGTGGGCGCGCGCACAGTCCTGTATCCCTCGGTCACAGTTTATGATCGCTGCCGGATCGGCGCGGATTGCATGATCCACGGTGGCGTTGTCATCGGGGCCGATGGCTTTGGTTACCATCCTCGGGCCGACGGTCAAGGCGTGATCAAAATACCGCACATCGGCGACGTTGTGATCGAAGATCATGTCGAAATCGGCGCGAACACGTGTGTAGACCGCGGCAAGTTTGGTAGCTCGGTTATTGGCGCGGGGACCAAAATAGACAACTTGGTGCAGATCGGACATAACTGTCGAATCGGCCGCTCGTGCATTATCTGCGGCGAAGTGGGATTGTCCGGTTCGGTTACGTTAGGAGACGGCGTTGTACTCGGCGGGCGCGTGGGGGTAGCCGACAATGTTACGATTGGCGCGGGAGCGCGCGTCGCCGCGTACTCGGGCGTAACGGGGAATATTCCCGCTGGCGAAACCTACATGGGTGCGCCCGCAGGGCCGGTTCAAGAGTGGCGACGCATTTACGGCTACCTTCGACGCCTGGGGAAAAACCGTGCGGCCACTTCCGACTCCTTGTAGCTATCGTAAACGCGGCGAGTGGCCTTGCATCCTAACTACAGGGTGTTTAGTGGCGACCGCGGGCTCCTGAGTGTAAGCTCGCCAGCGTAGCCGGGGGAAGCAGCGTATCTTCGCAACCGATCACGCCGCAACGACGCCGGCGGCGCATAACGTTACAACCAGGTCACGCATCTTTAACAACATCCTCGTCTCAAAGCCGCCGCGATCGTAACACTAGCCGACATTCCTAAGGGCCGCACGTTATGAGAGGTACTCGCTACAATCGCGCCGCTGGATTTACATTGTTTCGAGCCTAAGACATCCGACTCGCTCAGACCTCTCCACAATGACTTTGCCTCTCGCAGCCCCGAGCTTCTTTGCCACCCTCGCTGAGGCCGCTTTGCCCTTGGTGCATGCCGCGACCCAAGGCGGCCAGAATAGTTCACGGTTATGGTTTTACGCGGCGTTCATCGCTCTCATCTGCATCTTCCTCGCGTTGGACCTTGGCGTCTTTAACCGCAAAGCCCACATTGTTTCGATGAAGGAAGCGCTCCTTTGGACCGCCCTCTGGGTCTCCTGCGCACTTATGTTCGCCGTCGGTGTGTACTTCATGTACACCCATCACTGGTTGGGTATCGGAGTTAACGTGCCGCAGGCGGCGGGGAAAGAGACGCGTGATGTTGCGGGGCCAGAGGCGGTAGGGCTATTTCTGACCAGTTGGATGCTCGAGTACGCCTTGAGCATGGACAACATCTTTGTCATAGCGCTCGTGTTTCGTTACTTCTGCGTTCCCGCGCTTCACCAGCATCGGGTTCTCTTTTGGGGTATCCTGGGCGCGCTCGTTCTGCGAGGCCTGATGATCTGGCTCGGCGCAGAACTCATCGAACGCTTCCACTGGATCGAGTATGTCTTTGGCGCGTTTCTCGTCTACTCTGGAATTAAGATGATGCGAGCGGGCGACGAGGAACACCTCGACCCCGAGAAGAACCCCATCGTCAAGCTCGCTCGCCGCTTCATGAGAGTGTCGCCCACCTTCGACGGCGAACGATTTTTTACGCGTGTCGACGGCCTCCGCGCGGTGACCCCGATGTTCCTCGTGCTGCTCGTCGTCGAAAGCACCGATGTCGTCTTCGCCGTCGATTCGATTCCCGCCGCGTTCGGGGTAACCCGCGATTCCTTCATCGTATTCACGAGTAACATCTTCGCTATTTTGGGCTTAAGGTCGCTCTATTTCGCGGTCTCGAACCTGATGGGCAAGTTTGATCATCTGAAATACGCGCTCGCGTTTATTCTGATCTTCATCGGAGTGAAGATGCTGGCGACTTACTTTCAGTTCCACCTCTCACCCACGATATCTCTCGCCGTTATCGCTGGCTCGCTCATTGCCGGGGTCATGAGCTCCATCTTCTCAAACCGAAGGGCCGCGCCGGACGTACCGCCCGATTAAGCTCCGCCGCCAACAACGCCTGCCCGCCCCGGCTCCTTCACTTACAGCCCCCGCCGCGCCCGTGGTTTATCTCTCCATCCGCTTGCGGGCCTCTGTAATGACATACTCCCATTGCAGCGCAGGTCCAGGGTCTGCCTTGTTCGCCTGGATGTGATAATGTCCCAGCACCCCCCGATACCCCGCCAGCTGCTCGTCGGGAAGCTTCCGGGTAATTAGTTGCCCCAGCTCATCCTTGGGATAGTCGCACGTAATATTAGGAAGCGCGGTGCAGAGCGCCGCCGTCAACTTAATCAGCGAATCATACTGCTGCGGCGTGAGGTCGTACATCCGGTGTACCGCGCCTTGAACAGGCCCGACGACCATCCCAGCCCGCGCTGGCCTGCCTACAAAGTTGGGCGTGCGCACTCCCCCATCGCCGAACACGCTGGGTATCGTAATTCGCAGCGCATTGCCCTGCGCGTCTCGTTGATACCACTTGTCAAACGGGTCGGGGGCACCCTCGGGGTAAGAACCCATGTTGGCAATTTCGATCCCCACCGAGCGACTATTGCTTGTGGTAGCGTGCCACGCCCGCTCTTTCACGTCAAGCGTCTGGTAGATCGTGCCGTCGATATCGAGCAGGAAGTGAACGCTCAACCCGCGCAGGTCATGTAATATTTTAAAGCACTGGCGGCTGGTCCCGCAGACATCATAATGTAACACAAACTGATCCACGCTCCGGCGCAGCAGTTCAAGGTCCCAGCCCCCGCCGCGGACCCGCTCAAGCTCTTCGGGCAGCAGATTGGCCGATCGAACATTGTAACGATTGGGCGTATCGGGCGCTCTCCCCGCGCCCAGCATCGCCTCCCAGGTCGATTCTTCCCACGGCGCAAAACGCTTTTCAACCCGGTATCCATCGTAACCACCCGGGTCGCTCCATAACACCACCGGAGCCCCGGTGTGGAAGAGTTCCCCCGCGATCATAATCTCATCATTCAGACGCACATACGCGCTTTCGCCGCTCTTTCCTCCGGCGAACTCGCCCGGACGCTTGCTCCGCCCGCACCCCGCCCACGTTACTACCGCAATCAGCGGCACGATGAAGAGCAACAAAACGACAGCGACCACGCCCGTTCTCCCCGCACCCAGGCGCGACCCCACGCCCATCACCGCAGCGGGCAGGGACGCGACGACTCGCCACGCCAGGCTCCCAGCTCGTCGCCATTTTCTCCGTCGTGTAGCCGCTCTTCCGGTCCTGTTTCCACGCGACATGCCGCACAGTTCCTCTCTTTATTTCTTCGCCAACTCAAACGCTTCACCGCGCTCAGCGGACAATGCCCCGAGCACCGACGCGCCGCCAACCCTCCGCCCGCGGTGACTGGGTTGATCCCATGGCAATCACGAACCTCTCACTCGCAGGCTCACCACCGCACCGTACACTCGACCTCCCTCGCGCCGACCAATCGCCTCCTATTCCTCTTTCCCGCCTCATAAGTTCGGCTCTCGCCCCCTTACAACATAAGTTTATCCTCGCCCGCTTCCTTCCGCCGCGCTGACTCCTCACCGTGCCATGCTCCCCTCCCCGCCCCTCATCCTCGCAGCGTCGTCACTCGCCCGGGCCGACGTCCTCGTACTCTGTGCCTACTTCGCCCTGCTCATCGGCACCGGCATCTGGTTTTCTCGCAGGAAAGTTCGCGATACGCGGGATTACTTCCTCGCCAACCGCTCCATGCCCGCTTGGGCCGTCTCTCTCTCCATCCTCGCCACCGCCCAATCCGCGGCGACATTCGTAGGAGTTCCGCAAAGTTCCTATCTCGGCGATCTCACTTATCTTTCGTCGAATATCGGCGGGGTGATCGCTGGGTTCATTCTGGCTTGGATCTTCATTCCCGCGTACTACCGCCTGGGCATCACAACGCCCTATGCCCTCCTCGAAACCCGCTTCGGCCCCCACGCCCGCACCGGGGCCTCCTGGGCCTATCTTGTTGGCCGCGTCTTCGCGAGCGGCGCACGCGTCTTCGTGGGCTCGTTACCCGCCTGCGAGGCGATCTTCGGTGATATCACCGCGCCCAACCTCTGCATCACCATCGTCATCTTCATGATCTTTGGTATTCTTTACACCTTTGTCGGCGGCATCAGCAGTGCGATCTGGACAGATGTCATCCAGGTTTGCGTCTACCTCGGAGCCGCCGTCGTCGCGCTGGTGCTCCTCTACTCGCGGATACCCGGCGATGCCTCCACTATAGTGCATGCCCTCAGCCATCCACCCCCGCCGGAAGCCTCTAAACTCATCGTAATAAGCTGGTCCACCGATCTCTCCAAGGAGTTCACGGTTTTCACGGTCACCACGGGGTTTGTGCTGCTCACCCTCGCCTCACACGGCATGGATCAAGACCTCGTTCAGCGGATGCTCACCTGCAAGAACGCTGGCCAAGGAGCCAAAAGCGTGCTCGGCGGTGTCTTGATAGGCATCCCCACCGTAATTTTATTCCTTACCCTGGGGTTGCTCCTCTCAATCTTCTACAAACGCCCCGACATCATGGGCTCGGCCGCGCCAGATTATGCTGTAGGCACCTTCGCCTTCCAGACATTTGCCTTCCGTGAAATGCAGGGCGGGCTGGCTGGCCTCTTCCTCGCCGGGCTCTTCGCCGCAGGGCCAGCAGGAATTAACTCCGGGCTCAACTCCATGTCGAGCACGTTCGTGACCGACCTCTACCGTCGCCGCTATCGCACCAATACCGAGGCCCACTACCTGCGCGTCGGTCGGCTGGCGGTAATAGTGAGTGGCTTGGCGATCGGCGGCTTCGCCATGGCCTGCATCGCCCTCTACAACCCCAAACAAAACACCCTGATCGGCTTCGTCCTCAGCGTCATGAACTTTGCCTATGCAGGCCTGCTGGGCATGTTCCTCATTGCCCTCTTCACCCGCCGCGGCACGCAAGCCAGCGCGCTCTGGGCTTTGGCCACCGGCTTTGCAGTCGTTTTCCTCTTACAACCCAGCATCTGGAAAGTTTGGACGAATCTGACGCCTTGGCTGCAAGAGCATGTAAACCCAATCCAGCTGGCGTTCCCCTGGCACCTGGTGCTCGGAGCCACCGCTGCGTGCTTAGTCTGCGCCTCCAAAACCCGGCCACCCGCTTCGACACGGCCATCCTAACGCAACCCCCGGAAAGCACGCCCATCAGACGCCCGACCCCGAAGCGGTCGCCCATGGCCTTAGCGGTCGCCCCGTGTGTGCCACCACCGGCCTCGCTGTGAGCGAACAGGCGTTCTCCAAGGTCGCGCATCGAGACCGACTTCGAACTCATAGAAGTTCCGAGAAGCGGTTAGTAAAAACGGCCGGCAGAAACGGCCAGCAGAAACGACTGGACTGACTATCGCTTTCGCACGCGATGCCAGGGAGAATCACGCCCGGAGTTCCAGCGAACTTCCTTTACTCTGCACACCTTCGCGGGGCTGCCTTACCACTATTACACCACTTTGGACCATTTAGACAGCATGCGCGCCCGACCGCGCACTCTAAGTCTTTTTTAATCGCGAACGGGCTCTGGCCTCGCTACTGCTCACCACCTCTGCGAAGAAAGCCTGGAAGCCACAATATCACTGGGTCAACACCGCTCTGGGTTAAGTACGCGCCTTGACCCGTTAAAAAAACCTCGTCTTATCCGCAAAAAATGACAAACGCCGCTTTCGCGGCGTTCGTCCTGCTGCGGCAACTGGTGCGTTTCACCCACCCCTCCCCTACCCCACCAAAATCAGCCCAGAAACTAACACATCCCCGGGCCGCGCTCCACTCCTCAGCATCCACGATAAACTTACATCTTGGGCTTCGCGCCACCAATCTGCTTCTCAATCCCCGCACCAAACCCGGCGGGGTACAAGTATTTACCCTGGTCCGCCGCGGCTTTCTCCACTTCAACCTGCACCCGGTTGGTCTTGGCATACGCATCCTGACGAACCCCCGTCACCTGCCATGAAACTTTCATGCCCGCCTTGCCACCGGCGATCTCAAAGTGATTCTTCTCAATCTCCTTCGAGACGTAAACCGGCGCGTGCGATCCCATGCACGTCAACTGGTACCGGAAGTCCATGTTCAACGCCTCGAAGTACTCCGGCATCGTTATGATTACGCTTCCATCCGCCCCCACCGTCGCCACGCCATCATAAATATTCTTCATCTCGGGCGATTCAACAAACGAATGATATAAGTACTTCGCCTCGGGGTAGAGGGGATGATCAATCTTAAACGTGCCGGAGAACTTGCTGACCGAGCCAAGCACCGCCAGGTTTCCATCGATCCGCACGCGGCCGTCAAAGTCGCCAGCATAACCCGAAACGTTTGATCCGCCGTTGCTCGCAGAGATACCCGTCCCACCCGCCTGCGCCAACGAGTAGACGCCCGTTCCAAAGTTATTAAACGCCGAGATCGCCACCGTTCCCGCCCCGTTGCCCTCGCCGCGAACGCCAGATGAAACGCTACCTCCGCCCC
>CAYVFW010000094.1:0-12027 GCA_964450325.1 uncultured Phycisphaeraceae bacterium | reverse complement strand
CAGCACGCCCAGCCCACAATCCACAATCATCGCCACCAGCGACAGCGACAGGCTATTCTTAATTGAAGCAAACGCATCCGCCGCGCCCAGCGCCTCGCGGTAATGACCCCCGGTAAACTCCGTGGGCAGCACAGTCGCGTACCACTGCCCCGGGGCGGTCACACTCGTGATCACAACCCCAAGGTGCGGCAGCACCGCGGCGAAGGTAACAAATCCAAACGCCGCCGTGGCCCCCCAGCCGCGCAGACCCGTGAGCTCACGCTCGCCCCCCGCCCGTGAAGCCTTCCCGTACATCGCGTACCCGCGCCCGCCCAGAAACTTCTTGCTGATGAGATAAAGCCCTACCGCCGTAGCGAGCATGAACGCCGTGAGCACGTACGGCCTTGCGGAGTTCTCCACCTCCTTGAGCCCGTTAAAGATCTGAACGCTGGTAATATTATTATACCCGAACATGAGCGGCGTGCCCAGCTCGGTAAACGCCCAGATGAACACGATCGTTACGCCCGCGAAAATCCCCGGGCGGATCAGCGGTAACGTGATCGAGAAAAACCGCCGCCACCCCTTGGCCCCCAGGTTCTCGGCCGCTTCGTTCAGCGCAGGGTCAAGGTTGGCCAGCGCGGCGGTTGTATTCAGATATATAATCGGGTACAGCGAGAGTGATTGAACCACCACCACCCCCCAATACTTCGCGCTTCCCAGAACGTCAAACTCGGTACCTAGCAAGGCATTGACCGCGCCATCCCGCCCCAGAAGTGCCCGCATCCCGATCGCGCCCACAAAGGGCGGCAGGATCATCGGCACAAGCACCACCGCGCTGAAAAACTTCTTGCCGGGGAACGAATAATTGGCTCCAAGCACCGACAGCGGGAGCGCCACCAGAGTCGCAATTATCGTCGTGGCCAGCGCCACCAAGAACGAGTTGCTCAACGCGTTCCACACGCGCGGGTCCTCTAACGCCGCGGCGAAGTGACGTAATGAAAACCCGCTCCGCGTCGCAGGATCGTTATAAAAGCCGCCGCGGATGGTAAGAGCAATCGGATAGATCAGGCACACGCCCAGCGCGCTGAGCAAAGCCCCCAGCAGCATGTACTGCCGTCCCACACGCCCCACCAGCTTCCACGCACCAAGGACGGCGACCATCAATGTTACGATCGCGGTGAGTGGCGCCGCCCAACTCGCGGTGTTCTGGCGTTCACCCAGCACCCACGCGAGCGACCACCCCACGGAAAGAATTATAGTTGCAATCAAAGCCCCCAGCACCGGCCGGGATGAATCTGTGAATGTTGGAATGGGCGTGCGTGCCATAGAGCCGCAGACTGTAGCGACGGCCGGTAACTCTGGGGCTTCTAAAGACTCCCGCCCACGCTAGCCGCACCGATCTGACCCAGGCTCTCACGCAAGATGCCCAGGCGGCTCAAGTGCCGCGAACCTTCCGACCCTGCCAGGAAACCACGATGACCACTGGCGGACGCTCGGCACACCCCGCCCCGAATCTACACATCGCGAGTTATCAGAACGCGGCGACTGATAACCCTTGCTAGCCTTAAACCCCGGAGGTATTATAACCTTTGTAGACACTCCCGAATCCAACTAAGCAACTCATATTATGCTTATACTACTTGCAATCATCGCACCTCACTGTAAACTATCGGTATAGGTTTCCCAGTGTGGGATGCAAGGCGTTCCTCCGGCAGCGTTTCCGCGTTGATGCTGGCTACGCCGATGATGTAGTTTTTAAGAGGAGAGATAAGATGATCCAACGATTTGTTACTTTGTCCGTGACGGTCGCCGCTATCGCGGCCTGTGCCAATGCCGATACCGTGACGGCGCGTTACAACGGCCTCTATCAGCAGGATACTAACGTAACTTTAACCAGCGTCTTCAGTGGTAACGTTCCAGCCGTCACTTTTGAATGGACGCGGCAAGACGCCCCCGGCCCGGGCATTGATGTAAGCCTTCCCACCGTTTTCCGTGCGTACTGTGTGGAGCTGGATCAGAACGTCGCACCGGCCACTGATTATGTTTTCGATGTCCAGACCCCCGCGATGCGTGGTTACACCCCGCTCCAGGAAGTGCTTTTGGGGCGGCTCTGGTCGTCTTACCAGAGCAGCGTGGTCGATGGCGACACCTCGTCGGCCTTCCAGATCGCGGTCTGGGAACTCGCCTTTGACACCGGCGCAGACCTCGCTGCAGGCGTCTTCACCGGCAACTCCCCCGCCGCCGTCGTCGCCCTCTCGCAGAGCTGGCTGAACGCGGTGAGCAGCAGCGGTTACAGCGGGGGGCAGTCGCCCATCTCAATCCTCCACAACGAGAACGTGCAGGATCAGTTAGTCCCCACACCCGGCTCCCTCGGCCTGATCGCCGCGGGCTCTATCGTAATATTACGTCGCCGCCGATCATCGGTCGCGTAAGTTTGTTTCGCTTGCTGTGAACATCACGACGGCGCGGGGGGCACTCCTCCCGCGCCGCGTGCCTGCGCCCGTCGCTCTGCGCGAATCATCCACGCCGTGTGGATCACCCTTGTAACCATAATTCCGATGCTAAATCCCGCGATGGTCGCCCAGAAGACCGGGACCCCATAAACGCTCGCCAGCACGAACTGGCCGCCCAGCGCGAGCGAATAAAACAGGGGCGAAAGGCACAGCCGCTGCAACTGTGCCAGCGTTGCGTCCTTCAGAAACGGCAAGTGCCCGTAGGCCGCGGAGACTCCGCGCGCCCTCCCCCCACGCGGCATGTAGTTGGCAAACCAATGCAAGAAATAATATAATGCTACATCCGCGACCGCATCCACCGTAAATGTAATTGTCGCCATCAGCCACGGGTGCTTGACGCCCAGGTACGCCTCCGCGGCGAACGCCGCAACGGCCGTAGGAACCAGCGCGACCAGCCCCGCCGCGACGATGTTAACGTTTACGTTGACGATCCGGCGTGCGTAAAGATCAGAAATTCGTCCCATATCAGCCGCGCTGCGCACGCCCAAACGCCAAATAAACACGCCCCCGCGCCCACGCCGCTAAAATGCGCGGGCCACGACCGCATCGGCCATTGTAAGCAATATCTCTTTCGCAGCCGATGTGCCCCTCTCCGCACCCTGCGCCCCCGGCAAGCACCCCAGCCGCGACTTCGCCCGATCAACGTACGAGCTCGCAACCCCACGCGCGTATCGGATGCTCCCCGAACTCTCAAGGCACGCGGCGATCGTCGACATCGCCGCCGCGGCGGCACGATCTCCCAGTCCGCTGTCTACGCAGGCCTGTTCCAGCAATAGCAGCAGTTCGCCCCGCTGTGACCGCGAGGCACTATACAGCATGTGAATGATGGGAAGTGTTAACTTACCCTTCTCCAGGTCCTTGCCTACCGACTTACCCACCACCCGCTCGCTTCCCGTTAAGTCCAGCAGGTCATCCTGAATCTGGAACGCAACCCCCAGCTCCATCCCAAAGTTATAATAGATGCCCGGGTCGCTGGCCCCCGCCAGCACCGCGCCAAGTTCGCAAGCCGTCGCTATAAGCTCACCGGTTTTACGGCGGATAATCTCAAAGTAAGTCGCTTCATCCAGCGAAAAATCCGCCCGGTGATGCAGTTGTAACAGCTCGCCGGAGCACATCACCGTGCTGGCTCGCGCCACCGCCAACGACCCCTCGTGCCCCACCTTCGAAGAACATAAGTGATAAGCGGACGCGATGAGATAATCGCCCAGGATCACCGCCGTCTCGTTGCCGTGCAGGCGGTTAACCGTGTCGCCGCGCCGGCGGGTGTCCGCCTCGTCCAGCACGTCATCATGCACCAGCGTGGCCATGTGCACCATCTCACATACCGCGCCCGCCGCCAGATGGCGTGCCCCAGGCACCAGGCCATCGTCCCCGCTCACGCACTGACCGCACAACAAAACCAGCATCGGGCGAAGCATCTTGCCCCGGTATTTCTCGACGTGCGAAACCAACTGCATGATGGGAGGAAGGTCGCTCGCCAACTGCTCGTCGAAAACAGCCTCGACGCGCTTGAGCGCGGCGGTCAACTGTAATAAATGGGGAGCCAGCCTCGCGTCAAACTCCAAAGTTGGGATCATTCACACGCCGTTCTGACTTATAACTGTACAACTCTCGCCCGCCCGCATCTCTCCCACCGTGCCCGACCACCATTTACTTAATATTACTTTGGGCTAGGGGACCTTTCGGGCACCGGCGCCCCCGGCTGACCTTCCGTCGGCGCCCCGGGCGCCACTTCTTTAGTGGGTGAAACTGGGGCCGTTGGTGGAGGGGTTCCCGTAGGAGAAATGCCGGGAGTGGTTACGGTCGGGGCAGGAGGCGAAACTACATCCGGGTCCCGCCTGGGCTCACGCTCCGCCTCTCCTTGGCCAGTCTTGGAAGTCGCTCCGCCTCCTCCCTTCACCACTGATCCGGGCCCCTCGGTAAGCAACGGTGGCAAGAACGCGCCAGCCAAACTGCCAACCACGAGTCCCAAAACCAAACCGGGCAGAAAACCGCGCATGAACGGCGGCTTCGGATAAGTAGTTTGTTCGGGCGACATCTTCAGCTCCTAGTGAGGTGGGGGGCACATATTCAACTCGCCAACTTTAGGACCGTTGCCGCACACTTGGCGGACCCTTACGCAGCCTTCTTGCGAGTTCTTGGACGCGCAGCGCGTGGCTTAGTTGCTTTCGGAGACTTCATTGCTTCCCTAACCGCGTCGTTCGTGGCCACGCTGTGCGGCGCGGCAAGCGAAACCGACTCGCGTTCACCTATTGAGAAGTCCGCTGTGCCCGCCGCGTCGCCAATCCGCGAGTCGGCCGACTGCTCTAGCCGCGCAAATACGCGGCGGAGCAGCACGCGATCCTGATCACGACCCACGAACACAGCCGAATAGGTCAACTCATCAAGCAGGTCTTCAGAGACGTGCTTAAGAAGGTTGGGCTTCGATGTAAGTATCGCCAAACTCAGCCCCGCAGCAATGCGCCCCATTGCTAAATCATCCCGGCAGCCTGCGCTCACTTCGGCATGAAGGTGAAGAAGGTGATCCGCATCGACCGCAAAGGTGCCACGCGATGCCACCTCGTGCGCCCTCCCCGCAGCATTGATCGCCGTGGCGGGGGAACCAAAGGCAACCTCAACAGCGGCTAAACGTAATAGAATAGCGGGCTCGCACCCAAGCACCACCGCCGCGGCGTTCGCCGCCGTCAGCCGCTCATCGGCGCTCGCGTGACATAAGCAGTCCGAGGCCCACATGCTCAGCAATCTCGCGGAGATCGCCGCGAGGGATGAGTTATGATGGAATAACTCAAGTGAAGTGAGCCGCGCCAGCAACCAGCGCGATGTAACATCGAAAAGGTCCGGCCATGCGACGAGGGTGGTGCCCGGCCTCGCGAGGCCGTCTTTATCCCTGGGCAAAAACCGTCCGGCGCAGACGTCCAATAGATCGGTGTTCGCCGCCAGTCTGCTTTCGAGCAGCCCGCGGGTCAATATCCCCAGGGCCAGGGCGGCCAGCCGGGAATGGTCAATAGCAAACGTTATTGATTGCGTCGCGTAACTCAACGGAAAGACGGAGGTATACTGTAACGCCGCGTCCCGTGCCCAATCAACGCTTGTTTGCTCGCTGCCCGCACGCCGTGGAAAGTAGCATGTAATCGCCTCCGAGCCGCGATGAACGCCCGCCGATGCGTCCGGCCGGGAATTTAATATTACGTTAGCGATACACCCATCAAGGTTATATTTCCTGCACGCCGCGGCGTCATCGGCCTTCGTCCCGACTTCCACCCACACAATCGGCAACGGACCCACTGCGCTCGTCAACTCCCTGCTCCACGGGCCCGCGCAGCGTACACCGACTCGGAGCGGGCCAGCTAGCGGGGCGTACTTTCCGGTCGTAAGCTGCGCCCGGGAACGATCCGACGCGGCACTTACAAATGCCCTGACCATCGGTCCCCCCCACCGGCGGGAAGCTCGCTCGATGGTCCCCATAATCCGCGCATTCAACCGATGCAACCCTTCAAACGAGGCCCGCGGACGAGGGGTTGCTCTCCAAGGCGTAAGCATCTCACTGTGCGCAGCGCAACCCAACCGTGTTACATCCACCTCGTCCGTTTTCATGTCCCTCAATTCGTCGCGTCGTGGGCCTCACTTCACCTCGATGCTGCTCAACGCGGAAATGGCCGGGCAGTTCTCGCCAGCGCCGAGAACAAACCCCTGAAAAGGGGAAGATCGTAATGCTCGCTTCATCGTAATTTATTACATCACCAGCCCACACCGCATACCCCGCTTAATACGTTTCATCGCGCCATTCCCTACCAACCTAATCGTGAAAAGTATTATCTTGCACACGCTTGGCGATGCGTTTAGCCGCCCGCGCATTCACCGCCGCTTCCGTATCGCGATTAGTCACCGCCCAACTAAACAGCGTGGCTAAACCCAGCAGCCCGCGCAGCAACGGACTGAATGTATAGAACAGCCCGAGCGTCAGCAGCACCGTGGTAATCGCCGTAATCATCCCGAATTTACCCCACGCAAACACCGCTCCGACAATAAACAAGATCGGTACCCCCAGCAAAAAGGCTCCCCCCAACGCCATAAAAGGCCCGACGCGCAGCCGGGTAGCCGTCTCCTCATCACCCGCCCACAAGCAGAGCCAGGCAAAGTAGAAAAAAGTCGGCACGCTCCCCACCAACCCAACGAAGAACAAGCACCCCGCAATCGCCCGCACTGAAAAGTTATTGGTCAGCGATACGCCAGCCGCAGTCCCGCCGACCCACATCAGCAGCGCGATCAGCGCCCACGCCACAAAGCACCATTGGGAAATTATGTTTGCCAACCGCCACACCCTTCGGCTGGACACCGGCTCCTTCCCCACGCTCGTCGGGCCTACATCTCCTGGGATCGCAAGGTGAAGCAGATGCACACCGCCCGCCCACCCCGCCGTGGCTAGCGCGCCCGCAGCGATGCAGAGCGGGCCAGGTGGACTCGGACTACTTGTCGTGCCCTTAAATACCATCGTTCCCAGAAAGAACCCGATGACCGCGATGGGACCGCACGCGGCGACCAAAACCGCGCCTAGCCGAAGCAACTTGATAAATTCTGTCGGGGCTTCACTAAACTGCCCCCCGCTTCCGGGTGTAATCTTTGAAAGGCCGATCACGGTGCCGCACTCGGGGCACCGATCGCCGGTCTTAAGCCCCTTCAAGTTATAACCACACTTCGAGCACGCGCGATCTTTCTTCACCTCATGGCCGACGGTCGGCAGCCCCAAAGGATTATCGCGAGTCACTTGATTCATAACAACACAGGCCGGAGCGGGAACACGCCCCAACTCGCCACCCGCCTCACCTTCTTTAAAATGCCCTCGCTGGCCACAACCCACGCCCAATCAACGAGCCGCCATCACCACTTATATCACTTCGTTATGTTACGACTCGCCATCATCTCACGCCCCCGTAAGCCACACTAAAGCGGCCAAAAAAAACAACCCGTCCGACACACCGCCTGCTTCGTCGCACCGCCGTGCCTTCTACAACCAATCCGCACCCAACTGATGCTTTACAGGCTCCTCCCCGTCCGCACCGGCACGCAATCAAACACGCCTAATCACACCATCTACCGCAGATCACCCAGAAAGGTTTCAAATCGATCCATTCCCTTGTGAATTTGCTCCTCGGAGCAGGCGAACGAGATTCGCACGTGATTCTTGCCGCACCCGCCAAAGTCCTCGCCCGGCACAAACGCCAGCAGATTCTCCTCAAGCAGAGCCTCCGACATCTCCTGTGCGCTGTTGATTGGTTTCCCACCCTTGCTCGTCCGGCCGAAGTAACTACACACATCGGGAAAAGCATAGAACGCGCCCGTCGCCTTCGCCGTTTTCACCCCCGGTATGTTCGAGAGCCGATCATTAATTACGATAGCCCGGCTGGCAAACGCCTTGCGCATCTCTTCAACCTGCGGCCCGCACTCAGTCAGCGCGGTACGGATCGCCGGGTAGACAAAGCTCGTAATATTCGTTGACATCTGCCCCTGCAGCGTCGCCATCGCGTTGGTAAACTTAAGCCCAAACTCCCCGGGCATCGCCGTATACCCCACCCGCCACCCCGTCATGCCGTACGCCTTGGATAGCCCGTTGAGCGTAATAACCCGGTCCGCGATCTCCGCCACGCTCCCGATCGAAAAGTGAGGTATCGAGCCAAATGTAATCTTCTCGTACAGCTCGTCCGACAGCACCACCATGTCCGGCGCGATCGCCCGCTTCTCATGCACCACCCGGGCGATTGCCTTAAGCTCATCGGGCGTGTACATCGTCCCGCACGGGTTACTCGGCGAGTTCAAAATGAGCATCCGCGTACGAGGAGTAATCGCCGCGGCGATCGCCTCCGCCGACGCCTTGAATCCCGTCTCTACCGTCGTGGGCACTTCAACGACTTTCCCCCCCGCCAGTTCAATTATCGGCGCGTAACTCACCCACGCCGGCACCGGCAGCACGCACTCGTGCGGAGCATCGCCCGCCTTGGGGAAATCAAAGATCACGTGGCAGAGCACAAAGAGCGAATGCTTACCTCCACTGCCGATCGTAATATGTTCCGCCGTCAACCCTAAAATGCCGTTTTCCCTCGTGAACTTCTCGGCGATTACCCCACGCGTCACGGGGTCGCCCAGCGTTGGCATGTATTTCGTCTGCCCCGCCAACAGCGCCTTGATCGCCGCGTCCTTGATCGGCTGGGGCGTGTCAAAGTCCGGCTCGCCCGCCGCGAACGACAGCACATCCAGGCCCTTCGCCTTCATCGACTTCGCGCGATTCATAAACGCCACGGTGACCGATGGCTTAAGATTGATTACACGGGGTGAGAGTTGCGGCATGAAGGTCCCTAATGAAAAATATGATCAAAACGATGATGAAAAGGGAATCACACTACAACATAACTCAACTTCGTCCATCCACTTGAAAATTCTGCCAGTTACTAAAGCCAGCCACCTCAGCCAGCTTCTTCAGCCGCCTACTTCAGCCGCTCGTCTAAAAGCCCGTGCAGCGCTTTTAACTCCTCGGCCTTACTCCGCGGCATCACCAGCGTCGCGTCCGGCGTGTGTACCACCACCAAATCTTCGACGCCCAGCAGCGCCACCGTGTGCCCCGCGGTACTGTAAATTAAGTTATTCTTGGAGCCGTGTGTCACCGCCACACCATCCCCCGCCGACCGGTTCCCGCCGGTTCCAGCCTCCACGGTATCCGCAAAGCTGGGCCACGAGCCAACGTCCAGCCACTTACAATCCATCTGCACCATGCACACCTGAAACCGCTCTTCCTCAGTCGTGTTCTTCGCAGCTTTACTCGCCGGCTCCATGATGGCGTAGTCCACGCTTATCTTCGGCAGCGTCGGGTAGACTTCCGCGATCACCGCCTTGGACCGCTTGGTCCCCCACGCCTCCTGAATCTTCATCAGCCCTTCGTAACTCTCCGGCTTAAACCGCTGCAGCGCCTCCAGAAAAGTCGTCGCCTTCCACACAAACATTCCCGCGTTCCAATAAAAGTCCCCGCTTTGAACATACACCTCAGCGCGCGGCCGATCCGGCTTCTCTACAAATCTCGCCACCTGATACGCATGGTCCTTTGTCCCATCCACCGCCGCGTGCTTGCCGTGCTTCTTGTCGCGCACCGGCGTGCCCCGCTCAATGTAACCAAACCCCGTCGCCGGATAAGTGGGCTTAATCCCGAACGTAACAAAACGTCGGTCGTCGTTCTCCACCATCCGAAAACCCAGATCCATCTTCGCCCTAAAGGCCTCTTCGGGCTCGATCACATGATCACTCGTGAGCACCGCAAACACCGCGTCTTTATCCTGCTTGGCCAGCACCGCCGCGGCGAATCCGACCGCATTCACCGTGTCACGAGGCGATGGCTCCCCCAGAATCTGTGCGTCCTTGAACCCCGGAAGTTGGCCGCGGATATCCGCGCGATAATCCTCTGAAGTGCAGATATAGCGGTGTCCGGGCTCGATCAGCCCGTCAAGCCGCTTGGCCGCGAGTTCAAGCAGCGACCGCTGCGACTGATCGCCGGGCCGCGTGATAAACTTAAGCAACTGTTTGGGCGTACCCCTGCGAGACAGCGGCCAAAGCCGCGTCCCCGCGCCACCCGCCATGATCATTGCGTACCGCATGTGAGCACAGGGTATCGTCCCATCACCCCGCCCACCATACGGATCTTCAGGTTCGTGAGTTCCAGATTCAGCGCCGCCCACTCATCCAAGTGGCCGCGTGGGCACGGGGGCCACGCCCTCTTAGGCGACCGCCCGACTCGTTCAGCCTATGGCCGGAAGCCCATACCCCTCGCGGCGAGCGTAATCTCGCCACTGATTCGCCTGCGCAGCGTTTGACCCCGCGAACTGCCACGCGGCGGGGTCCCAGGAGAGTCTTTGGCGATTCCAGTACGCCAGGTTGGCTAGTTGCGCCACGGCGATCGACCTGGCCCCCACTTCCACATCGCACACCGGCCGCGCCCGACTTACGATGCAGTCCAGAAAGTTATTACGATGATCGTTGATGACTGGCAGCCGCACATCCTTCTCTCCCAGCGGCTCTTTTAGGATCGAGGCGGGCTCTGATGTTATCCGATCTCGGTCAACATAAATCGAACCACGCTCGCCCACCGCCATCACCCCGAACGGCCCGCCGTGTACCACCTCCACGCCGTTGCTGTAACGAAACCTGGCCCCATGCATCGCCTGCGCATCCACCGGCGGAATTATGTCTACCGGCCCCGACCCATCCGCGTCCAGCATCCACTGTGCAATATCAAAGTGGTGCGCGCCCCAGTCGGTCAAAAAGCCACCCGAGTACTCCCGGTATTTGCGCCAGTTGGGGTAAAAATCATGCACACCACGCGGCGAGAGCACCGCGTTGTACGGCCGGCGCGGGGCGGGGCCCAGCCACCGATCCCACTCAAGGCCCGGCTCCATCGGCTCCTCGGGAAGATCGCACCAGGCAGAAGATTCCCCAACTCCGCAATAGATGGCGTACATCGGGCCCAGCCGCCCGCTCCGCACATATTCAACCGCCGTCCGGAATCGACCATCGTAATCCGTGCGCTGCTGGCTGCCCGTCTGCAGAATGCGCGCGTGCTTACGAACCGCCTCGATGCACAGCCGCCCCTCATCCAGCGTGAACGTAAGCGGCTTCTCGCAATAGATATCTTTGCCAGCCTTGCACGCATCGATGACCTGAATCGCGTGCCAATGATCGGGCGTAGAGATCACCACCGCGTCGATATCTTTTCGCGCCAGCAGCTCGTGATAATCAACATAACTTCCGCAGCCTGCTGATCCGGCCGATGCCTCGTAATGCGCATCAACTTTCTTCTTCGCATCTTCGCGCCGCACCGTATCAACATCGCACACCCCCAGCACCCGCGTGCGATCGCTCTTCATAAACGCATCAAGGTGGTACCGGCTCTGAATCCCCATCCCGATGAACCCAATCCCCAACTGCCCCAGCGGCCGACGCACCCGGCCCGCCCCGGCCGCCCCCGAAGTTAGTATCGCCATCGCCGAAACCGCAGCCGCGGCGTGAAGAAACGTTCTGCGAGGCATTTCCATCGCCGATGATATTCCAGCTCAATCCACCGCGCAGGCCACCGCGCAGGCCACCGCGCAGGCCACCGCGCAGGCCGCCGCGCAGGCCGCCGCGCCGGCCGCCGCGCAGGCCGATGAACCCGACTGGCCTGGGCGATGCTCCGGGAATGGCTTGAAGGCCTCCCTTCGCCTCCGCAAGCCCGAAAGGGCGCAGAAATCACCTAATCTTGGCAGGGATGGGGAAATGTGGCCGCAACTGCAACGCAGCGAAAGCCGTGGAACGTAACGTTACGTAACTCTTCTGCCCTTCCCCAAGCCAGAGGGGCTTAAGGAAAGTATACAGGACGTGAAGCGAAGCGATGCTGGCATTTTTACTTAATTATTACGTTTGATTCAGCGTTCTTTGGGTTGGGGCGCGGACTTATGTTGCCTGCGGAGGCGGCAAGGGTGGCCGCGAGGGTGGCGGCGGGGTTCACCCGGGGTGATGC
>CAYVFW010000093.1:0-12043 GCA_964450325.1 uncultured Phycisphaeraceae bacterium | reverse complement strand
ATGGCACCAACGAAGAGAGTCACGCTCTGCACCCTCATCTGTATTACAGCGACGGCACAGGCCCTGGCCCAGGAGACGCGAGAGAGGTTGGCGGAAGCGTCGGTTCCGACTTGGATATTTTTTGCACCAAAGGATGTCAGCAGCTCCCGCTTGGCGCTGCGTGAGCAGAGCCTCGAGCTAGCGGCTCGGGCTCGGCGCGAGTGGCGGCGAACTTCGCCGGGCTTGGTTGATGCTCGTGATCTTCCGTTACGTGCCGCGGATGTCGAACTTGTAAGGGGAATCGCCTCGCTGCGGACCGAGTCGCGTTGGCTTAATGCGGTAAGCGTTTTGGCGAGTAGCCATCAACTTGAGTTGCTGCGTGCGTTGCCGTGCGTCCAATCAACACAACCGGTGCGACGCGGCAAGAGGGCCAGCGAAGCGTGCTTCGCAATCGCTTCGGGCATGTGCGACGATGCTTCATCGCTCGCTGTAAATGATGGGTACGCTTCTCGCGATTTTTATGGTGCTGCCTCCGCGCAGCTTACGCAAATTAACTTGCCTTACCTTCACTCGCGCGGGTTCACCGGCGCGGGTGTGATTGTCGCGGTCTTGGATACTGGCTTTGAGCGCCAACACCGGTGTTTCCAGAACCTCGCCAATCCGCTGATGGTGCTCGCGGAGCGAGATTTTATCAACGGCGACTTGTACACCGGGATTCAGCCCGGGGATGACATCAACCAGCATGGGCACGGCACGCTCGTACTCTCGTGCATGGCCGCTTATGATCCTAATATTTACGTTGGTGCCGCCTACAGCGCCACTTATGTTCTGTGCAAGACCGAGGATGTGACGAGCGAAACGATTGTAGAAGAGGATTACTACGCCGCGGCGATCGAGTTTGCCGAGAGCGTGGGGGCGGATGTAACAACTTCATCGCTCGGGTATATTGATTGGTACACGCAGGCGGACCTGGACGGCCGCACCGCCATTACGACCATCGCGTTGAACATTGCGGCGGAGAACGGCGTGCACGCGTGTACCGCCGCGGGCAACGGCGGCAACGACCAGAATCCGATGACCTCTACGCTGATTGCTCCGGCCGACGCATTAAACGTGCTCACCTGCGGTTCGGTAAACTTCGGGGGAGCAAGTTCAGAGTTTTCATCAGATGGTCCGACCGCCGACGGCAGGGTAAAGCCTGAGTTATTAGCACGCGGGGAAGACACCTTCTTTGCTCATCCACATAACGTCACCGATTACGTGACCGGAAGTGGCACCTCGCTCGCGACTCCGCTGCTGGCGGGGGTGGTCGCCTGCCTCACACAAGCTCACCCGGAGTGGACAGTCGGGCAGATGCGTGCCGCGTTACTGACAACCGCCTCAGATTATGTTCAGACTCTCACTACAGATCCGCTGTTTGTTCGCGGGTATGGGATCGTGGATGCAGGTGCGGCATTGCAGTACGGCTGCGCGGCGGACTTTGATGGTAACGGGGGCATTGATGGCGCGGACATCAGTGCTTTTTTTCTGGCGTGGCAGGCCTCCGAACCTCGTGGAGACGTTAACATTGACGGCGGAATCGATGGTTCGGATATCGAAGCATTCTTTATTGTCTGGACTGCCGGGGGATGCTAAGTTGCGCGTGGGCTGGGTTTAGCTCTCAGGAGGCCCCGCGCTTAGCATCTTGGGTGCCAAATGTAAGGAATTTTAAGAAATCTCGCTCATTTTGCTTGCATCTTGCCGTCATATAGCTCATATTAGTCGTGGCCGTTTTATTCAGCGCCGGTGGCCGGTGCGCGATAACTCGGAATAGCTGCCTTCGCGGCGGCTATAGCGCGCTGGAGTTGTTTCGTCGCGCGATTCTGGTTGTTTTGATTTGAACAGGAAGACCATCATGCACGCTCGACTCTTCTTCCCTCCGCTGATTTCAGCTTTTCTGGCCTGCTGCGCAGGGGCCGTGGTTGTTAACCTAGAGCCGATTCAGGACAACACGCTTTATGAGGATCCATCGGGCTCGCTCAGCAATGGCTCGGGCTCTTATCTTTTTGCTGGCGCGACCATCGCGCTGACCCTCCGCCGCGCGCTGCTCGCATTTGATCTTACATCCATACCGGCGGACGCGACCATAAACAGTGTAACTTTACGTCTTCGTGTCTCTCGCTCGGCGAGTGGCACAGAGGTTTGCACCCTTCACACTGTCTCGCAGATTTGGGGTGAAGGCGCGAGTAACTCAGATACTTCGATGGGGGGCGGCGGGGGCGTAGGTGCTCAAGCAAATGACGCGACGTGGCTCGATCGGTTCTTTGGGAACAATCAGCCTTGGACGACCGCTGGCGGGGATTTCGATCCGATCGCCTCGGCTTCGGCCAACATTATCGGCATTGGGTTCTATAATTTCTCAAGCGCGGCTATGGCGGAGGACGTTGCCCGGTGGCACAACGGGAGCTTGGTGAACGCGGGCTGGATGGTTCGGGGGAATGAAGCTGACAGCGGAACAGCCAAGCGATTTGATTCCTCGGAGAACACGACCCCTGCTCATCGTCCCACGTTGGTCGTGGATTACACGCCCATTCCGGCTCCGGCCTCGCTGCTGCTGGGTCTTGCAGCCTTGGGCCTGAGCGCCGGACGGCGACGCCATCGGTCAGGGTGCCTATCCCGGCGGGTTGGCAGCTACTCGAAGTAATGCGGTGGCGAATAAAGCCATCGCGACAGGTGAATCGGGCGAACTTCGCCAATCTCCTCAGGCTATGAGCACAACTGCCTATTATGAAAATTGTACGGGAACCGTGCCGAATATCGCTCGGATTGCGGTGTGTGACGGTACACTCATATTGTTGCGGAGAGTTGCTATGAGACTCGGAAGCTGCGACAGCGTTAAGCGATCGCTTCTGCGGACGGGAATGGAGAGCCCGCTGCAAAAGAATCGACCTTAGTAGTTTGAGTGCCAGTAAAATGGCCAGTGCGGTAAAGTGAAGAGAGAGTTGAAGTAAAAATTAGGTTGGGTGAACGTCTTGCCGGGCTTGGTTCGTCCTTGCTCACGTGACCGGTACGCTCGCGAAGTATCATCGTCTTGATGAGAATCGCGAGCAGCTGGTCAGTGGTGCGCGGTCGGTCTAATCGCCGGGTGATCTTGTTTTCCAAACCGCGAAAGGGCTTTCCTCGTGACTTCAGCAGAAATACAGACAACCGGTATTACGCAAACATCTGATGTCTTGTCGGATCTCGTACCGATTCACGCGGCGTCCGTCTCTCTACGCGACATGGACAGCGCCTCACCAGCAAAAACACCCGTGACAAGAAACTCCGGCGCTCCGGCCGGGCAGTCGTCCCGACGAGCCTGGCTCGCGTCGATTGCAGGAGTTGGAGCTGTCGTGGCTGCGGCGGCCCGCCCGGTCGCGGCCGCTCCACCGACCAGTTCCATCGGTGACCCCGATCCCTCGGGCGTGATCACTAAGTTAGTTCAGCGTATCACGTTCGGTGCCACCCCGTATGAACTGGGGCTGGCGCGGAGCATCGGCTACGACGCTTATCTTGATCACCAGCTAAGCCCTGATCTCATCGTGGACACCGCGTGCGAAGCGCGCGTGGCGGGGCTCGTGAATCTTCAGAAGATTTACGCCGAGATCTACCAGATCGGCATGTCGTCGATCGTAAACGAGTTAATCGAGAGCACCCTTTTGCGTGCGATCTACAGCCGGCGCCAGTTGCAGGAGAGGGTCGTTGAGTTCTGGACGGATCATTTCAACATTGGCGTGGAGAAAGAAAACTGCTCTTGGCTCAAAGTAATCGATGATCGGGACGTCATCCGCACCAACTGCATGGGGATGTTCAGCGATCTGCTGGCGGGGAGCGCCACCAGCCCGGGGATGCTGGTGTACCTTGATAACCACATCTCCATCTCCAGCAGCCCGAACTTAAATTACGCTCGCGAGCTGATGGAGCTTCACACCATAGGCGTCGACGGGGGCTACACGGAGAACGACGTTGTCAACGTCGCCCGATGTTTTACCGGATGGCAACTCTACCCCAACTCCCACGGTTTCCCGCTCGCGGGCAGCTTCCGCTACAACTCCAGCCAGCACGACAACGGGGCAAAAGTGGTTCTTGGTAATATAATTCCCGCTGGGGGGGGTATTCAGGACGGGCTTACGGTGCTCGCCATCCTCGCCGATCATCCGAGCACCGCGAAGTTCATCGCTACCAAGTTCTGCAAGCGATTCCTCGATTATAACCCATCTTCCGCCTTGGTGAATACGGTTGCCGCGAAGTTTACTGCCACCGGTGGCAACATTCGCGAGACACTCCGCACCGTGTTTGCCGCGGCGCACGTTCAAGCCGCAGAACCTAAGTTTAAGCGGCCGTTCCACCACTTTGTCTCTGCGGCTCGTGCGGCCAACGCTGAGGTGGTCTCCACCAGTTCATTCCGCACGCAGCTACGGGTGGCGGGGCATCTTACTTTCTACTGGACAGCGCCTGATGGGTACCCCGATAATCTGGATTTCTGGTCCGGGCTTGTGCTGCCGCGATGGAACTTTGGCGCACTGCTGCTTAATAACAGCTTCTCGGGCATCACTACCGATGCTGCGGCCTACTTTGCTGGCTTGAATACGGCCGATGCGATGGCGGATCGAATTAACGCGAACATGTTCGGCGGCGAGATGCCTCCGGCAGAACGTAATCGCATCCGGAACTACCTGCTCCCCAACGCTCCTTCGGCAACCAGGCAGAGAGAAGCCATCGGTCTAGCCATCGGCTGCCCCGCTTTCCAATGGTATTAACCGACGCGCCGACCGTGGTTAACGTTACATCAACTTGGCGGCGATGAACATCGCCTCTGTCTCAGACCTTCTGTTACAAACTGCGCTCTGCTGAAATGATCAGAGCGAGAATGGACTTATGGATACCCCCCAAGCACAATGCTGCCCCGAGTATGCACAGCTCTCGCGGCGTGGATTTATGAAGGCTACCGGCACGGCGGCCGCGGTCGTTGCCGCGTCCTCTTGGTTGCCTCGTGTGGCTGTGGCGAACAGCTTTCGCTCCACTCAGCGCGACACGATCATCTGGATTTATCTTCGGGGTGCCGCTGATGGCCTTTCCATCTGCGTGCCGCACGCCGAGGATCGATATTACATTAATCGGCCCAACCTCGCCGTGCCCCGCCCGGGCAGTGGCCTCGCGGGTGCCTGCACCGATCTGGATGGATTCTTCGGCCTGCCTCCTGTGCTCTCCGCACTCCGCCCCGCTTACACCGCAGGTGACTTACTTTTCGTTCAGGCGTGTGGAAGCCCTGATCCGACCCGATCGCACTTTGAAGGGCAACGCTTCATGGAAGTTGGAACGAGCGTCGATCCGTTCATGATTACCGGCTGGCTCGGTCGGCACTTGGCGACAGTTGCACCCTCTAATCCCAATGCTGTCCTTCGCGGCGTTGGCCTTGGAACCGGATTACAACAGTCCTTAGTGGGTGGCTTCGGCACGATCCCAGTGCCCGACCTTGACACATTCGGACTTCTGGGAAGCAGCGGGACGCGTACCGCGCGAACCGCGGCACTCAGTGAAATGTATAGCAGCGTTGGCGATCCTCTTCAAACCACGGCTTCGACGACGCTGGCGACCATCAGCCTTCTTGACAGCATAAACTTTGCGACCTATCAGCCCGCCGGTGGCGCGCAGTACACGGCGACCGAAAAGCTTGGATATGCCCTGAAGACCTCGGCCGCGTTAATTAAAGCTCAGGTCGGCGTTGAGGCGATCGCGATTGACGTTGATGGTTGGGACACACATTCTGCCCAAGGCAACAACACCGGCACGATGGCGGTCCTCCTGACGCGCGTCGCGGCGGCGCTGAGTGCCTTTCACACCGATATGTCCGCTTCGTCGTCTTCACCGGGTTACATTGTGGCAGTCGTAAGTGAGTTTGGTCGGCGGTTGGCCGAGAACGGCAGCCAAGGCACCGACCATGGCCACGGCAACTGCATGATGCTGATGGGGCAGGCGATCAATGGCGGGCGGGTGCTCACGCGATGGCCCGGCCTGGACGAAGCAAACTTATACCAAGGTTTGGACCTTGAAGTTACCATTGATTACCGCGACGTCCTGAGCGAAGTCATCGACAGGAGGTTGGGCAACACCAACCTTGCCACTGTTTTCCCAGATTACACTCCGAGTTACAAAGGAGTCCTCTCATGACCCCAACTTACTTCTGCCGGGCAACTCTGGCCGCTTCGCTGGCTGGCACTATCGCATCGATAGTTACTTTCGCCTCCGCCGATCCTCTTTTCAGCAACGGTTCTGCCACCCCGGAGGTTCCGGCTTTGGCGACGGTCACGCGGTCGATCACCGGTGTCGCAGCGCCCGCGAATAGTCAATGGAGCGAAACTACGGGCACGGCTTCTCAGGTGAACCTATTCACCGGCTTTTCGTGCTACCGCGATCCTCTCGAGTTCACCTCGGGCGGCGGCAGCTTTCGCATCGCCGACGACTTTGCGGTTACCAATCCCAACGGCTGGCGGTTGGATTCGCTGACGGTGTATATCTATCAACCCAATTACATTCTCACCGCCCCGCCCATTTCGTCGGCCAACCTTCGGCTCTGGAGCGGGCGTCCTGATCTTGCTGTGAGCCAGGTGCTCACGGGTAATGTTACAACGAACCGGTTGATATCGGCGACTCGTACAAACACTTATCGAATTGCCAACAGTCGGCCGCTTCCGAGCGCGGTTGCACCCGGAACGAGCAAGCGTCTATGGGCCGTCGTGATCGACATGGGCGGACTGACTTTCCCAGAAGGCACCTACTGGCTTGACCTCCAAGTTGTCACGACCTCTCTCGACGCGCAGGCTTTTATTGTTCCAGCCTCTGTCCTTGGTGCGCGCGGTGTGGCCGGGGCCAACGCGATGATCTATTCGCCCGCTGGCTTTACCGGAGAGTGGCAAGCAATCGTCGATCCGGGCAAGCCTTACATCGCGGATGATGTTTCGCAAGAGATTGCCTTCATCATCGATGGCAACTCAAGCGGCGTCCTCTGCCCCGCAGATTACAACTTGGATGGCGGCGTGGATGGTTCTGATGTCGGCGATTTCTTCAGCGACTGGAGCAACGCAGTGCCGTCTGCGGATGTAAACGCCGATGGCGGTATTGACGGGTCGGACGTCTCGGACTTCTTTGAAGCATGGTCAAATGGCGGCTGTTAATCTGCTGACTTAAAGCGCCGCTTTCGCGGGCGCGGCCTACCTAACACTCGGGGCGGAACTTAAGCTCTGGTCAGGTTTTCCTGCCCGATCATTACATCAAGTGCCTGAGCTACTTGATCGATCTCTCGCTTCGTGAGATCGTTATAAAATGGAAGGGCGAAAGTTCGCTGGGCAACACTCTCAGCGATGGGGAACATGCCGGGCGCGAACCCAAATCGGGTCTGGTAGAAGGGCTGCAAATGAATGCACGGGAAGTAGTCGCTGGTGCCGATCTCCTGGCGCCGAAGCCCGCGCATCACCCGGTCGCGCTCTTCGATGGTGTAGGACGGGGCCAGCCGCACCACGAAGACAAACCACGACATAGTCGTTCCCTCGCGGATAGTTGGTAAAATGAGATGCGAGTTGCCGCCTAGCCGCTCGAAGTAAGCATTCGCTACGCTCTGGCGCTTAAGCAGGATCTCATCCAGGCGGCGCATTTGACCCACGCCCAGCGCCGCATTGATCTCCGACATCCTGAAGTTGTACCCCATCCGCTCGTGCCGAAGCCAGCTGCCCACGGGCGTCCCGCCCACGCTGGGTTCCATTACAGTTGAGGAGACCGGGTTGGTCGTGGTGGTCATCCAAAGCGGCAGGGGCCTGCCTTGGTTTCGCAGACTTTTGCACATCTCGGCGATGCGGACATCGTCGGTAACAATCATCCCTCCTTCGCCGGTTGTAATTTGTTTATTAGGATAAAAACCGAAGACCCCCACCTTTCCAAAGTGCCCCGCCTTGACGCCCAGATGCGATGCGCCGAGTGCTTCGCAACAGTCCTCTACAAGGGGCAGGCCGTGCTCCGCGGCGATCTTGGCATAAGCATCCATGTGCGCCGGATTGCCGAAGGTCTCGACCGCCAGGATAGCTTTGGTACGAGGCGTGATTGCCCGCTCAACTTTGGCGGGGTCCATGTTCAGGGTGACGGGGTCAATGTCGACGAAGACCGGTGTGGCCCCCACCATTAGAATGCAGTTGGCCGACGCAACAAAGCTAAACGGCGTCGTGATGACCTCATCCCCGGGCCCTATGCCCAGCGATTCGAGCACCAGTTGCAGCCCGCTCGTACCACTATTTACCGCCACGCCGTAGCGGCAATCGCTGCGGGCGGCGACCAACCTTTCAAACTCCTCGACCATTGGCCCGATTGAGAGCCGCCCTGATCGAAGCGTGCGGATCACCAACTGCTCTTCCAAGTCGGTTATATCGGGACGGGAAAGCGGAATCTCGGTGACGGCCATAGATCAAAGTATCGGATTATGGGCTGCGCCGGGCGCAGTCTAAAGAGGCGACATCTTCCTCGGAAGGCTGCCGTGCGGCACGAGCGTGTTCCTTGACCGAAAGTTCCTCCGGACACAGCGGACATCCGGAGCCCTGAAATCATTCGGCTTACCTGACCGAACGCTCACGGCGCGCTTGTTGGCTAACATATTACAAACATAGCGATTAGCTCGCGCCTGTTCGGGGGGTGCGACCGCCCTGACCTCAGGCTGATCCCTCACCATCCCCACGACCTCGTCGCTCCCAGCTTGGCTGACCACCTTTAACAAAATATCCCCAGGACATGTGACGCTCTGCTCCTCTAGCTTGCCGGAGCCCGGCGTCGCTTCTTTGGTCGGAGATTATAATATATTACGTTTCAATCGTGCTCACCTCGGCGATGAGCGGATTTGTAGCTGTGAGGTCCGGGGGGCGGGTAGGGAGGTCCGTCCGCGCTCCGCAGATAGCAATGGTTTTCACGACGCGGAGGGTGACAACTTCTTCGTTTCCTCCCCGGGGAGCGTGCCGCGACTTGGTGTGAATCCTTCCGTCTGGATTCGTACTAGTTCTGCATAGCGTCCACTCTTCTCCATCAGCTCGGCGTGAGTACCGACCTCGACCATCTGCCCCGAATCCAGCACAACGATGCGGTCAGCATTTCGGATCGTGCTCAACCGGTGAGCAATTACAAAGCAGGTGCGTCCGCGCATGAGGTCGAAGAGCGAACCTTGGATTAGCGCCTCGCTTTCACTATCTAGATTGCTGGTGGCTTCATCAAGAATTAGGATTCTCGGGTCGGCCAGGATCGCGCGTGCGATGGCAACGCGCTGCTTCTGGCCGCCGCTCAGCCGCACGCCGCGTTCGCCGATCAGGGTACTGTAACCGCGTTCAAGTTCAGTGATAAAACCGTGCGCATTGGCCGCCATCGCCGCGTCCATGATCATCCGCGCGGTGGCATCCCTGCGGGAATAAGCGATGTTTTCTGCCACACTCCCATCGAATAGGAAGACATCCTGATCTACGATTCCAAGCAGGGTACGGTAAGTCCGCACGTCGATGGCGCGGAGGTCGATGCCGTCGATATATATGTGTCCCCGGGTGGGGTCATAGAAGCGTGCGATTAAGTTGCAGAGCGTTGTCTTTCCGCTGCCGCTGGGCCCAACCAAGGCAATCGTCTCACCCGCCGCGACGTTCAATGTAATTTCTCGAAGCACAGGGTCGCCCTCGCCCACCCCCTCGCTCTCCTGGTCTTGGGTCGGGTCACGCCGCGGCGGGGCGGGCCGGGGATATCCGAAGCTGACATCAACGATGTCGATACGGCCCAGGGTCTGCTCTTTAGTTACAGTGAGCAGCCCATCGGCGCTCGCTCCGACCGCGCCGCTGAACTCAAGAGGCTCTTCCAGCAAATCGAGCACGCGATCGAGCGCGGCCAGGTTGGTCTGCACCGAAGCTGCGGAGCTAGTGAGCGACTCGATCGGCCCTAGCAGCATGAGCAGATATGTGCTGAACATCATGAGGTCACCGATGGTTAAGTTACCCTTGAGCACCTGGCTTCCACCATATATTAAAACGCCCGCGCTACCCGCGGGGATAAGCACCGACCAGATAATCTCCAGCACCCGCGACCACCACCAGGTAAGAACCTCGATACGCACCATGAAGTGCTGGCCTGTGGTAAACCGTGTGCTTTCGCTGCGTTCTCGCGAAAAACCTCGAACGACGCGCATTCCCCCAAACGCCTCGGTCGTCGCCGCGTCCACCCGCTGGCGCACCATCTTCTGATCGCGAAAGAAAGGGCGAATCTTGGAGATCCAGGTGCGGTGTGTAAACCAGACCAGAGGAATTATTGCGAGGCCCGCCGCGAGCATGCGCACATCAACATAAGCCAATATAAGCAGTGTGCCGACCAACTGAACAATGGCGCGCCAAGGATTGTAAATAACCGTGAAAAGCAGGTCGCCCGCGGTGCCTGCATCCTCGCGCAGCAAGCTTGACATGCCACCGCTCTTGTAATGATGAACTCGATGGAGCGGAAGACGCACCGCGTGATCAAAGGCAATACGCCGCATGTTGGTCTGAATGCGCTTGGTGATTCGGGTAAACTGCCAACGCCCAACGGTCCCGACCATCGTACCGAAGAACGCTAAACCGATCATCGTGCCGCCCAGCCACCAGAGCATGCCGACCGGAGATCCGCTCATCCGTTCAACAATCCAGAGCGGGGTTCCCTCCGGCAAGGGATTCTGCATTATAATATAATCAATGGCGATCTTCGTGCTCGCGGGGATGAAGAGCCCGGTACACGCCACCACACTCACAGTAAACAACCCGAGCGTAAGCCACCCCCGATGCCCGCGCGTAAAGGTCCAGAACGCCGCGAAGAGTCGTAGAAAGGTCCGCCCGCGTTTATTCTTATCAATCTTCGCGGAGGCATCCGCGCCGCCCCGCGTCGACCAGGTCGCATCCTCTTTACGCTTGAGCCGATAGTCGTCGTACCGCTCTTTACTGCTTTGTTGTCCGAGCATGTCGCCTTTGCTGTTAACTTGCCCCCCGCCGCGAGAGCTCACTCAGTATCATCGTATTCGAACGAGCGGCGCAGCGCCATTTTGGGCCTACGCATCGCAATGTTTACGATTAAACCCGTCATCATCCACACGGCCACAAGGCTAGAACCCCCGTGACTTACATACGGCAATGTAATTCCTATGATCGGCACGATCCCCAGATTCATCCCCGCGTTGATCACCACCTGAGCGACAATAAACCCCGTCAGGCCGACGCACACCAGCCTCCCGAAGGGTTCGCGGCAGATCACCGCCGTCGTGAGAGCCCCCGCGACCCACAACCCGTACAAGGCGATGGTAAACAACCCCCCAAGCAGCCCGAACCGATTGACGATGACCGAAAAGATCATGTCGGTTTTGCGCTCCGGGAGCGCGTTGAAATATAATAACGTCCGGGTGGATTCATCGCTGTTCCCCGCCAGACCGCCAGCCCCGGCCATCCGTTGGCTGGTCACACTCTGCATGTTCATGTCTTGATCGGCGCTTGTGTCGCCCTTCATCTGCAACATAAGCCCATCAATCCGGGCTCGCTGGTGCGGCTTGAGCACGAGATACGCTGCGGGTGCGGCGGCCATAGCCAATGCCACCACAAGGATTAAGTGTTTGAGCTTAGCGCCCGCTGCCACCAACACGCCAAATAGCACCGGCAGGAAGAGCAATACTGTGCCCAAGTCGGGCTGGAGCATGATCAAGCCCACAGGAATGGCGGTGATAATCGCCGGGGGGAGCAGGCCCGCAAATGTCCTGTGGTTTTTGCTGAAGCGCAGGTACCACGCGAGCACCAAAACATAAGCGATTTTGGCCATCTCCGAGGGCTGAAAGTCTGACACGCCCAGATCAATCCATGCCCTCGCGCCGTTACGCGGACGCACTATCGAGAGAGGTACCCCAGGAATTATTAAAAAAAGCAATAAAACAACCGCGATCCCCAGCAACCCCCATGAAATATACCCCATCGCTCTGTAATGCGGCCAAAGCACGAAAAGCATCGCTCCGAGCCCAACGGCCAAATAA
>CAYVFW010000092.1:0-12108 GCA_964450325.1 uncultured Phycisphaeraceae bacterium | reverse complement strand
GGGATGTGGAGGAGGTGGCGGAGGTGGGAGATTTGCTGGCGCTCGCCGGGCCGAAGACGTGGGTATCCGCGAAGCGGGCCATCCGCGTTACTTCTTCCCTCGCCTGCACGAAAGCAGTTTTTTCAAACGCAGACCAGTAGGCTAATCGCAAGTCGGTGTCCAACCAAGCTTCGTAAGACCCCTCTTTAAAGAGCAGCTTAGCTTGCTCTAGATTGGCATCGCGCCGGGCGATTAGAATCTCCTGCCATCCGCTTATGATCGCTTTGAATCGCTCGTCACGCCGGACAGCATCAAAAGCATCATCGCGCTGGAGAATATAAGCATCGCAAAAACCCTTTTCGATCGCGTCTAGCAGCCATGTGATGCAGGCATCCGTGTCCCCCATCTTGGCGCAGCAGCACGCCAGGTTATATCTGGGCACAAAGTTGGTTGGCTCTCGCTTCGCTTGTTGCTCAAGAAGCCGCCGCGACAGAGTGTAATCTCCGCGATTAAAAGCTTCGAGGGCATCGCTCTCCGACTTGGCGCCCGGCGGGACTGTCTCGGGCTTGGCGGTGGGCTGCGCGAACGGCTTCGTTTGAAGCGGCGCGGGCGGTTGAGAGGGCTGGGCGGACGCAGAGGGCCAGTGGAAATTTACGATTACGATTGCGACCAGTACCGCCCACGCATTACAACGCGCCGACAGGAGGGAAGAGGCGAGGATGCGATTGGCTTTCAACAAGCGGGAATAGTAATCAACCCAACGGAACATTGCCGTGATCCGGTGGGCCAACTCGGCTACATAGCCCGGATCGCCGCGACCGCGCTGGCGATATCCTCTACGCGCTGGTCGCCTGCCTCTCGCTCGATCATGAGCGGGACTGTCACCGGCAACTTGGCGAGCACTTCAAAGAAAGCATCCCAGCGAACGCTACCGCGGCGGAACGGGACTTCCGCGCCCCACTCGCCCAGGCTGTCGCTGGGGAGGGCATCTTTGATGTGGACTTGAAGGATGTGGGGAGCCAGCAGCGAAAGAGCTTCGACGGGATCACCCATGCCGTAGAGGATCATGTTAGCGGGATCAAAATTAACACCTACTGCGGCGTAACTGGGAAGCTCACGGTTCACTTCAGCAAGCACCTCAAGGAGCGTCGAGGCTGATTCCTGACCGGTCTCAAGCCCGAGGCGGATCCGGCGGTTTGCGAAGACTTCGGCGAGGCGTACGAGCCGCGCGATGAGCGAATCACGTTCGGTGCTACCGGTTACGGCGGGAGTTTCGGACGGTGCATGGGGCAGGAAACCCGCGTGTAATGTTACAAGACCGATTCCAAGTCGGGCGGCAAACACTGCGTTTCCCTCGGCGGCCCGCAGATTCTCGTCCCAGGTCTCATCCGGGCGAATACCGCCTGTTCGTTTGATCGACTCAAGCGAGGAGTAATCCTCGCCCTTTGTAGTCATCATTCCGCTGACGATAGCGATTCGGGCGGCACGGAAAAGACCGGCCACTTCGTCGGCCCGCCAATCGAGCGTACGGAGGGGGTCAAGATGTAACTGCACACGGCGGACGCCGCAAGCAAGCACGCGCTCTACGCACTGGGCGGGGGAATCAGCGCGTAACGACCAGGAGCAAACTCCCAGCCGATGAATTGGGAACTGGGGCATGTCACTTCCGGGGACGAGGGGGGACTTATGTTCCTAAATCCCTGACCGAGGGCCTGAATGGTGGGCAGCGACACCCGGTGATAACTAGCGAAGCTGGGAGATTAGTTATTCATCCAATCTAGCCAACTTTGAGTTAACAAGTTTCAAGTTAATCTGAAGATAAGCTTACAGATGGAGTCACAACTTGCGGGCCTCGGCACGGCCCGCCCCCCCCACTAAGTCTTCGCGGGGTTATTCTCTTCCTTCATGATCTTATTGAACTCGTCTGTAGACATCTCCGTGACGGCGGCGCGGGCCACGATGGCATCGAGCGTCTTATGCTCGCCCAACTGGGTGAAGATACCATTGATCTGGTTGCTCTGGATCAGCTCGGCACGCAGACGATCGGGACGGACACCCTTCTGCTGGGCCATCTGTGCGATGCGGTGGTTCAGTTCCTGTTCTGAAACCTGAACGCTTAACTTTTGTCCAGCCTTGTGAAGAATGAAGAAGAGCTTGAGCTCGCGGGCGGCGTTCTGAGCGCTGGCGCTCCGCAGCTCGGCCATGTGCTCTTCGATCTTGGCGGCATCTACGCCGCGGTACATCAGTTCGAGACGGCGGCGTTGGAAGGTTCGCTCGGCCTGCTGCGCGGTAACGCGCTCGGGGAGCTCCATGCTCGTATTTTCGATGAGGTGCTTGGCGACCTGCTGGTGCATCACGCCCTGCTGCTCAATGCGGACGCGCTGTTCGATGCGTTCGCGGACAAGGCCAGAAATATCATCGGGGTTTTCAAAGCCCATCGATGCCGAGAGCTGCGCGGCGGTTGCGGGGATGATGCGGTCAACCCGGTCGATCTTGAACGTAACCGTAAGGTCGGCGTTGCGAATCCCCTCTACTTCGTGATTCTCGGGACCCTTCGCTTGAATTGTTACTGTGTCACCGGGCTTGGGCTCGCCGACCTGCTTGCTGAAGTCCTCCACCATAATTCCCAGGACCATGCCCTTGCCGAGTTTATCGGCGGTAGGAACCTGAATGACAGCGCCTTTCAGGTTATAGAACTCGGTACCGTCTTTGCCCTTCATCTGCGCATGGCCGGTGCAGTAATCGCCACCTTCGCCTTGCTCGCGTGATTCGAGCGTTCCTTCGTTGACGCAGAGCTTTTTGACTTCTTCCTCAACCATCTCGTTGGTGACTTGGATGGTGGGCTTCTTGACCGCGATGCCTTCGATTTCAGGCATTTCAAAGTCGGGGAGCACTTCTACTTCAACTTCAAATACAAGCGGCTTGCCCATCGCCACTTCAGCGTTATTGAGGCTTTCGGTGGGGTATGAGCCGAGCACCTGCAGGTTCAGCTCTTGAACGGCTTTAGAGATAGCTGAAGAGACAAGTTCGTTCTTCGCCTCTTTCCGCATGGTCGACCCGTATTGCTTCTCGACGAGCCAGCGGGGCGCTTTTCCGCGGCGGAAGCCGGGGAGCGCGGCTTGGCCGACCAGCAGGTCTACTGAGCCGGTCAGTTTTTCTGTGACCACTTCGGCGGGAATCTCGATGGAGATCTTCTTACGGCTCGGACCGGCGTCAAGGACGTTTACTTTGTTGGTCACTTCGGTGGTGGTGGAAGCCATAAACGATTCTCCGACGTTGCGGTGATGAGCCCCAGCGCAGCACCAAGAAACCCAATGAACGAATGAAATCAGACGTATCAGCGCATTACTACACCTAATACGTACCAGACGAAATGCGGTTCCTGCCGTTCGGCCGAAAGCCCAAAACGGTTAGAACTTGCAAGGGGGCAAGTATACGCGCGCCGCCGGGGAGGTTCGCTGGGGGCCGGACTGTTCACAATTAGTTGGGTTGATGAGCGTTTCGATGGCGACGGACGGTCAAAGCCATCCATGCCAGTCAGAGCACGGCAGCGAAAGCGCCGAGCGAGATGGTGAGCCACCCCGGAGGTCCCGAATATTCGTAAGATCGATGTGAGAACGAGGGGTCTGCTTGCCATCGGCTGAGGTTCAGATCTTGGCGTTTTATTGGACGCCGAATTGCAGCATGAGTTAAGATTTTTAAGCACTCGTCGGAAAGTTCGGTGAACTGGGGGCTGACCGCTGATCCGGGGGCCTCCATGGGCACAAGCCAGGCACGTACGTCCTCGATCGTAAATATATCCTCAGTGTCGACATAAGTACCGTTGGGCGCCTGGTACCGTGCCGAATAGCGATCATTGTAAACCTCCCATCGAAGGCTCAACCGTGGCGAGTTAGTTTGAGTCTCGCGCGTGAGCAGCGTGTAACAATCGGGCCAAGCGATGGTGATGCCGTAGGTGGACCGGGGATGCCAGTCGCCGAGCCGAAGAGAAGATCCTTGCGGCCCGGCGGAGGAGTGAGGCAGCATGCTTTGCGAGGGGGGCAGCCCTTCAGGAATCGTAACCTTTGGCCTTCGCCTGTGCCTTGAGGGAGCTGATCATCGCGTCTTCCAAGGTCTTCGCCGGCTTTGCACCCGCGGCCTCCATCTCCGCACGCTTGGCCGCAACGAACTGCTCACGCTGGCGCTGAAGCACGCCGATTTCTTTCTGTAACTGCTCACGGGATGAGGCCAGCGTTCTGATGTATTCCTTCCGCTGCGGCACCGACATCTTCTTCATGTTCTCGGGAAGTTCGGATTCTTTGACATCCTCGATTGCGAGTTTCTTCTCTTTCAGGTTATCCAGCAGATCCCATCGCGAGTTGGAGTACACAGATTTTGCCTTGGCCATGGAGCGCTGCACCGACGCGCCGGGCGCAGCCGCGGCTGCGTTTTGATCTTCGGACATTTGCTTGGCCGCCCCCTCGCTGGCCAGTGCCCCGTAGCCGAGATATGTTTCGTTGAGCTTAGCACCTTTGGTATTAATCTCGGCGTCGTGGGGGGAGTCAATGTGCACCGCCGCGGCGTTGGTATCGATACTTGAATAGTGACCACCACCCAGATTGGCTCCATCCTTCCATCCGGTAAGCACGCCCTCTTTTGCATCGCCACAGAAGATTGTGTTAACGACGATTCCTGCGTTGGTGGCGGCGGGGATGCTCAGCTTAAAGTCAGTCGGACCCTGAGTGAAAGGTTCGTTCCCGGCGATCACAATCACGCGGAAATCTTCCTTGCGTTGACTCCATTGCAAGCCGGTTGCGGCTTTGGAAATCGCCGCGCCGCAGTACTCATCGCCCCCGTTTGTTGAGAGAGCGAAGAGGCGCGATGAGACCTCATCAAGATCGCGCGTGAGCGGGAGCACCTGGCGAACAAACTGCTCGCCAACATGGATGCCATTGTTGCCGTACTCAAAGAGTGCAACTTCAAGCGATGGAGTTATTCCGTCGCGTTTGAGCCCGGCGAGGGTGTTTACGATGGTCCAAATCTGGCTTTTGGCCTGTGCGATCAGCCCGTCCATGCTGCTGCTAGTATCTAAGAGAATCGCCAACTGCACGACCGGACCTTGTTGAACGGGATCGCCGGGACGCAAGCTTATTTCGACCGGAGGGGGCTCGATCGCTATTGACACTGGCGGTTTGCAACCAGCGGCTTCCCGGGAAAAGGCATGCGGCTCAAATGCCGTTGCGAAACACGCGGCGACGAGCAGACTACAAAATGGGGCGCGAAATGTACTTACCGGGTAACGTTTCATTGCTGGACCTTTCAGAAGAAGAGATGGATGCTCGAGACGTACTCGACTCTTTACTTCCTAATCAGATGCGCGGCAACCAATGGTGCCCGTAACTCGATTGTAACGGCCCTTAGCGTGAAAGCGCGCCACGATGCGGTGCTTACTTGCAAGGCACCCGACGATGACAGAATGAATGAGTGATCCAACCCGCGTCAGAATCGGCATGAACCCAGAACGATGCCCGCAGACCTAGGTAAGGTAAGTTGACCGCGGCCGGTCCGCCCGCGCCGTGGCCCAGCAAGCATGAATCACTTCGGGGGCGGGATCGTAACTTCCTGGTTCTCAATCCCCGAGAGCTGGGAGATTGCGGTATCTACACCCAACGTAACATAACGCCGCTTGTTGACGGTGGCGATTTTGGTGGCGCGAGACGACCAATAGGGGTACCCGTTGAGCTGACGATGAACGTAATCCGGAGCGTTGATAATGAAAGTATTTTGGAAGAAACGGATTGTCGCCGAGTCGCCTCCGTTATCAATCCACTGCTCAGGCTCCACCAGCTCGGTGAGAAGCGTCTGGAGGTCGGCGACTCGCTGGTCGTACGGCTTCACGCCGTTATTACTTTCATCGCCCTCTTGATTTTCGCGAAATGGGGATTGGCCCCCTCCACCACCACCCTGATTTTGCAGCACGCTTTGAAGGTCAAACTCGGGCGCGCCAGTGTAGTTTGGAATCTCCATAAGTAAGTCGCGCACGGAGTAGATCTCCACGCGACGGAACTTGTTGAGGCGGTCGCGGGGGCCAATCTGCAAGGTCCCGTTCTCAGTTAATTGCCAAGTGTTTCCGGTCGCACCGGTCAGATCGGTCGTCGCCTTTTCCAGAACCTTTTCAAGCAGGTTGAGCGCGGTACCTTTGTCCTGCTTGATGCTAATTGTCTTCTCTTTGTCAAGCCCACTCGAGCTCTGATCGTCGGCCCATAAGGGCTCGATGTCCGCCCTTGTTACCTCGGCGATGAATCGCATTACATCTTCGAGCTTTGCTTCGTTAAAGGAAATCGTGATCGCCTTCTGCATGCGGATCAACGTGTCGCGCTGAGGAAGGCCGGTCGATACAGTTTGCTCGGTGCTCGCGGCAGAAGCAGATGACGCTCGCGGCAGGCCTGCTTGAGCAACAGGAAGTGTGGTCGGGCGGGCGGGAATCACTGCGGGCGGCGTGTAGGGTGAAACCGGCGCGACCGGCCGAGTCTGCCCTGACGCGACGCCTGCGAGACAGACCGCCGCGATGAACCAGCCTGCTTGAAAGCCTGTCGCCTTGAAAAACGAGCAGGGAGGGATCGCATGTGCGATCGGGGCGGCGGAGGAGGGAGATGCCGAGCGATGTATCGGGTTGCGCTTTGACTGCCTCATGGTGGCGACCTTTCTAAGGTGGTCCGTGGCGAACCACAAACCTTCGTGCCGTTTGGTAACTGTACCAGTCTATCGACCCTTCGGTTGCAAAATTCTTTAGAACCCGTCCCGCGTCGTCCCCAGCCTCGCAAATTCCCCCATTCGCGCTTGACTTTCCTACCTGGCGAGGACGCTTGCGGCTGCGAGACCAAATAAGTTGGCCTCTGATCCTTTACGCGACGCCACGCGGGGGGGAGCCTAGCCCGCGCTCCGAAAATTCGGAGAAAGCAATTTGTGGGCGCGGGTCTCAAGTCGTCTGCCGGTGTCGCCGACACAGTCGGCATGCGTTGCGCCACCCGTTTAAACCCACTCCGCCGCACACTTCAGATAGCCCTGCTGGTCGCCGCGGCGGGCACGAGCGTGCTGTTCGCTCAGCCTACGCCCATGGGGACGATTGTGACCTATCAGGGGGAGCTTAATTTCCAAGGCCGTCCGCAAAACGGGGTGGTGGATCTTAAGTTTCGACTCTTTGATTTAGCAGCGGGGGGGAACCAGATTGGTCCGGTGGTGCAGCGGGACAGCACAGGAATCATCAATGGGCTGTTTTCCAGCCAGTTAGATTTCGGTGCCGCCGCGTTTAGTGGCGATGCGCGATGGCTGCAGATTGATGTACGCAGCCCTGCGGGGAGCGGGCCATTTGTTAATCTTTCGCCGCGTCAGCGGGTAACAGCGACGGGCTACGCGTTATATGCCGCTCAAAGTGGCGATGGTCCGGTCGGTCCTGCGGGTGCGGTTGGACCGGCGGGTGCACAGGGGCCCATCGGGACTACTGGTATAGCTGGTGCGACCGGCCAGCCGGGTCTACAAGGGCAGGCCGGGCCGCAAGGTGTAGCGGGCGCGGCGGGTGCGGCGGGAGCTGCCGGAACAGCTGGCCCTGCTGGCGTGCAAGGACCTCAAGGGGTACGAGGACCAAGCGGACTCACCGGGCCTGCGGGCGCCTCTCCATTTTCATTAGTTAATAGTCATGCGGTGTACACGGCGGGCAATGTGGGCGTGGGGCTGAGTGCGCCGCAGTATCCGTTGCACGTCCAGACGGCTCAGGCGCGCGGTGCTTATGTTTATGCTTCCGCCTCTTCGGGACCATCATTCGGAATCTTTGCACGCTCGGACAGTTCGTCGGGCGTCGGCGGAGTTGGTTACGTTGGCGCGGGGAGCGGGGCGACCATCGGTCTGCAAGGGCAGGCCGACAGCCCCGCAGGCCGCGGTGTATTCGGTTGGGCCGCGGCGAGTAGCGGCGATGCTTGGGGCGTCTTAGGACTTACATCCAGCAATGCTGGCACGGGCATCGTGGGCCATGCCAACGCGGCGAGCGGATTAACGACAGGGGTATTAGGACGGGTGGACAGCAGTTCCGACGAAGCGACGGCTGTCTACGGAGGCGCGTGGGCCAATCAAGGGCTTACAACGGGGGTTTGGGGCGTGACAAGCAGTAACAGCGATGGCGCTGCGGGTGTGTATGGCACCTCTATCGCGACGCGGGGCCAGAACTTCGGTGTCTTTGGATCTGCGGAGAGCTCCGGCGGATATGGCGTGTTTAGCTTGGGCAACTTGGGCGCGAGCGGGGCGAAGGAGTTTGTAATAGACCATCCGCTGGACCCCAAGAACAAGTATCTGCATCATTACGCCGCGGAAGGCCCTGCGCCGCTTAACTTTTACAACGGGCGGGTGCTGCTGGATGAGGGCGGGGAGGCATGGGTTACGTTGCCGGACTACTTTGAATCTATTAACAAGGATTCGACTTATCATCTGACCGCAATTGGGCGGCCCGCGCCGATGCTGCACGTTTCCAAACGAGAGGCGGGAAAGTTTCAAATCTCTGGCGGGTCGCCGGGGCTTGAGATTTCATGGGTGGTGATGGGCACCCGCAACGATGCCTGGATGCAGCGAAAAGGTGCGCCCGTCGAAACAAATAAGTCGGCTAGCGAGCAGGGCAAGCTCCTTCACCCCGCGCTCTTTGATCGTCCTGCGGAAGAAGGAATATTTTATCGGTCACGGACAAAGGGTCCGCAGGTTACGGACGCCTCGCCCGCTACACCTTAAGTCAACCACCACCCGCCATATGACGAACCGCGCAATGAACCGGCCCAGCGATTAAGCCGATTGGCTTACGACAATGCGCAGCCCAAGACCAATGATCGGCACGTTTGCAGATCACGTCTCCGGATTGGTTGGGTTCCCATCGCGACGGATTCTCGCTACTACTTGTTGCGACCTTCAGGAGCTTCACGCTGGGTCAGATCCAGACGGCGGTGCGAGGGGGGTGGCACCTTCATCGTGCTGCGCCGGCCGGCGGGTTGATCCGTCTGGCCGATGAGGGTCCACGCCATCTCATCACTCCCTGCTTCTTCCGCTGCGCGCGCGGTTTTCGTGAAGCGAAGCTCAAGCTTTTGACCTGGCGGGATATCGCACGACCAGATATTCTCACCTGTTGCCGTGTTCACTAGCGTCACAGTTTGCGGCGCGTACGTGGTGCTGGCGTACGAAAACCGCTCTGTGGAGGTGCATCCCACCAGGCTACTTAGACCCAGCGAGAGCGCGAGTAGCGTTGCCGCCGTTGCGCAGTTCAAGGAGAAACGAGCGGGGATTAAGCTGGAAGCAAACTTGGCCATCTATTACTTTCTCAAACGCAGCTGCGGGGTCTAACACTATAACTTACCGGGCCATCCTGCTCCACGCCGAAGGTTAAAACGCTTGGGAGGAACGCCACGGGGCCACATCATATCGGCGATGAAGCACGCGGCAGACCACCGGATAGTAACGGGCAAGAAAAACATCTTGAAAGCTCTAAGAGCCCCGGAATTGAACGACTATTGCCCAAGTTCTTTGTGTTGGTGGAGATTTGCGACTCGGCCTTGCGTCCAAATGATGTGGCGTACGTATGGAGGAAGCGGCTTCTACCCTTCTCGGCGTGGCCTCCCCCGTAGGCGGTTTACCGCAGTTTAGTGACGTTGAGGCCCTGAAGTGGAAGATTGTCCTCCTCACCATGAGCGACCTCGGCAAACCCGGCGAAATTTCGAGTGCGGCCGAGGCTAGCGCTGGCACGGGTGCGCCCACCTATCGCGGGGAGCGCTCGATCGGGCTCACGGTGTTACCGAGCGCGAAAAAGCAAGCTGGCATGAAGCGGTCTGGGTCGGCTCGTTGGCGAGCGGTGGCTTTGGTGCTCGTCAACGTTTTAATAGGTATTCACATCTGGCATTGGCTAGTGAAGGGCATGACAATCTCGCCGGTTGAGCCCAGCGAATCGATGTACACGCTGGAGTTTGGCCAGGTGAACGCGGGATTCATCTTCTTTATCGCCGCGCTGCTCTCAACGTTAATTTTCGGACGCTTCTTTTGCGGCTGGGCGTGCCATGTCGTATCGCTGCAGGACTTAAGCTCGTACCTGCTTGGCAAAGTTAATATTCGCCCCAAGCCGTTTCGCACTCGGCTTTTGTTGTGGGGGCCGTTGCTGATCGCGCTGTACATGTTCGTGTGGCCCACGTTCAAACGCGAAGCGCTATTCCCAGCGCTGGCCGCGTTTAAGATTAAACCGCCGATTTGGTTGGGCGCGCCTCTTAAGTTTCCGGGCTTTAGCAATCACCTAGTGACGGCAAATTTTTGGGAGACTTTTCCTCCTTGGTTTATCGCCATTCCCTTCCTTTTCATCTGCGGATTCGTGTGCGTTTATTTTCTAGGGTCAAAAGGCTTCTGCACGTATGGGTGCCCGTACGGCGGCTTCTTTGCGCCGCTGGATAAACTCTCGATCGGGAGGATTGTTGTGAGCGATGCGTGCGAGGGGTGCGGCCACTGCACTGCGGTTTGCACGAGCAACGTGCGAGTGCATCAGGAGGTCCGAGACTTTGGCCAAGTGGTCGATCCGGGTTGCATGAAATGCATGGACTGCGTCAGCGTCTGCCCCAACCACGCGCTCTCGTTCGCTTTCGCGATGCCCACCGTTTTTAAGAAGCCACTTCCTACAGCGAATGTGAACTTCGCCGCGGATCGGCCCAAGTATGACCTGAACCTCGGCGCCGAGATCGTCATCTTTGCCTTGGCGATTGCTTACTTTTTCGCGTTCCGTGGCATGTTCGATTCGGTCCCGCTGCTTCTTTCAGGAGGATTGGCGGCGCTGGGCGCGTTTGGCGCGGCCAAGGTCTGGCAGATCGCGACGCTGCCCAGCGTGCGCGGCAAGATCGGGCAACTCAAAGTAAAGAATAAACTTACTTTGTCCGGGATGGTGACGATCGCTTGCTTTGTGTTGTACTCGACCGTCGCTGCATGGTCGGCCACGGTGAACTACAACCGTTGGCAGGGCGGCCTGATCGATCACAAAATTATAACTCCCTTCGAGCGGGTGTTCAGCGAGGGTTATTCGCCCGCTCAGGCCGATAAGCAACTCGCGACCGATGCACTTACGATGCTGGAGTTCGCCGGGCACCGGTCTGATTCCTCTGAAGGGCGTGGTATCGGGTGGCGGCATCAGCCCGCGACGTTGGTTCGCCTTTCATGGCTGCACGCGGTGGGCGGAAACACCGCCGAGGCAGAACGTTATCTTAAGATGGCGATTGATCGCGGGAAACCCTCGGCGGACTGGGTCTTTGGCCTTGCTCGACTATACATCATGCAGGGCAAGCCCGAGCGGGGACAGCCCTTGTACGAGGAAGTGATTGTGAAGCACCCTCACCTTCACGATGTCCGTATCGCGCTCGCGATTATGTACCTTCAACAGCACGATGGTCAGAAGGCAATTGATCAGATCCAAGTAATGTTGGCCGACCGAACGATACCGCCGCAGCCCTTTCACCTTGTTCGCGGGACGGAAATTCTGATTGATGCGGGCCGTACCGAACTCGCGCTCAGCGTCATGCGAAACGCGGTGGCCGAGCAGCCGCAGGTGGCGATCCTCCATGCCGGACTGTTCACCGCGGCGAGTTACAGCGGGAACGACGCGGATGCATTGCGTGCGATCGAACGGGCCAGCGAACTCGATCCTGGAAACGTGACGTTTCTTGATCGCCTTGTCGCAACGCTGCGGTCGCAGAACCAGCCCGGACGCGCCGACGCTGCCGAAGCCCGCCTGCGGAAACTCGTCGAGGCCAAGTCGCCGGGGAGGTGAGATCTCGTCACTATAAGTTTTGAGATGAGGATCTACATTCAGTTAGGAACTTCGAGCGATAACGCTTTGGGGAGGAGCCACCACCGTATTGAATTATGCGGCTAGTTTTCTGGGCGGGCAACCTGCCCGGGCGAGGCGGAGGCCATCTACGCGGCAGCTCTGGATTCGCCATTGGCACCACCTCGTGAAACATCGGCGATCGGGCGCTTACCTGGCAGGCCAACAATAACTTACACCGGGTCACCGCACAGAATCTTTTACCGATGGAGAATGTTAAACGGCTCAGGCCGCTTTGAGCAACTGGGGCAATCGCATCTTAAGCA
>CAYVFW010000091.1:0-12243 GCA_964450325.1 uncultured Phycisphaeraceae bacterium | reverse complement strand
ATTGACGAGTTCGCGTTCGTTTTCTCGCTCGCTCTCACTTGCATCCGGCCACCGGCCCGTTGTTAATCGTGCGTTGAGCTTGGTCAACGCCTCGTCGGCGATCTGACGGACTCGTTCACGGCTTATCTTCATGGTTTCGCTGATCTGCAGCAAAGTGAAGACTTCGCTGCCATCCAAGCCAAACCGCATCCGCAGAATCGTCGCTTCACGCACCGAAATGCAGTCCATCAGGCGCTTGAGAACCATCATCTCTTCGCTTTTAAGGATTCGCTCTTGCGGGGCGGCTGCACGAGTGTCGCAGATGACATCGGTGAGCTTCGCCGGGTCCGAAGCGTTTGAACCTGTCGAGGGAGACTGATACGCCTTGACCGCTCGGCGGATCATGCGGATCTTCTTAAGCGGCATGTCGAGCTCAGCCGCGAGATCCTGAAGGTTGGGCTGGCGGCCGAGGTCGCTCTCTAGCTTGCGGAACGCGATCTTCCACTTAGAGACCAGTTCGATCATGTAGGCGGGAATATGCACGGCTTGACTGGCGCTCATTAGCGCTCGCTTCATTGCCTGCTTGATCCACCAAGAGCCGTAGGTGCTGAAGCGTGAGCCCTGGGCGGGATCAAAACCTTCCGCGGCTCTCATTAGACCGATATTACCTTCTTCGATCAGGTCGGCCATTGAGACGCCACGATTGGCGAATCGTTTAGCGATTGCAACGACCAGTCGGAGGTTGCTACGGATCATCTTATCTCGCGCCTCTGCACAGTTATCATTGATGATCGCCCAACCGAGTTCCTTTTCTTCCTCTGCGGTGAGGAGAGGGAATCGGTTGATCTCTAGAACGTACTGGTGTATTTCGCTCCGGGGCGAACCAGCAGCACGGCTGGGCGAAGTAACTGGAGATGTCGCGGACGTTCCTACGCGTGCGTGACTCACTGAATGACCCACTTTCCCGGCGAGAACCGCCGTACCACCTGCCGATCCAAGAACTTGGGTACCGGCGGGCGTAATGCCTGGGTAGCACCAAAGTATCCGTCAAATTCCCTCTGAGGGTTTCATCGACTTGGGGATTTCGAGGGTTGAGTGACAACTTGCTCTCTCTTACCGCGCAATCCATCCAGCATACACCATGCATGACGGTTTTTGAAACGCAAGGGGAAGGGGCCGATTTTTTTGCAAATAGCGCAAATTCAGCTAAACCAGCCTGCATTTGCGTGTTTTTGGGGAGTAGGATTCCCTAGCACCCGTCCCCTGACTAGGGCAAAGGGCGTTTCTCCGTCCCGCCGCACTCTGCCTTTTTGCTATCGATAAGGTGGATGTGGGGAAGTTGTCGCCGCGAAGAAATTTATTCACCCCGCCGCGTCGGCACTGCCGGGCTCACTTGCCTAAGTTCACAGCTGCCGCTCAGCTTCGCCAGACCGGCCGCCGCGCGAAGCATCCGCGAGCGGGCTACTTTTCATTGTCTGCGATGACACGCGATATCTCCGCCATCTTAGAAGAGTGGGACTTCCGGCCAGGTCACCTATCCGCCCGAATCATTTCGGGCGAGGATGGTGAGTACCGGATTCAGGTGCGCCTTGATCTTGGGCTGATGCAGATGCACATGGAAGGTCGCCCCGATGGCCTCATGCCCTTTTCCTTCACCAGCCTGCTCGACTATCACGAGGCCATGGTTGAACGGGCGAAGCAGGGGTCTGAAGGGATGGGGCCAGACGAGGGTGATGAGCCCAACGGTCTGACGGATTCCAGCGACCCCAACGCTATTGACGACCCTAACGACGAAGATCCCGATCGCGAGTCGTGGAACGATGATCCTCGCGAATCACGCCGCAGGCGAAGGCGCGAGCCAGAGGGCCCAGACAGCGACGCGAAGGGTGACGACGAGGGCAATCGCGCAGGCTCGCCCAAAAATCGAAGCGGGCCGGACGAATCTGAGAAAGCCGAGTCTCCCGAGGATGATTCCGGTAGCGAGGGCGATAACTGGCAATCTGGACGCGATGAGTCCGGTGATGCCAGCCCCTTAACTAACGCAGAATGCCGGGCCTTGCGAGAAGAAGTCTCACAATATAACCAACGGGCCGTTGCGCTGATGGCACTCGATGATTTTGACCTCGTGATGCGCGATGCTACCCGTAACCTGAGAGTCATCGATTTCTGCAAACAGCACGCCGCGGCGGAGGGTGACCGCGAAGCCTTGGAGCAGTATCGTCCTTACTTTCTGGCGATGCGATACCGTGCGCTCACGCTCCAGTTGGTGCGAGATGGCGAACCCGCCGCGGCCCTCTTTGCGGTCGATGAGGGTCTGGACCTCCTTAAGGACTGCTTCGCGGCGGCGGGAAAGTCGAAACTCCTTGAGCACTCTGCCGAATACCAAGCACTGAAGGAGACACGCGACAGCCTGGTGCCCAAGTTGCCGCTGAGTCAGCGCGCCGAACTTAAGCAGCGGCTCGCCAGGGCGCTTGAGCAGGAAAACTATGAACTCGCGGCGATTCTGCGCGATGAGCTCAAGCAGTTGAGCGATGAATCCGCCCCATGACTTCGCTTGCACAGCGGTTACCAGCCGCGAAGATGCAAGAAAGATGCAGCACGAATCGAACTCCCAGCTCACCGGCTACAAAGGCTAACAGTCAGCTTTATGGTGGGTGATGCGTTGGGGACGGGTACGGATCGTCGCGGTAAAGTTATCAGTCGGGCGGCGGGTGCTCGGGCGGCCCCAGGAAGCGAATTTAATTTATGTCAATGAGCATCGCCGAGACAGGCTTCGGAGTTTTCGCAGCGCCCGCTGGCGGGGCGGCCGCAGGCGAATGGGCCGTGGATCTTACCGACGTAACAAAAGTGTATCGTGGGGGCGTGCACGCGCTTCGCGGGATTGAGATGAAGGTTCGTCGCGGTGAGATCTTCGGGCTGCTAGGCCCCAATGGCGCGGGCAAGAGCACGCTCGTAAAGATCTTAATGACGGTGATCGCCGCGACGCGGGCACAGGGCACGGTGCTGGGGCAACCGGTGGGAAACAAAGACACGCTCTCGAAGGTCGGGTATCTGCCCGAGCACCATCGATTCCCTGAATACCTGACCGGCGGTCAGGTGTTAGACTTTTACGGGGCGATGTGCGGGGTGGATCGCGCCACCCGGCGTCAGCGGGCGGGGACCCTGCTTGACCTTGTTGGCATGACGGCGTGGGAACGTAAGCGGGTGAAAGGTTATTCCAAGGGAATGCGCCAGCGCATCGGAATCGCACAATCGCTGATGAATGACCCTTCTCTGGTGGTGCTTGATGAACCCACCGACGGTGTGGACCCGGTGGGGCGGCGCGACATTCGCAACATGATGACCACCTTGAAGGAACGGGGCATAACAGTCTTTCTCAACTCGCACCTGCTCAGCGAGTTAGAAGCCGTGAGCGACCGCGTGGCGATTCTGGTGAAGGGAAAGGTTGTTTCGCAGGGAACTATCGATGAGCTGACCGCTGGTAGGCAGTATTATGAAATCGAAATTGATGCCCCGGACGCTCAATCACAGCAGCCGACCTTTCTGAAAGCCCTTCCAATGGGATCGACGCTCGAGCAATCCGGGCATGAGAGTTCCGTCGCCGAGTCGCCGCCAAACTCTGCGGACCAGCCGAGCTCAATACAAGTTACATCTCGCAATCTCGGAGGGGGCGATGGGAACGGCGGTCGCCAGCTCGCTCCGGACGCTTCCGGCCTGCTGCCCAGCGGCGAGAAGATATTACTGCGCGGGGGCACCCTACAGATACTTACATCGGACCATCACCCGATCCAGGCGGTGATTGACGGCTTGCGACAACGCGGCGTAGCCATCCGCTCCGTGCGGCCGGTTCGCCCCACGTTGGAGGACTTATTCATGGAAGCGGTTGTCGACCCGACCACCGGAAAAGCGTTTACTCCGGGTGCCGCCGAAAACGAAGGAGCGGGCCGATGAACCGAATAGTCATTCAAAGCTGGGCATTGCTCACCGATGCCTATCGCGAGCTCAATAGTAAGAAGCTCTTCTGGATCACGATGGTTCTCTCGTGCCTCGTGGTCGCTGTCTTCGCGATGTTCGGGCTGAACAAGAAGGGGCTTACGTTTCTGTGGTTTGAGTTTCCGCTCCCGGCGTTTAACTCCGATATATTTACACCCGCGCTCTTCTATAAGTTCGTCTTCGCCACCTTGGGCATCCCCGTCTGGCTGACTTGGGTTGCCACCGTGCTTGCCCTCATCTCTACGGCGAGCATCATACCAGATTTTGTTGCGAGCGGGAGCATTGAGCTTACGCTCTCAAAGCCTATCGGCCGGGTTCGCTTATTTCTTTCCAAGTTCATTACAGGGCTGTTGTTTGTGGGTCTTCAGGTGGCCGTTTTCACGGGTGCCTGCTTCCTCGTAATTGGTATACGCGGTCAGGTTTGGGAGTGGGGCCTGTGGCTCGCTGTGCCGATAGTGCTGCTTTTCTTCAGTTACCTTTATTCGATCTGCGCACTCGTAGGATTGATTACGCGCTCCACCATCGCCGCGTTGCTTGTCACACTTCTCTGCTGGTTTGCTTTCTTTGTTATCAACCAGGCCGACGACCTCTTCATCCTGAACCGCGAGTCCGCCGAGCTTCGCGTGCAAGATACTGATGCCATCATCGCCAAGCGGGTTGCCGCCGCGGAAAAGGCCTTGGCCAACGCCAAGGAGAAAAACACGCCTTACCCCATCGCCCAAGAGGGCGAAGACCAGTTGGAGACGATCAATCCGCTGCTTAAGTTTGCCCGGCAACAAAAACGTGAGGCGGAAGAGTCGCTCGAAACCTGGCAGATGTGGAGCCGGATCTCGTTCCGCGTCAAAACCGTGCTTCCTAAGACCACCGAGACAATCGGGCTGCTCGGTCGGCGGCTGCTGAGCCTGGACGAGTTAACTAAACTAGGCCTCTTGCGCCCTGATGCGAATGAAGTTGAAGGCGATGAAACGGCGGAGGCACAGCCGAACGATCGCGAGAACCGCCGGCGCGGGCCGATGGGCGACAGCCGGGCTGCGAAGCGGCTTCAACTCGAGATGCGAACCCGCAGCATGCCGTGGGTCATCGGCACATCGCTCGGCTTTGAAGTAATCGTGATCGGCTTGGCACTTATCATCTTTTCTCGCCGGGACTTTTAGCGGTTTGACGGATGCCGGTTTTCGCTTGCACAAAGGGCCAATCCAGTTGATGCGGTGCGGTTGAAATGGCCTGGCTGCGATGGCCCAGTTACACGAGCCCGCTCGGGCTGGCTTGTTCGCGCGGACCGCACGAAGGAGCGGCTGGTCCCTTGCCCTACAGTTTCTGCATCTATGGCTTCTCTTCCCCCCAGCCCCGCGCCGACGCTCGACCAGCGCATCGAGCGTGTTCTGAGCCTTATCCGCCCGGCCGTGCAGGCCGACGGCGGTGACCTTGAGTATGTGGGTACCACCGAAGATGGCACGGTGAGAATCCGCCTGCACGGCGCGTGCGTCGGGTGTCCCTCAAGTTCAGTTACGCTTACGATGGGGATCGAACGTAACCTTAAGAATCACATCCCCGAGGTTCGGGGCGTTCAGGCCGTTGAGTAGCCGCGGCCCAACGGCTTCCAATTTCTGTTAGGTATATCGGGGAGTACCGCGGGTGAGCCCAACGACCCATAATCACGGCAAAGTCCTATAACTCAAGCGACTCACCACCTATCCACACGTTATACAGCCATGATAGTATTTTGTTAGCAACCACTCTCGGCTGATTTTAGATTCTCTACCGCCTTCGCCGATACGGGGTGGTATAACGTTAGATGGCTGGTGGAACTCAGGCGTAAGTTAACCTCACTGCTGGTGGTGGTGAAGGCCAAACAACGCACGAGCAGCATTTGATTGAGAGTCGGGGCGTCGTCCCGGCTTCATGTAAACTCCGTAGGACCCAGGATGGGAGTCTCGGCATGCTTGTCATTACTCGTCGTGAAGGTGAAGAGGTGGTAATAGGTGATCCGAAGAACCCAATCGGGGTTGTTCGAATCGCATCTGTGAAGGGCGATCGCGTGCGTGTCGCCTTTGACTTCCCTAGGGAAGTTGAGGTCAATCGGCGAGAGGTCGCTGACCAGATCCTCGCGCAAGCACCTCAGATCGTCGGCACGATCAAACCTGCAATCAACGTCGCGGCCGGTTGATCTCAAACCGGGTATGGTCGCTCGCTCGCACTTCGCGCGGGAGCTGCCCATCTTCTACGTTTCAATGGTGACCATCGTTACAGGTGTATGAACTTGCTGCCGAAGTTCTAAGCCCGCCAAAGTGAACGCCCTAGCGCCACTCCTGAAAGTGACGCGTTCCTTATCAAATCGCTTGGAGGGAATGGAAGGCAAGGCCGCCCTGTTAACGGTGAGCACGTGGGTGACTGATTCTGGCGACATCCCGCCGCGGTGTCTTCGAGCCTTGCCTCTGGCCTGAAGCAAGCCGATGCAAAACGTCATTTTCACCCCCAAAACGTAATTACGGCCGGTCACAAATGAAAAAACGCCCGGAAGGTTCCGGGCGTCGCTTCGCTTTACTGTTTCACTTCACTGCTTCGCTGTGAGCCGATCACTCGGCCTTGCCGCCAGCCATGTCGTAGACCCAGCAATCACCGTCTCGTTTCCAATCCAAGACTTCACCAGCCTTGAAGAAGAGGCCCAGCTCGCGTTCTGCGGCCTCTGGGCTATCGCTGCCGTGAATCAGGTTGTACGAGTTGCTCACTCCGAAGTCGCCGCGGATCGTGCCAGGATTGGCCTTGCTTCCGAAAGTCGCACCCATGAGGTTGCGGCTGATTTCGATCGCCTTGTTGCCGCGGAGTGCCAGGATGAGCACGGGGCTGGAGGTCATGAACTTTACAAGCCCGGGGTAGAAGGGGCGAGCTTTGTGGGCTTCGTAGTGGGTCGCCGCGAGCTCCGGGCTGATTGTGCTCAGCTTGCAGCCAACAACCTGAAGACCTTTATCTTCAAAGCGGGCCAGGATGCGGCCCATGATGCCGCGCTGAACCGCGTCGGGCTTGAGAATAATAAGAGTGGTTTCCATCGGTATCTCCTTTAATTTGAGGGAGCCAACGGTAGGGACGCGGCGGCTTAAATCCACGGGGTGTGCTTGCTGCCTGATCACCAGCGGAGCGGAGAATGATTAGATCTAAAGTAGGGCGGACGCACCTCGCCCGTTAGGGTCTCGTACCATTATGGCATGAGCCGATCGATACCCAGCCCGACGATAAATGCAGTGATGGTCGCGGAGCGAGCCGCGTCGTTCACGAAGCGGTCGATTAAGGGTGCCTCCAAGAAGTCGGGGTTGTTGCTGGCCCTATCGATGCTCGACCTTACAACGCTCGAAGGCAAAGATTCGCCGGAGAAGGTCCGCGGGTTATGCCACAAGGCCATGGTTCCCGACTCATCGCGGCCCGACTTGCCGCACGTCGCGGCGGTGTGCGTGTATCCAAATTTAGTGGCTACTGCCAAAGCCGCGCTGGCGGGAAGCAACGTCCGGGTGGCTTCGGTCGCGACTGGCTTTCCCAGCGGACAGTTTCCGTTGGCACTAAGACTTCAAGATGCGCGGCAAGCGGTGGCCGACGGCGCAGATGAAATTGATATGGTGATCAATCGCGGGGCTTTCCTTGCGGGGCGTTACGACGAGGTGGCGGATGAGATCCGCGAAGTGAAACGGGTCTGCATGGAGCCGCTTCGCGATGGCAGGCACCCCGCGCACCTGAAAGTAATTTTAGAGACCGGAGAGCTGGATACGCTGGACAATGTCCGCCGCGCCAGCGATCTGGCGATTTACGCGATGGCCGATGTGGATGATGAGCATGAGGGCCGCCTGAACGGTGCGGCCCCCGCTACTCGCTCTGATCGTTCATTCGATCATTCTGGGGGCGGGAGCGAAGAACTTACGGCCTACGCCCCGCACCGACCCATCGACTTCATTAAGACCAGCACTGGCAAGGTGCAACCCGCCGCGACGATGCCGGTAACCCTTGTCATGCTCGAAGCGATCCGCGATTGGTACCTGCGAACGGGCAGGCCTATCGGGATGAAACCGGCCGGGGGCATCCGCACAGCCAAACAGGCGCTGCACTATCTGGTGATGGTCAAGGAGACGCTAGGCTGTCTTGAAGGGGGCGACCTCTGGTTAAGTGCTGCCTACTTCCGATTCGGGGCCTCGACATTATGTAACGATATTGTCCGCCAGTTGCAGTGGCTGGAGAATGGGGCGTACGCAGCGGCGTACGACGTTTCGGAAGCTTGAGTGGGGGATCGAATGCGGTGCTTTTGAGATCGGGCTACCTCCCTCAATTTGACTATGTGGTTCATTCCGCGCTGTAAACTAAACCCGGCTTGGTAAGACGTTCGCTCCTCTCACTGTTTTCTCGCTCACTTATTTACTCTCCGCAACGATGGCTCAGACTCGCGACAACACCTTGAAGAAGCCCTCGCCGAGCATGCCGCGGTGGGCGGCGCGCCTTGCCGCTTATATCACGGGCAGTTTTGTTATTTCCTCTGTTCGCGCGTTTGTCGCGGGGCTTCGCTACGGCCCCAGCGCCGTACGCCCCGCAGCGCAATCATTCCTACCCCAGCCTCTGCTATCGCGGCTCTCGCCAGCTCTAACCAGCTTCCCCCCGGCCCCCTCGTGGCCGGTAGTGATTCTGAATAAGCTTTACTTGGCGCTCATGCTGGTTAGGTTGACCTTCGTGTCGCGAATCATTTACTTAATCCGAGCAGCGCGACGTCACCGGGGCGGACACCTTCGCTGCGGGCACGACCGCAGCGCATGCTCCATCTGCCCTGAATGTGGGGATACGCAAAGCACGCACGAAAGTGCTTCTACCCAAGCGGCGGCTCTCGCTTCTCGCCTTAAGTTTACTTCGCTTTCATCCCCCACTGCTGCCCTCCCACGACCGTTTCACTCAGGGGTCGGCCCCGGCCGCGGCGACGGAAACGATGCCGTGCCCCAAGCCACAGCGACCACGCCGACCGTCCACCGTAAAGCGAGCGCACAGCCGCCCGCGCGACGGGGCCTTAAGTGGCCCGCTTCACCCCGCCATGCCGATAATCCTCCAGTGAAACACGTCAAAACCTTCCGGACGCACACCCGCCATTTGCCGCTGTTTCTGCTCGCCGCGTTGCTGGCGAGTTGGACGCTCACCGCGCCTCAGGCGTGGGGCCAATCATCGCGGCGTAACAAAGCTGCACTGCCGAGCGCATCGCCACCCCAGCCTGCATCCACACCCTTACCTGGCAACGTTACGCCGGTTGACCCAGCGGCCGCGATGCCGGGATCACTTAACTCGCTGGTGCTCGCCGGGAACAATCCTTCGCCGGTTGAGTTTGCTGATGAACCGCTCAAGCTCCCGACGATCGGGCTTTCGATTGAAGTTCCGTCAGGTTCGCTCACCCAACTCGATTCGGCGGGGCGTGACTCTTCGATTACGGTCGCCCCAAAAGATGGCGCGTGGACCATGAAGATCAAGACGCCGCGGTCAACGGATCCGGCGGCTTCCATCGCGCAGATATCTGACATCGCCCTGCAGTTGCTCTTTGATTCATTCGGCATCACGCAGCAAGGCGCGAGGGAGGCGATCGCCACCGGCAAACTGATCCGCGAACCTCTGCCCGGGCAGGTGCTTCAAGTCGCGGGTTACGATGCTGAGCGCTGGTATATCTTGTTACCTTCGCTGAGAGTCGGCGAGTCAAACGTCCGTGGCTACACCATCATCAAACCCTCGCCCGCACAGTTTGTAGTTTACGAGTTACTTACAACGCCGGTTCAATACGCCGCTTCACGAGGGATCTTTCAGACCGTCATCGCCACGACCAAAATTCAGGACCCAGCGTTGCTGCAAGCAACCAGGGCCGCGGCGGTGACGGCTGGTGTTTCACTCTTAGATTCAATCGGGACCACGACGATCGGCGCGGCGTTAGACAAGTTTCCGGTGCGTTGGGAGCGGCGTTACAAGCCAGCATCCGGCGTCGGGGGCGAGCAAGAGATCGCATACCGAAGAGTTAAGTTTTCTCAAGGGCCCAGAAGTCTAATTCAGCCCGGTAAACCCGGGACGGTTGCCGCCGGGAGCGGACCTGATGGTTTTGTCGTGCAGGTCGATGCACGGATGCTCGGCTCGCAGGGGCTGATCGCCGACAGCCGCGCGGCTTACTTTCTCTCCGCGCAGCGCGATTCCGAAGCTTGGTCGATGAGCAATGCTATCCGGATGAAGGCCGGTGAAAAACCTCAGCTCGCTTCCGAGGTGGGTGCCCGGGATGGCAACAGCATGGTGGTAACCTCCGAAGCGCAGGGCCAGACTTCCAGAACCAGCAAGCCGGTGATGCAGGGAGACGGTTATATCTCTCAGGTTGAGTTGTATCTGCTGCCCCAACTGCTCATGAAAGCCGCGAACCCCACAGAGCACGGGTTTTATGTCTGGAACTCGGGTGAGGGCAAAATAATACTCCGCAAAGATCGCGTCGAATCGGTGACCACCGATCGCGGCGAAAAGGGCTGGAAAATTGCCAGCGAAACGATGGAAGGGCGCAAGCCGCAGATAGGCTATTATGACGCGGAAGGTAACATGCTAAGGCTTGAGATGCCCGACGGCTCGATGTGGGAGCCTACCACGTACGAAGATCTGAAGAGGATCTGGGAATCCAAGGGGCTTCCGACAAATTAACTTAATACGCTCTGAGCGTTTAGGCGTGGGCAACGGGGATCCTTTGAGGGTCGACGGCGGGCGTGGTTGCTTTGGGGAGCAATCGCTCTTATCGGAAGCGATATGTTGAACGGTGAACGCATCCCAAACATCGCGCATATGGCTTCTGGTAACGCGTGTGTAGTCTTAGCTGAAGCCCGCCTGGCTCCGTTACTAACACATCTATCTAGCCTCTTAGCTGACGTTTATCTAGCCTCTACTAACTTCAAAGCCGGTGTGTTTGAAAGGTTTGACCCACCCTCGCCCAAGCTGTTAGGTTGCTACTATTTTACCCGGTGGTGGACCGGCCCGAATCATTCCGCATTTTGCGGGTGGCGGGTATCTTTGCATCCTCTTAACTGCCCGATTCGGGCATGGCGTGTGTAGCACAGGGCCGGCAGGCCGATTGTACACACCGCCAGGCGTTGTAAGTTTTCCGGGCTCCACCCCAGGTAGACTTACGTTGCCAAACCCCCCCCGTGGCATGCGTCGCCGATTACATTCACATGTTGTTTCGGCGGGCGGACCGTTGGGTGGCAAAAAGGATTCTGCTCGATGATCGATGAAACGCTGATAGCTTCCTTAGGGATCGATGATGCCGATATTGAGGCGCAGTTGCGCTCTTCATACGGTGATGACTTCGCCTCGTCCAAGCCGGGCGAGTACATGGAGTCGTTCCTCAAGGATCAGGTCGAGGGGCTTGTCGCCGGTAAGTTAATTAAAGGAAAGGTCATCGGCTTCGCCGGTGACGACGTTGTAATTGAAGTCGGGCTTAAGTCCGAGGGGCTGATTCCCAAGGAAGAGTTCGAGGGCATGGACATCCAGGCCGGGGACGAAGTTGAAGTCCTGCTCGAAGACCTTCAGGGCGAAGAGGGCATCATCCAGCTCTCCAAGCGCAAGGCCGACCGCATGCTCGCCTGGCAGCGCATCATCGAGACTCAGAAAGAGGGCGATGTTGTCGAGGGTATCGTAATTAAGAAGATCAAGGGCGGTCTGCTCGTCGATGTCGGCGTGGCGGTCTTCCTCCCCGCGTCCCAGGTGGATGTCCGTCGCCCCGGCGAAGTGGGCGAGTTCATCGGTCGGCGCGTGCGGGCTGAGATTCTTAAGATCGATCTCGAACGTAAGAATATCGTCATCAGCCGCCGTAAGTTGATTGAAACCGAACGCGAGCAGTCCAAGAAGCGCCTCCTCGAAACCCTGAAAGAGGGCGAGATCGTTTCGGGCACCGTCAAGAACATCGCCGACTTCGGAGCCTTCGTTGACCTGGGCGGAATCGACGGCCTCCTGCACATCACCGATATGTCCTGGGGCCGCATCAACCACCCCAGCGAAGTGCTCAAGCTAGATCAGCGCATCGAAGTGCGCGTGCTGAACATCGACCGCGATAAGGAAAAGATCGCCCTGGGCCTTAAGCAGCGCGAAGTAAGCCCGTGGGAAGAGATCGAGAAGAAGTACCCCGTCGGCTCGCGCATCCGTGGCGCGGTTGTTAATATTATGACCTACGGCGCGTTCGTCCGCCTTGAGGACGGTATCGAAGGCTTGGTCCACATCTCCGAGATGTCCTGGACCCGCCGCGTC
>CAYVFW010000090.1:9809-12246 GCA_964450325.1 uncultured Phycisphaeraceae bacterium | reverse complement strand
GTCCAGACCACCAGCACGCCCACGCTCAGCGCGACTGCGAGGAATGGGAGCGACGACCGCAGCGAGGTGGAATAGCCTATTGTGCCAGCGATGATAAAGAGCAGCGAAGTTGCGATGGGTAACGTAATCGCTCCGACGATGGATGCAAGACTTACATACCGGAATAGTTTTAACATAATCAGGAAGTTCGTAAGCACCACCAGGCCCGGCAATGCGAGTGGCGGAAAGACGCCCAGTAGCGCGCCCAGGCTGGTCGCAACACCCTTACCGCCTTTAAACTTCAGCCAAGGATTGAAGACATTTCCCAGAATCGTGCTCAACATGCACGCCAACCAGATTACGGCTGATTCCAAGGGCGCATCGAGCGAACCTAAGACACCGAGCCAATAGCCTGCTGCGAGCGGGGGCAGCAGCCCTTTTAAGAAGTCGATTGAGAAGCAGAGGGCGAAGTATTTCTTGCCCAAGACCCGCCCGACGTTGGTGGCCCCGATGTTTCTTGAGCCGTGCTGGCGAATGTCGATGCCCTTCCACCTGCCAATCAGCAGGCCGGTGGGGATTGACCCGGCAAGAAACGCAATGGGAATGCACCACGCCGCGGGGTGGATCATGCGGGGAATGTAGGAATGCTGGAAGGCGGCCGGTCACTCGTACCTGCGGCGGCAGGGCTTCGATTGGGCTGCAATTGGGCTTACATCCGGCGCCGCCTCGTCGCCAGCAGTCCGGCAAGGCCCGCGAGAGCGAGCGCGCTGGGGGAGGGAACCAGCAGATAGGTATCCGCGGCGTACTCACCCACTTGCTGACCGCACACGAGTCCTTCGGTGTTGTCAAACGAAAAGTGAATACCGCCGTAAATGCGGCTGATGCCCGCCTCGGCGGCTGCATCGGAGAAACTGCCGAAGTTACGGGTAATCCCCGCGCCGGTCACGCTGAAGTTAAATGAATCGCCGACGATTGAGGCGAGCACCGCGGCGGCCGCGCTGCTGAAAGTGCTGTGCCCGGAGGTATAGCCTTGGAAGTTTGGAGTAACCAGTAGCGGCGTCCAGCCAACGTCGGGATCGGTTGAAGCATTTCCATCGGTGTCGGCAAGCCGGATGGCGCTGATCGGCCTCCAGAGTCCGTAAGCATTCTTGCAATCCCACGATGCTATCGCGGCGTCGGCCTGTGCCATTCCTAGCAGACCGAACATGCGCGCGGATTCATCGATCGTAAGCAATGAGTCACTCGCAACTTGTTGGGCGATTTTGTTCCAAGCGCCGGGTGGTGTCATGCTACCCGCGCCAAAAGCCCAGAGGTGGGCGATATCTGTCTGCTCTGCGGTTCGGGTCGCGCTGGTAGCGGATCCGAGCTCTTTCACTTCGTTGGTCGCGGCGGCATACTCCGCAGAATCAAGCGAGGGGGCCGCTGCGGGGCGGAACTGTGTGGGCGATGTAAGTCCGAAAGGCGTGGTGGCTGCATACTGGGCGAACGCGCCGGGTAAGTTACCGTTGGGGGTGGGACGCCATTGGCCGGGAAGGGTTCCAACCGGAACCGAGACGCTTAACTGCGAGCCGTCGCCTGTTCGACGCTGAACCATGCCGGACGCAGCAAGGCGGCCGAGCTCAATGCCCGCAGTTTTACCTGGACCATCAGCGATGGACGAAAGCGAGGTGGCGAGCTGAGCGGCGAAAATTGCGCTGCGGGCGGGGTAGGCACTTTTTAGAACGTCATGAGCGGCTTGAGCCGCGGCGGCTTCTTTGCTCGTGCCGGCGGGGTTGGCATAGTAACCTTTGTACGGCGCGTAGTTACGATCGACCGAGTTGACTGCCTCGAAGACCGCCAGTTGCGTCATCGCCATTGTGCGGGCAGCGATCGGGGGGCCGGTGCTGGTGTCGCGAATACTGGTGAGCAGCACCTCGTTCCATTCTGTAACCACGTCGGCAGCGGCGATTGCGGCCAGCGAAGAGAGTGCGAGCGCAGCAAAAGCGTGAGAGTGCGTAGAAACTACCATTGTAATGTCTTCCCTTTTTCCCAGCGGTGCAGATTGGCGGAAGTGCTTACCGCCTTGTCTCAAAGTTTACCTTGGAATAGTGGTTTCGCCTAGGGATTCCGTCGTTTGACGGCGAGATTATTTCGGGATAGCTAGGCCGACCGTTGCGCGCGTCGTCGGAGAAGGGTTATTGGCCGCGAATGGTGAGCAAACTTCCTTGGCGGGCTTGCATCGATCACTGTCGATGTATAATAAGGGATGAGGAGCGTTTTGAAACCGTAACGGCCGCGCCCTTGAGCGGGTACAAATGCTGGAGGCTGTTGCGGGGCGGACGAAAAAAGCGCGAAGAGGGCGTATGCGTAGCGAGGCATATGCTTTTACGGGAGAGCCCCGGATTGTGCTGGCTTTTGGGATGGGCTTTTGGGATGGGCTTTTGGGATGGGTTTTTTCGCCGGGGCTGCGGATGTTTTG
>CAYVFW010000090.1:0-9709 GCA_964450325.1 uncultured Phycisphaeraceae bacterium | reverse complement strand
GCTTTTGGGATGGGCTTTTGGGATGGGTTTTTTCGCCGGGGCTGCGGATGTTTTGCGGAGACGAGTGTGGTTCGCGAAGCTTGGAATCCTTTTGTAGAAGTTTGCGTCGATAGCTGTTACAGATGATGAGGCTTAGCCGTCAACTCGCCTGCATCGCAGTCCTTGCCCTTGGGGCCGGGTCGGCGGCGAGTGCTGGTCCATTTGACCGTTCGGTGGTCGATTCCGCGGCGATCTGGATGGTTCATCTTGATGTGGACGCGATGCGGGCGGATGCGGCGGGTGCTTACATATTACACCGGATCTCGACGGCTGCCCGGGCTCCGCTTCGACTGCTTGAGCAGGATCTGGGAATTACGGTCGGGGGCGATGTCAAGGGATTGACGATTTACGCCGTCGCCGATGACGCCGATGATAGTGTTGTCGTGTTAACAACTACCGCCGCGTTGGATCAGACAGGGAGTTCTCTACAAGCGGCTTATCCGCAGACGTATCGGATGGAGTTAAGTCCGCGGGGCGTGCCTATCCATCGGTGGATGTCGCTCGGAAAGCAGATGCACGCGGCGGTACACCCCGGTCGCCGCGATGGCGAACGGTTGATGATACTTTCAGATTGCCAACGAAACCTCGACCGTGGAATGCGGGCGCTGGGGAATGCTGTTTCAAACATCGACGCCGCGGCAGACCAAAATGGTCAAGAGACCTCGGGCGACACGAGGGCACGGCCGAGTGTTGCGAGCTTGTTGCCCAATGCGGTGCCCGGTGCGGGCTCGGTAGTCTTTGGGCTTTGCGGGGACCTTCGGCGGTCGACCGAGGCGAACCCAAAGGCCGAAATATTACAATCGACCCGTGCGATGGTGTTTGATGCGGGCCGCGAGCCTGGGCAGAACCGGGTTTACGTTCGTGCGCGGTTGATTGCCGACAGCGCGGAGAGTGCGCAGCGCGTTGAGCGCATGGTGCAAAGCATGCTTATGTTCGTAAGCGTGATGGAGGAGCAGAAGTCAGTTCGTTCGGCGTCGGCCTTAGCATCGGGTGGGGTATCGGGGGCGGCATCGGGTAACGCGGCACCGTCGCCCAGTGCGATCGCGATGTCGGTTCGGGCGGTGCGAACCGCGGTGGAAGGTGATGATTGCATCGTTACTTCTGAACACGACGGCCAAGTGGTGCGAGACTTGGTTGACGCGTTGTTGGAGCGGTCGAGCGCCTCTAAGTCGGGCCGTCAAGCGAAAGCGGCGAAGGATCGGGGTGTCGGAACGTCGGGGACATCGGCAGCCGCAGAGAGCCATACAAATGAGCTAAGCGGCGAGGTGCCCGCGAAGGTGCCGGCATCGCAGCGGCCTGAAGGTAGTGTGCCACGGTGAGTGATCGCCCCTTGCCTAGTTCACATGATCTTGAGCTTGGCCCAGCGCGGCTGCCTGGTGCTGCTCATGGTGCCGCTCATGGTTCCGCTCATGGCGAAGTTGCGCCCCCGCCGATGGCCGCGACGCTAGCGCAGCGGACTGCTGAGGAGTTAGCGGTGCTGGCCAAGCGCGATCACGTCGCGGCGTATGAAGAGCTTGTTCGTCGGTTTGAAAGTAGGCTGTTTAACTTTTTGCTTCGGCGGGTCGGGCACCGGGCGTTAGCCCAGGACCTCACACAGGAGGCGTTTGTGCGTGCCTGGGAGCGGATTGAAAGTTACGATCCGACGTGGCGGTTTTCCACCTGGCTATTTACAATCGCAACGCGGCTTGCGGTCAGCGAGCACCGTCGCCGCCGCCCCACGGGTTACATTGACGAGGCCGATATGGCCGCGGCTGCCAGCGAAAGTCGTGACCAACTTGAACACGATCAGCGCGATGGTGCGCGGCTCTGGTCGCTGGCGAGAGAAGCTCTGTGCGAGGAAGCCCACACCGCAATCTGGTTACGTTATGCTGAAGATATGTCAATCGGTGAAATCGCTCGGGTGATGGGGCGAACGCAGGTGGGCGTACGGGTCACGTTATTCCGGGCGCGGCAGACCCTGGCCGCTGCGGCGTTGGAGCGGGGTATTGGCGAGAGCGAAACATTAGGCAATCCTCGCGGGCAATCCGCCAATCCGAAAGAGGTCCCACCATGTTAAACTTTGATTGGTGGAAGGCGTGGCGAGTCTCTCGTTCTGTTGATGACCGTCTACGGTCCGCGCGTGCTTACGACCGCGCGGGCGCCTTGGACGAGCAGGAGCGCATTGACGCTGCGCTTTCTGATGCGCAAAGCGTGCCTTGGCATGCGGCCCCCCCTCGTGTCCGGGTTGATGTGCTGCGCCGAATTGAGGCACGCCGCTTATTACGATTGCACCACGCTCGCCGCCGTGCCCGCTACCCGCGCGTTCGATTGCTCGCATTCACGTTGATCGCCGGATGTCTGGTGGCGGCCGCAAACCCGAACGCGGCGGTGCGGGGTGGCCTCAGCGTAATTTCCTGGGCCGGTGACTCCCTGAACGGGCTTGGCCGTCAACTGGGTCTTGCGCGACCGTCTTTGGTTGCCGCACAGTCTCAGGTGGATGCGCAGCACCGGGCATCTGCGGCGCGAACGCTTCCGGGCGATCTGAGCGCGCCAGTCATCGCCGAGGCCCAGGCATTAGGAGAAGATACCGCTCGCGCGGCGGCCACCATTCTTGATAAGTTCTTGGGTCCTGGCGAGTAATCGCGGCGGATTCAAGGTGCATCTCGCGATGTCAACCAAACTTATGTTGTGGGGGACGGGTACTACGGCCACTCGCGAGGTACGAGCAGCCGGGCTATTGCCGAGGGCGGGGGCCGGCCACCGCGGGTGCAGCTGCTTTATTCGTTCGAAGTAACAGAGCCACATCGGGAAAGAGCATCTCTCGCCGCCAACCGCGAGCGATAGTAACTTCGGTTCCTACCTCACTGTTGACTTGGTCCGGCACTGTGGTCGGCGCGGTCGCTTGCGCGACAGCCGCGAGCCGCCAAACGCCGCTGCTTGACGCAGTTAATAACTCCGCGATCGTGAGCGGCGCACGAGCCGAGCCCAGGCCGGGCATCGACGACTCATCTGCACGCGCTTGCCAATCCGAGTGGTGCATCTGTATCACGTGTATCGCGTGTATCACGGCACGCCGCGTGAGCAGGTGAGTCCAGCATGCCGCGGAGATGTCGTCGGCTTCGCGAGCGGTCAGGTGGCTCCCGGCTTTGGAGACGGGGAGGTCCGAGTGAACATAATCTTTATCTGCTTGGGCTCCCCGCTCGGCCAGAATGCTGAGCGCTTCGCGTGGAATCTCTCTTACGCCCACCCTGCCGAAAATCGTTGGATCGCTGATCCATTTTTTCCACATAGGCGCATGGTCGGGGCAGATCGGCATTGTCGTCATTGCCAAGGCCCGGGTAAACGTAAGCAACTGCACCCGTGAGCTTAAATCTAGTAGACTTACCTTTGAGGGGGTAGGCTCGCTTGCATTGCCGGACAGGTGCCGCGCGCCTGCCGACGCGGCAGATACTTCGAGATTTTCAACTGTAACGCTTGGTGCGGAGACGTTCTGGGTCGCGTGGGCGGTTGTCACGGCCGCGGTGGCGCTCAGGCAGACTGACCCGACAGCGAGTGCAGTTCGTAGAGAGGCAACGTAACTGGAAGAACCGCACCGGTCAACGATCGCCGCTCGCTTCACAGCCGTGATTCGGTTGGCGGATAGCGCGACCCGCACCGTCTTGACGATGACAAGAGCGCGCGAGATAATCTGTGTCGTCTTGTGGTTTCCTTCTATCATCTCTCTTCTCAAACCTGCCGCGCATGTGCCCGCGATTTAATGTGGCCGGGATACATCATAGAGAGTTAGAACTCGTTGCGAAGGACGCGGCTCCGGCGGCGGGCGACCATGATTCCTAAAAATGCGGTTCCCACTAGGGTCACAGTTGGTGATGGCACGATTTGGATTCTCGCCGGATCGACGGAAATGGCGGCGCGAAGCTGTCCATAGGTATCGGTGATGCTTGAGAACCAAGTTGCCTCTGGAACCCCGGTCTGCCAATCTGTGCTCAGTCCGGTCAGAGGTGCGTCAACATCGAGGGTGCGAGGGCCGCTTGACGCGGCGATCCGCAGCGCAAACTTGAAAATAACTACATGCTGAAGTTGTGCGGCGAAGCGAAACTGATCATCGTGCGCGACATTGCTGAAGGATCGTTGGTTGCACACCAGTCCCCCAGAGTTACTCGTGCTCTCAAGGTGTGGCCACTCAAACGCGCTCGCTCTCGCCAATCGGACGTAGTCACGTCCGGCAAACTGTTGTTCGTGCGCGATGTAAGGATCAAGGTTGGTGGGGCCGGTGAATGCAAAGGGCCGAATGCGACCCGTAGGAACGTTTAGCCCCGTGGCGTCGGGCACGCTTCCACCGGTAGCATTCGTCCCGGCCGAGGCAAAGGGTTCAACGTTATCTTCACCCGCAATCCATCCCGCGATCGTGGGCTGAAACTGGATGGAGGCCAGACCGATTGCTGAACTGCTCGGCCCATGCCGAAGTAACGTCACTGTCGCGCGAACTTGCAGTTGCGAGCCCGGTAAAGCTTGTACTTGATCCGCCCAGTGAATGCCGTCATTGCTTACCTGAAGGTCAAGCAGCGTGGTTGGGTATTCCCGTGCCAACGCAAAAGCATGCAGACAAGTAACGGCCGCGACCAAGCGCGGTATCAGCCAGGTCGCCCTTATCCCTTGTGGTGCGCGCCGGTTCATATTACGTTCCCTTGTGCCCCAAGGTCCGGACGCCAAACAGCGCATGGTCTTGGGTGCCCTTTTCTCACTTGCTGATAGAGTAGCCCGATAATGTTGTTATTGGCTGAAGATTAAGGCAGGTTTTGGCTTCATGGCCAAGCCCTCAGATTTGGAGGCCGATACCGTTGTCAATGCGCATCTCATTGACCATCCTCTGCTCTGCCGTACTCGGATTGGCTGCCTCATGCGCGCAGGCGATTTCCGGGGGCGTGGGGATCGCTCCGAACGACACTCGATTTGACTCAGTGGCGGGTGTAACGCTGACCGAGTGGGTCGGGATTAACAATGTCTTTGGCAACGCCACATTGGTCGCGGCGAATCGTGTGGTGCTGCCGCGACATCTTATTAATCGAAACTTCCCCAATCGGCGATCGGTTGATGGCACGGCGGGTGCATTTACGATCCGGTTTCGCAGGACGCCGGATGGCTTGGTGGGTACGGCGGACAACCCCGCCTCGTTTCACCATGTAAGAGTTAAGGAATGGATCTTCCCTACCGGCCGCAAAGACACCGATGATGTAGTGATCGGCATTCTCGAAACTCCGGTGACCCACATCGCCCCAGCCGTGGTTGATATGAAGGCGAAAGTTAACAAGAGGTCAGTACTCAGCGTTGTGTCGTGGGGGCCTGTGGCCGTGCAGCTTTCCACACCCGTGAGCAAAGGCACCCCGCTGGCGGGAAGTGTCGCGGTGACGTCCTTTGACAAGAATAAGTTCCGCATCGGCCCGCCCACGCCCGCCGCACCCGCCGGGGTCGTTCCCAACGATTCTGGTACTCCCATCTTGCAGGTAAACGGCGGGGTAGTTAAGATCGTTGGTTTTATTACAACTACCACTGGGGGTGTAAGCCTCCAGCAGCTTGAAGGCACGCGCCTCTTCCCCCGCGTTCCTCGCGCCCGCCGCTAACCCCTGTGCCGTTTTGATGCGTCACAACGGCGCGTTACACCGGGTCTGCTTGTGAAACCATCTTGACCTGTAGCCCGTATATCTATACGTGACCCAGTCCGCTTCTGCAAACACCGCGTTGGTCGCTCTGCCCATGACGGCTAGCCACGAGGAGCACAAGCCGCTGTGTGAGGCGTGCGGTTATGATCTGCAGAGTTTGCAGCTTCACGATAACTGCCCAGAGTGCGGCCAATCTGTGCTTGAATCACATCCGCAATCTCGCCCCGGTTCGCCGTGGCAGCAGCGCCCGTCGCTCCGCGGCTGGTATCAGACTGCCTTACTTACGTTCTTCTCGCCCCGACAGCTGTTCGGCCGCATAGCGATTGCGCCCCGCCGCGGGCTTCTGCTCATTTCTATCAACTGTCTCTTGGCGGCCGTTGCATTAGTATTACCTTGGACAGGCACCCTAATTGGCGATCCTGTGCGTACCGCGCGGCTAGGCTCACTGCTGCGAAGTGCGAGCAACCCGCTACGTGAGTTATTCACCATCTCGTGGGTCTTTCCCGTGCAAGTTGCGGTGGTAACCGCAGTACTCATCGGGGCCACTTACTTTGAGTACTTAAGCATTCGTTTTATCGCATCGCGCCGTAAGTGGCGGTTGACGCGAGCGGGTGCCTGGCAGGTGTGCGCACACGCGTCGATCGGGTGGCTTGCGTTGGCGCTGGCACCGCTCTTCGCGCTCGCGGCGATGTACGTCCTGCGCTACGTCTTCCCGGTCACCCTGAGCGCCACGCTGGACTTACGCCCGCTAGGCCTGAATGTCACGTCGATTGGCACCCTGCTTGGGTGGGCCGTCCCATTGAGTTTGGTAGTCCTGGGCATCTTTGTTTTCGAGTTATTGGTGCATGCCGGGGTCATGCGTTGTAAGTATGCCGCGACCGCGCCGCCAAGCTCCAGCAAAACAGAAGTTATTTAACAAAACATAACTCACTTTTGCCTGCGTTCCACCTCGATCACCTGAGCGCGATGGCTCCCCGCTCCCATATCGCGGATGCTGTACGTTACCGTCCGAAGCCAAGACCCGACGAATGCCTGATCGATCGCTATTAATGGAACATCGCGCCGCCAAGTCGCAGCCCAGCCGCGGCCCACCTGGTCATAAGCGTGATCAAGATCTCCCACCACCCGGCGCATTGACCGCGAGCCACGCGGCGTGTTAAAATCGCCCACGATGAGGTCAGCGGAGGGGAAGCCAATATTCGCGCCAGCGCCCGCCGAGGAGGGCGCGATAGGCTTGGCGATGTCAAGGTTTGCATCGCTGCGGCCAAAGACCGGACCGCGAAACTCGCGAAGCGCTTGGGAAGCCTGCGAGAAGACGCGGTCGCGATGTAAACCAATGTCGGAGGGGATATCTACGATCCAGATAGTCGTGGTGCGCCCCAGTCTCGCGGTGGTGTCAAGCTCGACGAAGAAACCCTCGCCGGAATCTTGAGAGACCTCTCCGCCTCCACGCCAAACCGTTGTTTGCTTGCGGGCTCCCTCTATGCCCAATGTACACCCACCCCAACTCACCACTCTGAAATGGCTGATGATCGTAAGCCGCCCGAACCGGGCCATTGACCGCGCGCCGCCGACGTGGTCGCGAAGCGCATCCCACTTGGTGTGCCCCGGCCGATTGGTAATCGCCAGAACATCCGCAGGCACAGTCGCTACCCGCTCGGCGAAGTCATCGATGTAATCAGTCGCGGGGTTCCAAGCCAGTACCCGCAGGCTTTGCGCCCGCGTTTCAAGGCTGCTCGCGGGTTCGGCCGCCGCGACAATCTGGCTCTTGAGTTCACTGGCTTGTCTAGTCTCCTGGCCTGATCTCGCCACGAGAGCCGCGTTCTTAGTCCCCGATGATGTAATATAACGATAGAGCCGCTGCTCGTAGCATGACCAGGCCAGGCAGAGCAACGCGCAGACCCAGATTGCCAGAACGGCTTGGCGCATCGGTCTCGCGGGAGTCATGAGCCTTCGCCGCGAGGAAAGCCGACCCGCGCGCGGAAGGTTTACGAGCGGCTGTGGCGGAGCGTCGAGCGCGGGGCTGAGAGTTTCGTTCTTTGCCTGGTCAGAGCTTGTGTCATGTTTTCGGCCAACGCTTTCGTTAACGCCCGGGTCGCCGTCTGAGCTTCGGTGCCGCCGGTCAAGCGCGCGGATCGCAAACAAAAGTAGCAAGAGGATGGTCCCCGCGGCGACCATTCCAGCAAGAATGATGGGTGTAGGCAGCCAGTAAAAATACTGGGTGAGGTGCCAGCTGTCGTTGAAGATTTGGCCAAGCGCCCACAGAAGCCATGTCCCGCCAGCGATAGTGGCAGCGAGCCAAAAACAGAGTGTTAGCAGTCGGCGAAAAAACATAAGTCTACCGAAGACCCAAACCCAGCCTGAGCGCCCGCTGAAGCCGGCGCGGCGCGATCTCTATCATGTCCAACAGCGCGGACCGGAGGAAGATGCGAGCCGCGACGAGCATGAATCCCGCGCACACAGATCCGTACAAAAGTATCTCGGCCACGTCTGCCCCGCGCGATGCGACTTGCTGGGCCCACTTCCCGGAAATCATCGACGCTAGCCCCCGTTCCACGCTTTCCCCTAACTGTAACTGGTGTGAGAGTAGAAGCGCAAGCGCCAGGCCGCCCAGGCAAATCAACCAAGGCGGAGCCATCGCCCGGAGTACCCGCAACGGCGAGGTTTGCAATCGGGCAAAGATGTAGAGTGTTGCGCCGACTCTGCTGATGAGCACCCAACCACCGGTCCACCACGCGATGCCCGCCGCGGTGGGATGATAATGGCCAGCGATGAACGCGGCGGCCATCAGACCGAGCGATTCGAGGGTGCTGATCGCCGCGAGCCGAACGTACTCACCTCGCGCTGTGAGCAGACTCGTTGTAAGCCCCAAAGAGATCCGCCACGGGTAGAACATGCCGAAGATGACGATCGCCCAGACCGACTCGGCGTACTTTCCATGCCAGATAAGGTGCTCAAGCGGTGCCATAATCGCCGCAAGGCCGAAACTGGCCACGCTTCCCGCGAGCATAAGAGAGCGCAGCGCCCGCAACGCGGCGGCGCACTGGCGCGGAATGTCCTCGTTTAAGCGCTGCAACGCCGGCGTCAAAACCACCGTTGAGTTGAACGCCAGGATCATCCCGATCTGCGCGGCGATCTGGTACGCAAAGAAATAATAACCAATCACCGGGTTCTTCGCGCCAAGAATCGGGCCCAGCACCAGGTAGGCACCCCAGTCCATACCAAAGTTAGCCAGCGATGTAATCATAAGCCAAATCGCATCTTTGACCCAGCTACCCCAGCGGGAGAGGCCGGGGGGCCGCCGCCAAGGGCTGTCGCGAGTCACCCACCAGAGCAGCAGACAATCGCTTATGTTATAGATCAGCACGGGCCAGGCGAAGCTCATCGGCCCGAAGCCCCACCACGCCAGCAGTATCATCGAGATCTGACGGAGGAAGCCCGAGGCGGTGGTCACCGCACTGAAAGCTTTGAAATGTAAATCAAGCCGCAGTCGCGAATACAAAACATTGGATACGGCTCCCAACGGTAAAGCCGCCGCCATGACGATGAGCATGGGCGCTAGTTCTCGCGCGTCGTACACCTGCGTGGCGAGCGGATACGCGACCACCATCGTCACCAGGCACATCACCAAGTTATAAGTAAACCCCAGCCAGAACGCGGGCCCTGCATTGCTCTCGTAGTTTTCTCGTCCCCGCTGCACCAAAATGTAACCCGTGCCCATATCGCGGCACACCATCAAAAACCCCGAAACCGCGGTAGCCGTCCCGTACAGTGCGAAATCCTCCGGCTCTAACCACCACCCCATGAGAATCTGAGCGACAAAGGTCGCGAATCGCGTGACCACCGTCGAGATCGTCATCCAAGTCATTCCGCCACCCACCCGTCTGCCGAGACCCTCACCCGCAGCCACCTGCTTCGCCGCCGTTTCATCGAGCTCTTTGACTGTTAGCGGGCTCGTATCGGTCGGTGCGGAAGTTGGTGTCATGGCCAAACCCAGCACGAGCGGGGCTGAAGCGAGGGCGGGTACCGAG
>CAYVFW010000089.1:0-12354 GCA_964450325.1 uncultured Phycisphaeraceae bacterium | reverse complement strand
TCTCCGCCTCCGGCGAGTTTCTGGGCATGGTGGGCAGCAGCCCCGACATCACCGAACGCAAGCGAGTGGAGCAGGCGCTGCGGGAGAGCGAAGCACACGAGCGAGAGTCGCGCGCCGAGGCCGAGGCCGCCAACCACAGCAAGGACAACTTTCTTGCCACTCTCAGCCACGAACTGCGGACTCCTCTCAGCGCCATCCTGGGCTGGGCGGTGCTGCTGCGCACCAAACCGCCCGCAGACGGCAAGCTCGTTCGCGTCGATATTGATCATGGGCTGGCGGTTATAGAGCGCAACGCGCGGGTTCAGGGGAAGCTGATCGAGGAGGTGCTCGACGTGGCTCGCATCACCTCGGGCAAATTCGTGCTCGACACGCGCCCGCTGGAGCTGACGAGCTTGGTATACGCGGCGGTGGACTCAGCGCGGCCGTCGGCGGAGGGCAAAGGTCTGACGTTGGAGGCCTCACACGAGAGCGGGGCCGATGGGAAGAGGGGCGTTTGGGTTCTCGGAGATTCGTCCCGGCTCCAGCAGGCAGTCTCGAACCTGCTGAGCAACGCGGTGAAGTTCACGCCCAAGGGCGGGAGGGTGAGCGTGCGCGTGGAGCGAGCGATGGAAGGTCGGCGCGACATCGCCCGGATCACGGTCACGGACACGGGTAGGGGTATTGACGCCGCGTTCCTTCCGAGCGCGTTTGAGCGCTTCAAGCAGGCGGGCGAGGGGACCACGCGCTCGTACGGCGGGTTGGGTCTGGGATTGTCGGTCGTACGGCACATCATCGAAGCCCACGGCGGGAGCGCTCTTGCGGCGAGCGAGGGAGAGGGGAAAGGCGCGACCTTCACGCTGGAACTCCCCACCACGCCGCAGACCGCGGCGACGCCGGGCACGGACACCCTGCGCGCCATGCACGCGCCGCGTTTAGACGGTGTGCGCGTGCTGGTGGTGGACGACGAGGAAGACGCCCGGATGATGACGGCCACGGTGTTGGAAAAGGCCGGGGCCGCGGTGCTGCTGGCCGCGTCGGCGGAGGATGGGCACCGGCAGGCGGTCGAGGCTAATGAGTCGGCACAAGTGCCGCACGTCATGGTGAGCGACATCGGGATGCCCGGCGAGGACGGTTACGCGATGATGCGTCGTGTGCGCGAGTCCCGGGCCAGCAAAGACTTCCCCGCTGTGGCCGTGACGGCCTTCGCCGCCCCCGAAGACAAACGCCGCGCTCTGGTGGCGGGCTTTCAGGCGCACATCGCCAAGCCCTTGGATCCGCACGAACTGGTCGCGACCGTGGCGGGGCTGGTGGGGAAGATTGCGCCGTGAGCCGGGTGAAATGCTCCCCGAATCCTGATCTAGCGACGGTGAGAGTCTGGACGGTCGCTGGTCGCGGTTAAGCGGTCTTGAGGATGCAGCGAACCCAGGATTCACGGATCAGAATCGTGAATAAGCTAAGTGAGGCTGAGGCGATGAAGGGCGCGGACCGGAATAACCTTTACGCTTTAGGCAGTTGGGCGTTCGCGGCTACGGGCGAGATGGCTTTGGCATGAAGTATTCCGGCTAGCAGGTTTGCTCGCGAAAGTGGTTTTGAACTGGGCTTTCAAGTGGCTTTCAACTGGCTTTCAAAGGGCTTTCAAAGGGCTTTCAAGTGGTTTTCAACTGGTTTTGAGAGCGGTGCGGACGCGGCCTTTGATTCTAGCAGGAGGCTTCTTAGGTGGGTCGGTTTGGCGCGAGTCGGATCGATAGGTCGTGAGGTAAACGTTGGCAAAACTGGTCTATTTCTTGGGTTTATCCTTCGGCCACGGCTGCCCCAGCCATGACTCGTACGCGGCACGTTGGGCGGAAGTCGGGGTCTTGACGCGCCGCAAACCTTGCTTTGGTTCAGGACCGCTGCCGAGTACGAACGGGAGAGTAATCAGTTTTTCTCGGCGGAAGAGGGTGATATTAATAGTCTCTCCCGGCTGGGATCTTTTCAGCATCGCTTCGATATCGGCAGTGTGGACGCGGACTTCGTTCAACGCGATGATCTGATCGCTGGCCAAAAGCCACTGCGCGGGCATTGACTCATCAAACGCGGGGCCACCCGCCTTCACGCTCACCACCACCGCCGCGCCATCCGTGTCGCGCAGTTCCACTCCCAAGGTCGAAGGTCGCTTTCGCTTGGCGACCTTGGAGTTGGGCTCATCTGCCCCCTTCGCCGCTCCTTGGGCTTCTTCGGGCTTCCACTCGAGTCCGAAGACCTCCAGCGCGGGGGACGGATCAATCGGGGCCGTCCCCCGAACATAACTGTCAAAGAAGCTGCTGTAATCCTTCCTCGTCAGTTCGCGCAGAATCGTAAGTATGGAATCGTTATCGTACGTTGTCGTACCCGCTAGCGGGAACCTTTCGTTGAGTGCGCGCATGACGCCGTCCAGACTCGCCGCGTTGCCGGACGAGGCGCGGATATCCGCGTCCAGAAGAAAGTTAACCAGTGCACCCTTGGAGTAGAACGAAACCGTGGAGTTCGCGCTATCGGGTGTGGGCTTATTGAACTTCACCCACGCGTCAAAGCTCGCGCCTTCCAAAGATTGAAGCCTCGCGCCGGGCCGGTTCGCCTCCGAATATAAGAGGTCGGCCAACGACTCAAAGTATTGCGCGGGAGTCCAAACGCCTGCGCGCACGCACAGAAGTTCATCGTAATAACTGGTAGTCCCCTCCGCCACCCAGAGCAGCGTCGTGTAGTTCTCGCGCTGATACTCGTAGGGCTTTAATCCCTTGGGACGAAAGTTCTTCACATTCCAGGTGTGAAAGTACTCGTGGCTCACCAGCGAGAGAAAGTTTCGGTACGCTTTGGCGTCGCGAAAGGTATCGGGCTTACATTGCAGAATCGTGCTGTTAAGGTGTTCTGTGCCACCTCCCAGCCCCGCGCCAATGTGCGTGATGAAAAGGTAACGATCACACGGCAGTTTACCGAAGAACGCTTGCTGCACCCGCGCAATTCGCTGTGTGTCTCGGACGATGCGCTCCAGCGAGGTGGGCTTTTGTTCAGCCTCATCGCCGAGGGGCTGCGGCTCTCCCGGCGCGTGCTCACCTTCCGCACGCGGCTTGTCCTGACTAGCCTCCGCCCAACTCTGCTCGACCCTACTCTTCTCCGGTGTTTTACCATCGTTTGATAAGCTTTCCGTTGCGTCTGCGTCCGCCACTACGTCGGCGGTTTCGAGATCCTCCGACGTTTCCTCTTTCTTGGGCGCGGTGCCATCTTCCACGCGCTCGGACAGCACATCGGTCCGGCCCCAGAAGACGTGCTCGTGCGGAACTCCATTCACCTCAAACTGTTCGGCAACCTGAATGCCCGCTTCGATCGGGCAGTCTACCAGTTCATCGTAATGTTTCGCTACAAACGCGTTTGCCTCTCCCTCGCTCCGCGGCGAAAGCCCGCACGCCACGCGCCACCCTGGCGGCAAGTCCAACATAACTGTCGCCGGGGCGTTGCGCATCGCATCGCAATATAAGAAAATGCAGGCCCCGCTCAAAAACGCGTGGGTATCGTCTACGTGCCGGGTGCGGTTCGCGATTGAGTTGGCGTATATTTGATAAGCAATCCGCACGGTCCCGCCTCCCGGCGTTGCCACGCGCCACGAGGACTTGGCGAACTTTTCCACGGGCAGCACCGCGCCGCTCGCGTCTCTCGCTTCAAGCCGCCGCACCGTGCCCGCCACATCCAGCACTTCGTAACGACCCGGCCGCCACACGGGCAGGTGGACCTCAAGGGTCTCTTGGTCCCACGCCGCGATTACATAAGTGATGTCAACCAGCTGCCCACCTCGCTGGTCAAACGTAATCTCGTAGCCTACCGGCGTTGAGAAACTCGCGGGGTTGCGGGCAGCTGGCTCGCTCGTGGTGGTTGTATCTTGCGTCATGGCATTGTTGGAAGATGGAGGTTGACTTTCGCCGCTGCTGAGCACCCCGGCCCCTATCGCCAGCCCGCAAGCCGCGGAGGCCAAGAGCACCGCTACTAGCGCACCGGCCCGCACCCTCCGCGGCCTTCGCGAGCCTGCGCTGTTACAGAAACTCTCTGATAAGTGCGCTCCCGCTGGGTCGATTTTGGTGCCGGTTTGCCCGCGTGATTTCATGCGGCGAGCGTATGCGCGGCGTCGCTTCCAACCTCGCTTAGCAGCGGGCCGCAGTCGATGGCTCCAATCATGCCGGAGCTGGCACGCTTGAAAAGCGAGCTCCGCCCGCCACAGTGCATACTCCCGGTCCGCGGAGCATTTAGTTATGATGTCGAGCAAGCCCGGGACAGTTGTAACGTTTCAATCTCCTAGTCTTTTCTCTCGTGCGAGAACAGCTCGCTCGGCGGTGGCGAAGCCTGGCGGACCAGCACGGTACCACCGCCCGACGCCGCGATCTGAAAAGCCTTGTGCATAGCCCCGCTTCACCATGCCCGGCACTGGTGGTTAAGAAGCGCGCTCTCAGAGCAGGATGCTCACTCGCGAAGCCGTCTCTAAGCAAACCTGGTGTTTCTATCCCGAGAGCTTTGGGCGTTCATTGAGCGCGGTGGTTTCCCCAAGGCATTCGCCTCTGGGGCTATGCAGCCCCTGAATCTATCAGTACAGATGTACTTAAGTGGCGCCCTCAACCCATTCGGCTAGGAGATGAGTATTGGTGCCGCGAGATCAACGAGCCGCCAAACGAGAGTCGTGGGGCAGAATCTGATCACCTCTCGCTCTGAGCCTTTGCTCGCGCGTGTGGTTGCGTGGACACCGCCCGCTCCACGCCGGTCGCAATGCTGGTGAGAGGCCGCGACGTAAGAAGCGCAGCGGCAGCCCGGGTTCTGTATGATGTAATATATTACAACGGGCAGTGGCTAAGGGGCTTATGAGAAGTGCCTGGGTGGTTCCCCTCTTCGTCCTTTAGATGCCTTTGTGAAGGCGTTACGATCAACCCGCCCTCACTTAGCCCAAAGAACTTCCGCTTGGCCACAAATCGCGGCGAGCCTTCCCCCAAGAAACCACCGAGACCAAATACCCAAACAACAGCACACCGGCGCGACTCGCGACGTACAATAGTCGGCGGAGAATGCGCGGGCTCAAAGGCCTTCGCACCGCCCTCAAAGGGGCGTTTTGCTACTTTACGGTACATTGCTCACCTTGGTGAAGGCAGTGAGGTGCGCGAAGCAGCCCTTTGCGGAGCAAAAAATTGGAGCGGTTAGCAGCACCGCGTCAAAAACTTCTGCGCTCCCTCGCCTAAGTTTCGGTCTCAGTTCTAGTGCCAGTCTTGGTAGTTTGGTAGCGTGTTTTGAGGAATGTTGTTAGGAAAGACCAATCAAGTAAACATTCGTGCGAGCCGTTGTTGTCTGACTAATCTCATTCTGCTAGTCTGACTAGTCTGCTTTGTTGATGCTGCAAGTTGTCCGAAACTTTGGAACGGTTTTGAAAAAGCGATGTAAGTGTTGCAGCGTTGCGCTTGTTTCAGTGATAGGTCTGCGCCGCACTCAGTATTAAGATCGAGGATAAATGACCCAAACCAATGTCGCCGCTCAGTTAGAGGCCGCCGCCGCGTCGCTCGCGGATGCAATCGTAAGTCCCCCCTTGACAGCCAAACCGGGGAATGGAGCCGTGAACTTTTCCAGCGACGGCCTCATTCACGAGGAAGTCATTCCCCCTTCGCTTGGCGAGAAGATCGCGAGCTTTTCCGCGGTAATCCTACCCCTGGTTGGCACCATCATCGCGATGGTTATGCTCTGGGGCGTAGCTTTTAACTGGGTTTATCTGGGTCTCTTCATCGGCATGTATCTGGCAACGGGGCTGGGAATTACGGTGGGGTATCACCGCCTGTTTACTCATCGTTCATTTGAAGCTGGCCCCAAGACGAAGTGGCTCTGGGCGGTGCTAGGGAGCATGGCCGCTGAAGGCCCGGTGCTTGATTGGGTTTCGATGCACCGCCGTCACCATCAGCATAGCGACGAGGCCGGTGATCCACATTCGCCTCATGAGCACGGTGGTGGTGTCCGCGGCGTTCTGGGTGGTTTCTGGCACGCGCACGTTGGATGGGTCTTCAAGGGTGAGCCCGTCAACATGGAGCGTTATGTTCCGGACTTTAAGAATGATGCTGTGGTTCAGAGCGTCAGCCGCCAGTTTGGCTTATGGTTCTTTGTCGGGCTTCTGATCCCCGCGATCCTTGGCGGTTTACTTACAATGTCCTGGATGGGTGTACTCCTGGGGTTCATTTGGGGCGGTGCTGTCCGCGTCTTCGCGGTGCATCACGTTACCTGGAGCATCAACTCAGTCTGCCATATCTGGGGCAGCCGTCCTTTCAATAGCCACGATGAAAGCCGCAACAACGCCATCATGGGCGTACTCGCGATGGGCGAAGGATGGCACAACAACCATCACGCCTTCCCCACCTCTGCCCGCCACGGGCTTGCCTGGTGGCAGTTTGACTTAAGCTACCTCGTGATCCGCGGCATGGAAGTGCTCGGCCTTGCCAAGCGAATCCGCGTGCCGGACCAAGCCCGCATTGCGGCCAAGCGTCGCGGTGAGTAACCGGCGACGCTTGTTAAAGTGCCGGGAGTTATTAGGTAAGCTGGATCTGAGTCGCCCAGTGCGCTGGCCCGCCCTCAGAAACCAGCCCCGAAAACAGGTCTCGAAAAACCATCGAACAACGCCGCGTAAGTACGCGGCGTTTTCAATTGCTTGCGCTGCGAGGATACTAATCGAAAACGTCGGAGTTGCTGACGGCTCCCACCAGGCACATAGGCTTCGGCGTGGCTTATACAACGGCCCGAAGAGGGCTTGCGGCGCGGCGACTCAAGCCTTCGCACTCACCGTAAGTACCGCCTTTGGCGCAATGCGTCCGCTCGTGCGCGGTGCCTGCTGGTGCGTCTTCTTGGCCCGATGCGTTGACCAATCAGCGACGGTGAGGTCGGGCGACGTCGCCCCCGCGTGAATGTTAAGTATGTCGTAGGTATTATCTCGCTGCGCGGGCGTGAAACCCGCATCGCGGATCAGCCGGCACAACACCGCCTCATCCAGGCAGTAGGTGGTCCCCGCGCTACTTACTACGTTTTCTTCCATCATCACGCTGCCCATGTCGTTGGCGCCATAAAAAAGGCCTACCTGGCCGATGTGCGGACCCATCGTGACCCACGAGCTACCGATCGAATAGATATTGTCCAAGAAGAGGCGGCTGATCGCCTGCGTTCGCAAGTATTCGCTCGACCCCGCCATCCGCACGCGCCTGCCAAACTCCGCCGCGGCGGGGCCCAAATCTCGGTAGTCAACTTCGGGCTGTTCCCCCCAGTTGAATCGGTCGGCGACGACGTCGCCCGGGAAGGGAGCAAGCCGCTCACTTTCGATGACGCCCCAATCCTTGACTCTCCCCAGCGGCGTGTTTTCGCGTTGAAAGGGCCAGGAAATGAACGCTTTGTAGTGCCCCATGCCCCGGGCTGTCTGGCCCTGCTCGCTCAGCGCTCTATCCTGCCAATCGCGAACGAGTTTCATGTGGTGGATGCGGTCGGCAAATCCCTCGATGTGCCCGAACATCATCGTCGCGCTGGTGAACATTCCCAGGGAGTGGGCCACGTACATCACCGTAAGCCAGCTCTGCGCATCGCACTTCCCAAGGCCGATCTTGCGGCGCACCGGATCAGCAAAGATCTCTCCTCCGCCCCCTGGAAGACTGTCCATACCCGCGTCGCGAAGCTGAATCATCACCGACCGCACCTTCTCCTCGAAGGTATCGCCCGGTGGGTTGAAAAAATGTACAAACTCAACAAACTCAGGGGGTGAGAAGGCGTGCACGTGAATAGTGGGGTACTTCTCTTTAATTGTCCGCAGCAAAGTAAGGTACCACTCAAGCGGCAGCGCGGGGTTCATGCCCCCCTGCATCAAAATCTGCGTGCCGCCGATAGCCTGCACCTCACCGATCTTCTGAAGGATCTGATCGTAAGTTAAGGTGTAGGAATCCGCGTCCCCCTCATCGCGGCGAAAAGCGCAGAAGGTACACTTGGCGTTGCACACATTCGTGTAGTTAATATTACGATCAATGATGTACGTCCGCAGGGAGTCACCGTGCAGCACGCGGCACCGAGCATCGGCCCACCGCCCAAGCGAGGGCAGCTTGAGCGCGTGGAAGAGTTTTAATCCTTGTTCGCACGTAAGCCGGGCCGCGCCGTCCACTACATCACGCAAGAATCCGGGGTCGGTCGCTTCAGCTTCAGCGTATTCAACCGGAGGCACATAGGCACTTTGCATGGCTTTATTTTAGCACACTCCGCCAGCATGCATGCGTACCTTAGCCCGAAGTTTCCCAATGAAACCACGAGCACTTATAACTATCTACAAATGCTTACGCGCCGCAAATGCCTACACGCTGCAAATGTTTACGCGGCTCGCCAGGTTCGAATCCAGCCTTTAAGCTGCAACGAACCCGTGCCCTCAGAAAATCGTAAACAGGCAGCCCGCAAATATAAGTTTACCAGATCGCATCCACCCAGTTCGCGTCCACCCTGCCCGCAACCAACCCAGCCGAGCAATGCTTACACCCGCAGCGGGGCAAGCCTGTGGGTCGCCGCGAGGCCGCGCTTGCCGCTGAATACACCTCGCGATCTGTAATCAATCGCAAATAAAGTGTACGAAACTTCACCAAAAACCTTGTCCAAAAACAAAGCCCCGCATCCACAGAGTCTGGGACGCGGGGCCGGAGGGGGATGCCATTTTTAAAGTGCAGGTACCAAACTACCACTTTCACCTGCTCTGAACATTAGAGCAGGTGAAACGTGAAGTCCAGCCGTTAGTTAAAAAACTTGAGTGATTTTTGCATGAGGTTTGCTTCATCTATATCTGAAAACCGCCTTGCGATAAACGTAGAGGTTGGTGCAACGACAGGTTGATTCCCGACTAGTATTTGCCCGGGTTGCTCAGCTTCTCAACCGCTGACTTCTGGTTCACTACTCGCAACTCGCTCTTGCCAGTCATGGGCACGGAAGTTTGGGCCATGAGTTCGATAACCTGAACAGGGGTGAGCTTAGGGTTCAGCGCGAACAACTTGCCCGCCAAGTTGGTGACGTTGGGGGCAGCCATTGAAGTCCCCGAGAACTTCATTCGCTTTCCTCCCGGTACGTAGCTATTGACTTCAAACCCGTTCGCATACAACCGCACGTTCTTCCCAAAGGTGGTAAAGCCAGTCGCCTTGCCGCTGCTATCTACCGCACCCACAGTCAGCAGATTTGGCAAGTTAAAGCCGCTGGGAATCATCTGGGCGAACTCGTTGTCGTTATCGCTGTTTCCCGCCGCGGCGATAAATAATATATCTGGGGCACTCTTAAACGCGGCCTCAAGGCCGTCTCGCTCGATAGCGAACAACTTACGCGCCAGTTGCGCACGCTCGGTGGGCGTTCCCCCCGCGTTCTTACGTTCGAGGGCACCCTCAATATCCTTCATACTCCCGCCCCAGCTCATGTTAACAACCCGCACCCCCGCAACTTTCATGTAGTCTACGCAGTCCTGAGCCGCCTTCGCGGTCGTCTTGCTCATGGCCTCATTGGGTGTAAGGGTCGGGATGGAGCGGTAATCAAATGTAATTCGTATCGGAAGCACCCGGGCATACGGGTTGCCCGCCGCGGCAATCCCTGCTACGTGGGTGCCGTGGCTGTAGTTGCCATAGAGCCCCAGATCTTCAAGGAAAGTGTTTACCGATTCGGGCTTGAGCCCCGAAACGTACTTCTTGAAAGCATCTGCCTCGGCACTTTGAATGTTTGCTTGGACGTCGCCGAGTCCTTTCATGTGCGACTGGACAAGTTCGAGTGGGCTTACAAGTTCGTTAATCGGGTGGAGTAACTGCGGTACCCGATTGCCTTCAAGATCAAAGGCAACACCGTTGACATCGTCGACGAATCCATTCTTATCATCGTCCGCGCCGTTGAGGGTCTCGTTGCCGTTTACATAAAGTTGACTCGTGAACGGAGTTACATCTACCCCCGAATCCCACACACCGATTGTGACCGGCGTGCCCTTATTGGCTTCGGTCAGCGTTGCCAGCGTGGGTGTCCAGGTGTCCTTTAGCTCGACCGCATTCGCTGTTGCCAGCTCTCCGTACACCGCGGCGACCGCTGGCTGTAACGGGAGGATGACCTCAATCATCACGCCCATTTGAACGAGGCTGCGAGCGATCTCGCCGCTTAACTTGCCGCCAGCACTTTGTACCACCGGATCGATCTGCCCGAGTAACTGTCCCATCACCAGATCACGCGAGATCATCTCTGCGCGACCCTTTGCGGCGAGCACGTCCTCGCGCACACTCTCCCAAGGCATCGCGCCCACCCGCCGACGCAGCGCCGCCTGGAACGCATCGGTCTTGGCCTGTGCATCGCCCGGCGCGGCCTTTGATTCAACTAACGCGAGGAGTACCTGACCGGTCATCAGCTTCTTGGATTCTTTTTGTTCTAGTGCCCGAATCTTCTCAACATAACCAAGCGCGTCTTCATCTCGGTCCTCGCTTGTTGCGATACTCTGCAACACGCCGTAAAACTGTTGCAGCGTTGATCGATCCTGAATGTCGTAGGCTTCGAGGTCCGACTCGATATCCGCTCGAACCTGCGCGAGCAGAGCCTTGAATGGCGCACCCGACGTAATTAAGTCCGACGGCTTCCCCTCGATGGTATAAGTATGAAGGGGTAAGTCTGCTGCGGTCTTCACTGCCTTTTTCGCTCCCGGCTGGGTCGCGTCTTTGGCTGTCGCCTTCGTGCTATTGGAAGGCTGGGAGGGCGAAGGGAGCTGCTCCTTGGGCTGGCCCATGCTCAAACTCGCCGCGAGCGCCAGCCCACAAAACATTACCAGGCTGTGAAGCCGCCGCGACTGGGTTGCCCCGGCTGCCAGAAACTGACCCGCTGAACGATCCTCACGACTTATCAACATTCGACTTTCTCCTTAACAAAGTGGATCGCTGGACCGCGCCAGCGACTACGCATTCAGATGATGCCAATCCTACCGAACGCAGGGTTGACGAAGCTGACTTGCTACGAAGTCACCTCTGCGCCTTCAACGACCGTTTCTCTACCAGCGAAACCAACTCAACCAAACAGACTCAGCGATAAGACCGAGTGAAACTACGGGTGACAAGCACTTTTGCGATACCATAGCGGTTCCGCCGATCTGGTGAGGCCGCCAAGCGGGTGAAGCTGCACGTAACTCACGATGGACTCGATACAGGTTTCCTTCACGCGGCGATCGCTACGATTCGCACATCAAGGCGAAGTTCTTGCATTTGGGCTTGGAAGGGTGGGAATATTGGCGAGAGCAGGGCGCGGCCTTGCTCCGGGATGCTTGCCCGCTGCCAGGAGCGAAAGCGGTGAGAGTGCAGCCCTGCCAGCTAGTGGGGGCGACGGAACCAGCTCCGTGTCGCCAAGGGTTCAACGTGGTTAGAGCGCGGTCCTAGGCGGGCGGCACAAAAAGAGGTGCCAACCGGGGCGCCTCCGAGAGACGCGCGCGGACGAAGTCTAAAGCGGTGATGGCGACGCCGCGATGGGCCGCGGCGAAACTTGCAAAGGCAATTCGATTTTCAGGAACGGAATCGAGCAGTAGTGTGGCGGGCGGAGCGCAGAGCTACTGGTAGTGGATGGTACCGCTCGCAGGGTCAATCCGATGGTTTTTCGACATGTTGTCCACAGGTTCGTGGTTGGTGAGAAGTTAGCCGTTACGCGGCGAACATTGAAAATGATGAGAAGATTTGCGTGACGGGCTTGATTTAGAGGCGTGGAAGTCTTAATATCTCTCCCCGCGAATTTTGGTGTGGGCGACGAAGTGTGAAGCTGTTGGAAACAACAGGATCATGCTAGGAGCTCAGCTGAAACCGCGGCTAATCAGGGCTTTGTCCGGATCATTAGCTGTAAGCGTATAGCTTGCGGCGAGGTGACGGGCAGTGGTGACGCAAGTCATTCATCGGGTTCTGTGATTATCTTTGACAAGTGAACAGTTGGGATTTCCGCACGAGAGTGTGGCGTCCGTTGCCAGTGCAAGACTGGGGGCTTCGACAAGCTCATAACGGAACGCTATCCAAATAAATCGCATCAGCCCGTACAAGCTGACCAAATGCGATGTCGGGGTTGGTTCTTCACAGTCCAACCCGTTTTACTCTCGTGCAAAACTTACACTAGGTTCTAACCCGCCTAGTGTGAGGTGAACGAGTAAAGCCAAATCCTTCTACGCCAGTAGAAGGCAGCAGAATCTTTCCCCCCGGAAGGTTTCTGTTGGAGACCGCTTGCTGAAAGGCCTGAAAGGGCTGACGGCAAGTAACATGGTTCTCTCACTTCTATTGAGATTAAAACGCTGCTTCGGCAGCGATCAAAGAAATCAACTGAAGAGTTTGATCATGGCTCAGATTGAACGCTGGCGGC